>NZ_JBEXNQ010000022.1:0-132590 GCF_040611155.1 Streptomyces sp. NPDC002994
CTCTCAGCCCCTCCGGCGTTTGAGGAGCGGGGTCTGGGGCGGAGCCCCAGCAGCCCACCCCCGGCCGCTTGAGCCCGTCCGGCGTTTGAGGACCGGGGTCGGGGGCGGAGCCCCCGTTCGGGAAGGGGCGGGGTGGGGTAAACGCGCCGCAGGCCCGTCCGCTCCCGCGCCGGGGCTAGAAGAACGTGCGGATGTAATCCGTCACCGTGCCGTCCGCCTCGACGACAGGGATCAGCTGCCACTTGTCGAACGACGTGCACGGGTGGGACAGCCCGAGGCCGAGCCAGTCGCCGACCTCCAGGTCTGCCCCCGGCTCCGTACGCACCCAGCCGTGCTGGTCCGACAGCCCGGTCACCGTGATGCCGGCCGCAGAGCGGAACTCCCCCGTCCGGGCGTCCCGTACCGCCTGCGCCACCGGCAGGTCGAGGTCGTACGCCGCATCCCGCTTGCCCGCGTTGAGGAAGGCCTGCTCCGGGGTGGGCCGGGACACGACCTGCGACCAGAGGCGGAACGCGGGCTGGAGCTCGCCCTCCTCCGCCACCCGGTTGAACGGGGTGAGCCGGCGGTAGTGGCCGTCGTCGTGCGACACGTACGCACCGGACCGCAACAGCTTGAGCACCGGCAGCGAAAGCTCGGGGATCTCCGCGAACACCTCCGCCACCGCGTCGAACCACGCGCTGCCACCCGCGCTGATCACGACCTCCGACGAGTCGGAGAACCGGCCCGCCTCGTCGAAGTCCGCAGCGAGAGACACCAGTTCGCGCAGCCACGCGCGGACCTTGTCGCCGTCCGCCTGCGGGACTTCGCCCTCGTACCCGGCCACACCGACCAGCCGCAGCGTGCCGCCCGTGGCCGCCACCGCGTCCGCGACCGCCGCGCAGTCGGCGGCCGTCCGGGCGCCGGTACGGGCCCCCTCGCCCGCGCCGAGCTCGACGACCACGTCCAGTGGGCGCGAGACCGAGGCCCCCTGAAGGGCCTCCGCCATCAGCTCCACGCCGCGCACCGAGTCGACGTAACAGATGAAGCGGAAGTCGGGGTCGGCGTCCAGTTCGGCGGCCAGCCAGCGCAGCGCTGCCGCGTCGACGACCTCGTTGGCGAGGAAGATCCGCTGGATGCCGTACGCCCGGTACACGCGCGCCTGGTGCGGCACGGCGGCCGTGATGCCCCACGCTCCGCGCTCCAGCTGGCGTGCGAAGAGCTGGGGCGACATGGACGTCTTGCCGTGCGGTGCGAACGCGAGGCCGTGGCGCTCGGCGTACGTCTCCAGGAGCGCGAGGTTGTGCTCCACCGCCTCGGCGGAGAGCGCGAGCACGGGGGTGGTGAACCCGCCCGTGAAGAGGTTGCGGCGCTCGGCCGCCAGCTCGCCGACCGTCAGGCCTTCGGCGTCCGGCGGGAGCGCCTTGAAGCGGTGGTCCACGCGCTCGTCGGCGAGTCGTCCGACCGGGTTGCCTGTGGCCATGGGAGTCTCCTGATATGTCGTGTTGCAGCATATGCAACGACCATTGCGCATATCGCTGAACGCTGTCTAACATCCGAGCCGATGCAGGGTCAATGGTGAGTCAGTGTGAGTCAGTGTGAGTCAGTGGTGAGGAGCCCGATCGTGACCGCGCCCGCGGACGAAGCAGCAGCAGTGGTGGATGTGGTCTGCCTCGGCGAGTCCATGGTGACGTTCCTGCCCTCCCGGCCCGGCCGCCTCGCCGACGTACCCTCCTTCGGCCGCGGCATCGGCGGCGCCGAGTCCAACGTCGCCTGCGCCCTCGCCGCCGCCGGGCACCGCACGCGATGGGTAGGCAGGGTCGGCGCCGATGGTTTCGGCGACCACCTCGTCGACGCCGTCGCCGCGTACGGCGTCGACACCACCGCCGTCCAGCGTGACCCGCACCGCCCCACCGGCATCTACTTCCGTACGGCGACCGACCGCGAAGCAGACGGCTTCGAGGTCGTCTACTACCGCGCCGGGTCGGCGGCCTCCGCGATGTCCCCGCGGAACATGCCGCTCGACGAGCTGGCCGCCGGCCGCGTACTGCACCTGTCCGGGATCACGGCCGCGCTGTCCGCCGACTGCCTGGCCCTGATGCGTGCGCTCACCGCACGCCGCCCCGGCCGCCCCCTGGTCTCCTTCGACGTCAACTACCGCGCCCACCTGTGGAGGAGCGAGGCCGAGGGCCCCCACGTCCTGCTCGACCTCGCCCGCGGCGCGGACCTGGTCTTCGTCGGCGAGGACGAGGCGCAGGCGGCCTGGGGCGTCCGGGGCGCGGCCGAGATCCGCCGGGCCCTGCCCGAGCCGGAGGTCCTGGTCGTCAAGCAGGGCGCGGCCGGCGCGACGGCCTTCACCCGGGAACCGACAGCACCCGACACCGGCACCGACACCGTGACCACCGTCCCCGCCCTGCGCGTCGACGTCGTCGCCCCCGTCGGCGCCGGGGACGCCTTCGCCGCCGGGTTCCTCTCCGCGACCCTGCGCGGTCTGCCCGTACGCGAACGGATCCGGCACGGTCACCTCATGGCCGCCGCCGCCCTCACCGTCCCCGGCGACCTCGGTACGCCACCCTCCCGCGCCCACGCCGACCGCCTCGCCGCACTGGACGCGGACGCCTGGGGGACACTTCGTCTCGGCCCCGGCTGGACCGACGTAACGCAGCCAATGGGCGCCGCCGACCAGGAGGTACGTACCCCATGAGCCAGACCGTCGACCGCGCGCTGAGCATCCTGCCGCTGCTCGCCCAGGGACCCGCCGACCTCGGCCAGGTCGCCGAACGCCTCGGCGTGCACAAGTCCACCGCGCTGCGTCTCCTGCGTACCCTCCACGAGCACGGTCTCGTCTACCGGCAGCAGGACCAGCGCTACCGCCTCGGCGCCCGCCTCTTCGCGCTCGCCCAGGAGGCCGTCGAGAACCTCGACGTACGCGAGATCGCACACCCGCACCTCGCCGCCCTCAACCACGAGTGCGGGCACACCGTGCACCTCGCGGTCTACGAGGAGAACGAGGTCCTCTACATCGACAAGGTCGAGAGCCGCTACCCGGTACGCATGTACTCGCGCATCGGCAAGCCCGTCGCGATCACCGTCGCCGCAGTGGCGAAACTACTGCTCGCCGACCTCCCCGAAGCCGAGCGCCGCACCCTCGCGGAAAAGCTCGACTACCCCACCTACACGTCCCGTTCGACGCCGAACGCCGCGGCCTTCCTCAAGGAACTGGCGCTCGTACGCGAACAGGGCTGGGCCACCGACCTCGGCGGCCACGAGGAGTCCATCAACTGCGTCGGGGCCCCCATCCGCGGTGCGGACGGCCGGGTCGTCGCCGCCATGTCGGTGTCCGCGCCGAACGTCGTCGTGACCGCCGAAGAGCTCCTCACCCTCCTGCCGCTGGTGCGCCGCACCGCCGACGCCATCAGCAGGGAGTACTCAGGAAATACACCCCCGAAGGAAGCAGCAAGCGCATGAGCAGCAGCGTCGAGAAGACCGCGATCACCCCGTCCACCCACACCGCCCCGCCCGCCAAGTTCTCCCACGGCGTCCGCAAGGGCAACATCCTCCAGGTCGCGGGCCAGGTCGGGTTCCTGCCGGCGGTCGAGGGCGAGGCGCCGACCCCCGCCGGCCCGACCCTGCGCGAGCAGACCCTCCAGACCTTCGCCAACGTCAAGGCGATCCTGGAAGAGGGCGGCGCGAGCTGGGACGACGTGATGATGATGCGCGTCTACCTCACCGACACCGACCACTTCGCCGAGATGAACGCGATCTACAACGCCTACTTCGAGGAGCAGGGCCTCAAGGAGGCCCCCGCCGCCCGTACGACCGTCTACGTCGGTCTCCCGGCCGGACTCCTCATCGAGATCGACGCGCTCGCCGTCCTCGGCTGACGCGCGCCCCCTCTTCGCCGCTTCTCCGTACGTCGTCACGGCACGGCGCGCACCGCTCGGGCGCCGTGCCGCGATCCCCCCTGCCCCGAAACGCTTCAGCCTTCATGGAATTACGAGGTTCTCCTCATGTCCCTGCTCGCCGCCGCCACCGCCCCCGTTCCCGCGGAGACCCCACCCCACACCGGCGGTCTCCTCACCCTCATCGACGGCACCGCCGGTCTGCTGACCGTCGCGACCCTCGGTATCGCCCTGCTGCTCTTCCTGATCATCAAGGTCAGGCTCCAGCCGTTCGTCGCGCTGCTCGCCGTCTCCATCGCCGTCGGCCTCGGCGCGGGCCTCTCCGTCACCGAACTCTTCGGTACGGTCCAGAAGTCGGCCGTCGTCTCCGTCATCGAATCCGGCATGGGCGGCATCCTCGGCCACGTCGCGATCATCATCGGCCTCGGCACGATGCTCGGCGCGATACTCGAAGTCAGCGGCGGCGCCGAGGTGTTGTCCTCCCGCCTGCTCGGCCTCTTCGGTGAGAAGCGCGCCCCGCTCGCCATGGGCCTCACCGGCCTCATCTTCGGCATCCCGGTCTTCTTCGACGTCGGCATCTTCGTGCTCGCGCCGATCGTGTACGCCGCCGCCAAGCGCTCCGGCAAGTCGATCCTGCTGTACGCGATGCCGCTGCTCGCCGGCTTGTCGATGACCCACGCGTTCCTTCCCCCGCACCCGGGACCGGTCGCCGCGGCGGGCCTCTTCCACGTCTCGCTCGGCTGGGTCATCCTCATGGGCATCGTCTGCGGCATCCCCGCCGTGCTCGCCGCCTGGGCGTACGCCGCCTGGATCGGGAAGCGCGTCTTCGTCGAGGTCCCGCACGACATGGTCGAGGCGGCCGAGGACGCGAAGGCCGCCGTCATCGCGGAGCAGACCGCCGCGGGCCGCACCCCGCACGAGCAGCCCGTCTCGCTGCCCACGGTCCTCACCATCATCGGTACGCCGCTCGTCCTCATCCTCGCGGCGACGTTCTCCTCGATCGCGCTGGACCCGTCCACCCTGCGCTCGGTCGTCGAGTTCTTCGGCAACCCCTTCGTCGCCCTGACGATCGCGCTGCTGATGGCGTACTACCTGCTCGGCATCCGGCGCGGCTGGTCGCGCAAGTCCCTTGAGCAGGTGTCGACTTCGTCCCTCAAGCCGGTCGGCAACATCCTGCTGGTCGTCGGCGCGGGCGGCATATTCGGCGCGGTCCTCAAGGCGAGCGGTGTGGCCCAGGCCCTGTCCGACACCTTCAACGACGTGGGTCTGCCGGTCATCGTCCTCGCGTACCTGATCTCACTGGTGCTGCGCGTCGCGCAGGGCTCGGCGACGGTCGCGATCGTCACCACGGCCGGCATCGTGCTCCCGCTCGTCGAGAACGGCGACCACTCGCAGGCCTTCCTGGCGCTGGTCATCATGGCGATCTCGGCGGGCTCGATCTTCGCGTCGCACGTCAACGACGGCGGCTTCTGGATCGTCGCGAAGTACTTCGGCATCTCGGAGCGGGACACGCTGAAGTCCTGGACGGTGCTGGAGTCGGTGCTGTCGGTCGCGGGCTTCGCGGTCGCGGCGGTGCTGAGCCTGGCGATCTAGGTCGTCCCGGGGCGCGGTCTCGCCTGTCGGCGATACTGGGCCCCGGAAACGAGAGCCGAGGAGGCCGACCTCAGTGGACCCCCAGCAGCCGCAGCCGCAGTACCACCCTCAGCCGCAGCAAGGCTTCGGCCCGCCGCCCCCGGCCTTCGCTCCCGCGCCTGTGCCGGTGCCCGCCGGCCCCGACTTTCTGGCTGCGGATCGGCGTAACGCTGTCGTGGTCGACGCCGAAGGCGTGTCGCTGGAACGCAACGGCGCCAGTCTGGACTTCCCGTGGCGGGACATCCAGACCGTGCACTACAAGGCCGGTCCCGGGGGTGAGGTCCTGATGGTGGCCGTGGTGCTGCCCGACGGCCGGTTCTTCGAGGGAGTGGTCGCCGCCCGCAACCGGGCCAGGCTCCAGGAGTGGTTCACGGAACTCGCCCCGGTGCTGGGCTTCTACCTTGCGGGCCGAGGTCGCTAGCCGCTAGAGGGAGTCCTGCGGAGCTGTTCCCCGACCCGCCCCTTCCCGAACTGGGGCGGAGCCCCAGTTCGGGAAGCCCCGCAGGGGAGTCCGGCTCAGCTACCGGCGGCGCAGTACTGCTGCTCCTTGCCGATGGACCGGTACATACAGTCCGCGTTCTCCAGCAGTTGCAGCACCGCGTCCCGGTTGCGGCTGGTCTCGCGCTCGATCACCTCGTCGGGTGGGTAGAAGCCGCCGCCGGAGGAACTGCGCGGGTACATCTCGAAGGTGTAGCCGAAGATCTTCTGGATGCCCCAGAGATAGTCGTCGATCGACCCGTCCGTGATGTACAGGTCACTCGACTGCTCCGGCGTGTAGCCGTTACTCGCGGCCATCTTCCGCCCGACGGTGGCGAACGCGTCGCGGTCGTCCTGGGTCATGCCGGGCGCCGTGTCCGCATTGGTGTAGCCGAACGGCCACAGCACCAGCTCGCTGTACGTGTGGAAGTCGATGCCGGCCTTGATCTGCTGCTTCCCGCCGACGATCCGCGAGCGGACGAAGTCGGCGACGACCTTCACCTCGGGGGCCGACTCGGGCGCGCGCCCCCGGTACGTTTCCGAGCTGAACGATCCCGACGAGCCGCCGCAGCAGCCCCACTTGTAGTCCCAGTTGCGGTTCATGTCCGTACCGACGTACGAGGAACCGGTGTTGGGCTGCCGGTTCTTGCGCCAGCTGCGGTACGAGCCGGAGGCGATGTCGTACTCGCCACCGTCCGGGTTGAGGTCCGGCACGATCCAGAGCTCGCGGTTGTTCAGGATGTTGGTGACCCGGGAGTCCGAGCCGTAGCTCGCGCCCAGCTCGCGCAGCAGGTAGAGCGCCATCTCGACGGTCAGGTGCTCGCGGGCGTGCTGGTGGTGGGTGAAGAGGACCTCGGGCTCGTTCTCGTCGGTCGCGACGTTGTCGCTGATCTTGATGGCGATGAGATCGCGGCCCTGGTACGACTTGCCGATGACGCGCTTGCTCATGAGGTTCGGGTACTGCTGGAGGCGCTGGTTGATCTCCGCGTTCATCTCGGCGTAGTTGTGATAGCGCGAGTCGGCGGGCGGGAAGTCGAACGGTTCGACGGCCAGTCCGTTGGTACGGGCGGGCGGCCCCGGCAGCGCTTTCGGGGCGTATCCGAGCGCCTTCAGCCGCTTGAGCTGCGCGGCGTTGGCGCTCACGACGACCGAGTGGTCGTCGGCCTCGTCCACCGAGACTCCGGTGGCCGCGACGGCGGTACGGGCGGCGGCGGTGGCCGGGCCGTGGATCTCGTACTGCCTGATCACTTCTTCGGCGGTGGCGGCGGGGGAGGGTTTTCCCTCGGCCGAGGTCGCGCTCGCGGTAAGTGGCGCCGCCAGGGCGAGTGCCACGAGGGCCGCGAGGGTGGCCGGCCCTCTTCCGCGTATGCGAAGTCGCATGCTGTCTCCTGGGTGGGGAGTGTGGGGGTGTGCGACGCATGTGGTGCGGCAGTGCTGATGTACGGGAGTACGGGAGTACGGGAGTGCTGGGGCACATCGTGGGTGCATGGCATGAACCGGTCAAGAGTGAGGTTCGGCCATTACGGCTGGCTCCCGATTACCTCTTGCGCGATCACCCCCCGCCCCGCTTTGGTGATCTGGATCACCATCGGGGACAAGCAGGAGGGTGCCGGAGATGACAGGCACGACAGAGAGCGGCACGGGAGAGGCGATCTCCCAGCCGCGCAAGTCCAGTTGGAAGTACATCGGCCCCGGCATCGTCGTCGCCGCGACCGGTGTCGGAGCCGGTGACCTCGTCGCGACGCTGATCGCGGGCAGCAAGTTCGGCTACACGCTCATGTGGGCCGCCGTCATCGGCTGCGTCGTCAAGATCTCCCTCGCCGAAGCCGCCGGCCGCTGGCACCTCGCCACCGGCCGCACCCTCTTCGAGGGCTGGCGCAGCCTCGGCCAGTGGACCACCGTCTACTTCGCGATCTACGTCGTCATCTGGGGCTTCGTCTACGGCGCTACGGCCATGTCGTCCTCCGCCCTCCCCATCGTGGCGCTCTTCCCCGACGGGCCGAGCCTCAAGGTGTGGGCGATCGTCACGGGCCTGATCGGCCTGGCCTTCGTCTGGTTCAACCAGTACGCCGTCTTCGAGAAAGTCATGACGGTGCTGGTCGGCGTGATGTTCGTGGTCGTCGTGTACGTCGCGGCCCGCGTCGGCCCGGACGTCGGCGCGTCCTTCGCCGGCCTGGTCCCGGTCCTCCCCGACGGCTCGCTCCTCTACACCCTCGGCCTGATCGGCGGCGTCGGCGGCACGATCACCATGGCGGCGTACGGCTACTGGGTGAACGCCAAGGGCTGGACCAACTCCGGCTGGATGAAGGTGATGCGCCTGGACAACCGGGTCGCGTACATCACCACCGGCATCTTCGTCGTCGCGATGCTGATCGTCGGCGCCGAGCTGCTGCACTCCTCCCAGCTCGCCCTCACCAAGGGCGACCGCGGCCTGATCGACCTCGGCAAGATCCTGGAGGACCGGTACGGCGCCGTCACGGCCAAGCTCTTCCTCGTCGGCTTCTTCGCGACGTCCTTCTCGTCCCTGATCGGCGTGTGGCACGGCGTGAGCCTGATGTTCGCCGACTTCGTCGAGCGCCTCCAGCGCGACCGCAAGGGCGCGCCGGTCGACGTCGGCACGGCGCAGGAGGTCGCGGCCGGAGTGAAGGAGCGCTCGCTCCCCTTCCGGGCGTACCTGCTGTGGCTGACGTTCCCGCCGATGGCACTGCTGTGGCTGGACCAGCCGTTCGGCCTGGTCGTGGTGTACGGCGTGCTCGGCGCGTTCTTCATGCCGTTCCTGGCGCTGACGCTGGTGTGGCTGCTCAACTCCTCCCGTACGCCCGCGGAATGGCGCAACGGCATGCTGAGCAACGTGATGCTGGTGGCGGCGGGCCTGCTGTTCGTCGTGCTGTGCGTGCAGCAGCTGCGCGAGCTGCCCTGGTGACGATCCTCTCGCGGCTGATGCCGGAAGATTCCCACCAGCTACCCGTGGCGGGTAGCTGGTGGGGCTTCACGCGTCCGCCTCCGCCGGTGGGCGGGACCTAGCAGTGCACGCACGGGCGCGCGCAACGTTCGTCCGAGGTGATACGGCGCCCCTGCGGCGACCGGGCCGAGATCATGATGTGCCGCAGCCGGAACGCACGCGGCAGCGCCGCCGGGGGAGCGGCGGCGCTGCACCGGGAACGGGTTGCCGTTACGGCAGGTTGTGTACGTGCGGGCCCACCGCGTTCGACCAGGCGTTGCTGGCCGTCGCGTCCCAGTTCGTGGACCACGTCATGGCGCCGCGCAGACCGGGGTAGGTCTTGGCGGGCTTGAACGATCCGCAGCCGGTCCCGCGCGTCAGGCAGTCCAGGGCGCTGTTCACGATGGACGGGGAGACGTACCCACTGCCCGCGCCCCGCGTGGACGCCGGTACGCCGATGCCGACCTGGCTCGGCGCCAGGCCGCCCTCCAGCTGAATGCAGGCCAGCGCGGTGAGGAAGTCGACGGACCCCTGCGCGTACACCTTGCCGTCGCAGCCCAGCATCGAACCGCTGTTGTAGTACTGCATGTTGACGACGGTCAGGATGTCCTTCATCGCGAGCGCCGTCTTGAAGTACTCGGTGCCGGTGTTCTGCATGTCGATGGTCTGCGGCGCCATCGTCAGGACGAGCCCGGAGCCGGCCTTCGCGGACAGCTGCCGCAGCGCCTTCGTCAGGTACGTCGAGTTGATGCCGTGTTCCAGGTCGATGTCGACGCCGCTGAAGCCGTACTCCTGCATCAGGGCGTACGTGCTGTTGGCGAAGGCCGTCGCGGAGGCGTCACTGTTGATCGTGACGTTGCCCTTCTCGCCGCCCACCGAGATGATCACCGACTTCCCGGCCGCCTTCTTGGCGGCGATGTCGGCCTTGAAGTCGGCGACTCCCGCGTATCCGACGGCCGGGTCGAGGTTGAAGACGATCTGGCCCGGCGTGGCGGTCGAGTCGGCGAACGAGACGGCGATGATGTCGTACTGCGCCTGTACGTCCCGCAGCTTCTGCACCGTCGCGCCGTTGTCGAAGTTCTGCCAGTAGCCGGTCAGCGCGTGCTTGGGTACGCCGGGCCCGGGCCCGGGGTTGCCGCCGCCGGGTGCCGTCCGGCCGCTGACGGTCGCGGACTTCGGGGACTCGCCAGCCGAGTTGGTCGCGGCGACCTGGAAGTCGTACGCCGTGTCCGCGGCCAGCCCCGAGACGGTCGCCGAGGTGCCGGTGACGGACTGGACCTTCGTACCGCCGCGGTAGACGTTGTAGCCGGTGGCGCTACTGACGCCGGACCAGGAGAGCGCGACGGACGACGACGTGGTCGCGCCGACCGTGAGCCCGGCGGGGGCGGCCGGGATGCCCGGCTCGGGGTCGGTGCCGCCGCCGCCGTCGGGGCCGAAGACCGAGAGGTCGTCGACGTAATAGGCGCTCTGGCCGTACCAGCCGTGCGTGTAGACCGTCACGGACGTCGTGGACGGCCCGGCCTTGAAGCTCGTGGTGAGCTGCTTCCAGCCGGAGGAGTCCGGTGTCCAGGTGGAGACGTCGGTCGTGCCGGTGCCGCTCGCGCCCAGGTAGGCGTACCCGCCCTGCACCCAGGCGCTGAGCGTGTACGTCGCACCCGGCTTCACCGTGACGGTCTGCGAGCAGCGGGCGTTGTCCTGCCCGCCGGGGGTGGCCTTGAGGGCAGCGGCGCCACCGTGGGCGGGGGAAGAGACGGTGGCGCCGCTGCCTGCGGAACAGGCCCAGTTGCTGAGCCCGGACTCGAAGCCGCCGTTCTTGGCGACGTTCAGGTCGGCCGCCTGGGCGGCGGGTGCGGCGAGACCTGCGGTGACGACAACGGCCGCGGTGAGGGCAGCCGTCAGGGCGTGGCGGGGGAGTGGTAGGCGGTCCACTTGCTGCCTCCGGTGGGGGAGTTTGGGGGAGGAGACGCTGGGACGGTGGCCACCGTTTGTTGTTGGTCGTTAAAATGGTTCAGACCAATTGAGTTGTCAAGACCTCTGGCACAGAAGGGGATTGGCGGGTGGCAAGCAGCGGGAAGTCGTACAGCTGTGGGCGGTGCTCGGCGACGACCGCCCGCAGTCGTGAGCTCTGCGACCAGTGGAAGCCCAGCGCCTCGGTGGCGCAGCGGAAGGTGACGTACTCCAGGCCGGGCGGGTTGTTCCGGGCCCGGACCTCGGTCAGCCAGGTGTCGAGGTGGGGCAGGGCGTCTTCGATCCGTTCCGTCACCGAGATCTCCTGCTTGCCGATCCGGGCCCTCTCACGCTCGCGCTCGACCTCGGAGAAGCCGTACGTGTCGATGCTGACTTTTTCGGCGGCGTCCAGGGTGCCGGGTGAGGCGTCGTACAGCGCGCGGGCGAGGGGGCTGAGCTCCAGAACCCGGTCCAGAGCGATCCGGTACACCCGAGCACTCGCGTCGGTCAGCGGAACCGGTGCCCCGGTGTCCCTGGTCACGCAGGCGCCCCGCAGTCCCCGGGCCGCCGCCGCCAGCAGGGCGCTGGCCTCGGAGGGGTGCCAGTCGAAGAGACCCTCGGCCCATACGGTGTCCCCGGGGCCGAGGGTGAAGTAGTCGTCGCCCAGGCGCGGCAGCAGCTGCCCCTCGGGCACTTCGCTGTCGAGACCGGGGCCGGCCAGGTACACGGTGGCCGGGACTCCGGCGGTGCGGCACGCGGCGACGGCCATGGCGTCCGGGAGCGGACTGGCGAGGGTGGGCTCGTCACCCCGGGCGACGATGTCACCGCCCACGTCCACGATCCGGACCTCGTCGGCGCCGCAGAAGTCGGCCGCCTCGGCGATCTGCCGTGCCAGGCCGGGGATGCCCGCGTACGGGTCGAGCAGCCCCAGCCGTACGGGAAGCTGCCCGGCGAGCCGCGGCAGGGTGGATCCGGCGGGCGGGACGGGCGCCGAGTCCGGCTCGACGACGTACACGTGCGGGGTGAGTCCGCGCAGTCCCGTGAAGTGGACGGGTCCCAGGGGGCCGGGGGTGGGGTCGACGGTCAGCCGCTCCCAGGCGTAGGTGAGGACGACAGCGTCCTCGTGAGGCGCTGTGGCCTGGTGGACGAGTGCGGTGCCGATGGGGTCGCCTCCCCCTCCGGCGGCTATGAGCAGTTGGGTCACCGGGGTGCGTTTCCTTTCGTGACGGGGCAGCGACGCGCCCCGGCCCGCAGGCCGGGGCGCGTCGCCCGGAAGAAGTGAGGGACTGAAACGAACTCAGGCAGGCTCAGGCCGGCTTGCTCACTGTGGCGCGGCTCGTGATGCCGGAGATGCGCAGCGGCTCGCCCATGACCTTCTGGGCCCGCTTGTTCTGCTGGTGCAGGTTCTCGTAGTACTCGCGGTCGAGGTCGACGACGTCGTCGGAGAAGAACATCCACGACAGGATGTCCCGGTACTTGAAGCCGTCCGGCGTGAGCTGGACGCGTCCGCCGGGCAGGCGGAGCAGCAGCCCCGTCTCCTCGCCCGCGGAGATGACGGGCTCGAAGAGGTGGGCCTTCTCCTGGTACCCGAAGCGGTCGAGCTCGCGCAGATTGAGGTCGAACAGGTCCAGGACCAGCCGCTTGCGGATGTTCTCCTCGGGGGTGAGGACGAAGCCGGTCTGCGGGGTCAGCTGGTGACTGCGCGCCTTGTCGATGTAGTTGCCGATCTCGGCCATGCTCGGCTTGACACTGCCCACCATGTAGTCGAGCACGCTGGAGTAACTGCGCGCGCCGACGCCCAGGCCGAGCAGCGGTACGCCGTGGAAGGTGAGGACCTTCTGCGCGTATCCGCCCCGGCCCAGCTTCTTGTAGCGGACGTTGGACTCCTGGACGTAACCGGCCTCGCGGAAGACCTGGTTCGCGTAGTCGTACCGCTTGTAGAGGTCGGGATTCCACATGTACTGGTAGGCGCCGGTCTTGGAGAACCAGGCGTCCGGGCGGACCGTAAGGAAGTACGTACTGATCGTTTCCGGGCTCAGTGCCGCGAGTTCGTCGACGGACTGGCGCCAGCTTTTGTCGGTCTGCCCGGCGAAGCCCATGATGAGGTCGGTGCTCAGGTCCGGGAGATTCTTTTCCCGGGTGATCTCGATGGCGCGCCGGATGACCTGCTCGTTCGCCTGGCCACGGCCGGCATCGCGGATCTCCTGGGGTACGAGCGACTGAATACCGACGTTGGCCCGGGTCAGGCCCAGGCGAATGAGCCCTTCGAGGGTGTCGGGTTCATTGACGATGGAGTCGGGAGTGGCCTCGATCGCCACTTCCTCGACGGTGCTCCGCCAGTTCGGGTAAATCTCGGTGATGGTGGAGAAGAGCTGCTCGAAGTGGCGCAGTGAGAGCAGGCTCGGGGTGCCGCCGCCGATGTAGATGGTCCGCAGCCTGCGGGCCTGGATGACCTCTGTGTGGTCGCGTAACTGCGTGCACAGGGCGTCCATGTAGGCGTCGTAGACGTCCTGGTCCTCGGATATGACGGTGTAGAGGTTGCAGAACCCGCATTTGTATCGACAGAACGGGACGTGCAGATAGAGGTTGAGTTCCGGTGTCTGGTGGTTCTCGAGATCCTCCGCCCAGATGTCGCCGACGTTCCACGAACTGTCCAGGGGGCGGTAGGTCGAACGTGACGGATAGGAATAGTTGAATGGCGGAATGACACCCTGCTCGATGTAGCTGCTGAGCACATTGGTGATGTCGTTCACGTAGTTCCCCTCGTCGGTGCCTGAGTGGACCACGTCAGTGAATCCGCGTACCGACGGGTACTGGAGGGTCGGGAACCACCAATTCTCCACTCGTGTCGGCGCACAACCCTGTGTGGACCTCCGAAATTGCGGCAAATCGCGTACACCGGGCGTCCCTATCCACTATGTTCCGCCGCCTCACCCCACTTGGGCGTAGCTACAAAACAACTGGGCCGATCGGGCCGCGCTTTGGACTTCGCGCTGATGGCCGCCTCCGACGAGCGTGCTGTCTACTGTTCGCCACTACCTGAACGGGGGCGGCAGCACGTGAAAAAGGTCCTGCTCATAGAGGCATTGGCCAACTCCGGCGCGTATTTGGTCGAAGCCGCGAATGGTCTGGGGATCGAGGCGTTCGTCGCGACGCACGCGGACATCTACGACACCTATCCCGAGGCGCTGCGGCGGGGATTACGCGGCGCCGTGTTCACCGATCTCGCCGACTCGCAGCGCGCGCTCAACGACATGGAGGCGTTCTGCCGCGCGGAGGGCATCAACGGTGTGGCGGGGTGCTGGGAGTTCTTCACCCCCCTGGTCGCGCAACTGGCCGCGCGGCTCGGGCTCCCCGGGAACGTACCGGAGCTGGCGGCCGCAGGCCGGAACAAGGCCGCCATGGCCGAGGCGTTCCGCGCGGGCGGCGTTCCCGCCCCGGCGACGGTGACCGCCCGTACGTGCGCGGAGGCGGTCGAGAGGATCGCCCGGGCGGGCATGGGATACCCCCTGGTGGTCAAGCCCGCCGAGCAGGGCGGCTCCTGGGGCGTGTCGGTGGTCGGCTCGGCGGCCGGGCTGGCGCAGGCGGTACGGGAGGCCCAGGCCTGGCCGGTGGCCGAGCCGCACCAGGTGAAACTCGACCAGCGGGTCGTCGTACAGGAGTACGTGAGCGGCGCCGAGTACAGCATCGACACCATCGCGTCGAAGGGCCGCTTCCGCCACATGCCCGTGGTGGAGAAGCACACCACGGGCGGGTCCTTCCGCGCCGAGCTGGGGCACACCGCGCCGGCGCCCCTCCACCGCGACGTGCTGCCGCGCGTCCACGCCGTGACCGAGCGGGCGCTGACGGCGCTGGGCATACGCGACGGCGTGGCGCACACCGAAGTCAAGATCGCGTCCCACGCATCCGACCCGGTGGTGCTGGAGGTCGGCGCCCGGCTGCCCGGAGACCACCTCGTCGACGTCGTACGCCACGCCTGCGGCGTCGACGAGGCACGCGCGTACCTCCAGGCCGTGCTCGGGGAGCGCCCCGACACCACGGCCACCCGTGATCATGCGTGCGCGATCCGCTTTCTGACGCCTCCCCGTGCCGGGATCTTCCGGGGAGTGCGGGTCCGGGGCCCGCGGGAGGAAGGTGAGGAAGGCGTGGAGCGCCACATTTCCGTGGAGCCGGGTACGCCGGTGCGCGATGCCCGTGACAACTCGGCCCGCGTCGGGCACCTCCTCGTCACCGCCGGGACTCCGGCTCAGGCGAACGCCGCCGCCGCGACCGCGCTCGCCGGCACATCTGTCGAAGTCGAAGTCGAAGTTGAAGACGAACCCGAAGTCGAAGCCGAAGTGAGCTGATACCAATGCGGCGACGCATCGCCTTTCTGCGGTCCGTGGACATCCAGCGGGCCGACCCCTACATCCACGGCATCGCCGGTGTGCTGCGCGCCCACGGCGCCGAGGCGAGACTGTTCCACACGCACGGCACCTGCGCCCCCGGGGAATTCCCCGGAAGCGCGGAGAAGGTGGACGCTTCGGCGACGCCGGACGAGATCGTCGAGCGGTTACGCCGCTGGGGCGCCGACGGCGCGATCTCCATCTCCCTGCCGGACGAGAACGCGCTCCGGGACTCCGTGATCAAGGACAAGCTGGCGGTGTACGGCATCCCGACGGTGATGACGCCACCGGCTGCCACGCGGGCGCTGTGCGACAAGTGGGAGACCAAGCGCCTCCTCACGGAGCACGGGCTGACCACGCCGCCAGGTGTCCTCGTCGACGGAGACCTGCTCAACGGCCGCGGCCTGCCGGTCCCGGCGTACGCGGACAGCATCCGCCTCGCCGCCCGGGACGTCGGCTACCCGCTCCTGTCGAAGCCGCTGTGGGACAGCACCAGCATGGGCATCCGCTTCATCGACAGCCCCGAAGCTCTTGACGACCTTCTCATCGACGCGCCGAGCGGCAACGTGATCCTCGAACGGTGCGTCGTCGGGGAGCTGTGCACGGTGGACATCGTCGGCGCGGAGGGCGAGTACCGCGTACAGCCTCTGTGCTGGACGGGTACGGCCGGTGGCCCGCCGGTCTTCACCTTCGCCGACCTGCGGTACTGCGGGCCGCGCGAGAGAGCCGACGCCGACTTCCGGCCGGTGGCGGAGCGCCTGAAGAGCATGTGCGCGGCGCTGGGTGTTCAGGGCTCCGTCAACGTCGACATGATCTACAGCGACGGCGTCTATCACGTGCTGGAGGTCAACCCACGGATCGGCGGGGCGACGACACTGTCCATCGCGGCCTCGGGGCACAACACGTTCGAGTCGCTGGTGCACATGCTGCTGGGTGACTGGCCACGGCCGGACGGAGCGGGTGAGAGCCCAGGAGGCCCCGGCCGCTGGGCGCTGGAGTGTCTGATCAGCAACCCGACGCCGGAGCTCGTGTCCCAGCTTCGGTCCCGCGTCGACCTGGTCACGGCGCACGACCTGATCATCGACGGCGAGAACCACGGCGGCATCATGACCTTCACCTGCCCGCGTGGTGACGAGGCCCGGGTGACGAAGGAGCTGGGGGAACTCGCCGCCGCTACCGGCTTCATCGCTCCGGAAATGCTGGAGAAGATCCGTAATCTGCTGACACCGGCAGCCTCGGCAGCCCGGTGACCGGCGCCACGCAGACACGCCAGGGCAGCCGTATCAGCAGGGCGGCACACGCCTGGGGGCTCCCCGATGTGTCCGGCGCGGGAAGATTCGTCGCCGCGAACGTCGTGGACAGCCTCGGCACCGGGCTCGTACTCGCCTTCACCGTCGTCTACTTCGCGAGCACCACGCCACTGTCCCTGGCAGCGATCGGCGCCGCGCTGACGACCGGCCATCTGCTGGCGTTACCCGCGCCGGCACTGGCCGGCGTACTGATGGACCGGTACGGGCCCCGCGCCGTCGTCGTATCCGCCAATCTCGTCTCGGCCGCCGGATTCGCCGGAGCCCTGTTCGCCGACAGGGCGTGGCACGTGGGCGCCGTGTACGCGGCGATCCAGGGCGGCATCAACCTGTACTGGACGGCGAGCCGTTCGCTCGTGGCGCTGGCCGCCGCGCCCGATCAGCAGCGCTTGTGGTTCGGCTTCCTCGGCGCGCTGCGCAACGTGGGGCTGGGCGCGGGGGCCGCGGTCGCGTCGGTCGTCCTGGCGGTGGCGGGGAGCGGCGGGCTCCGCGTGCTCGTCGCCGTGAACGCGGTGACGTTCCTGTGCGCGGCCTTCCTCTTCGGTACGTGGCGGCCGGCGGGGAAGGGAGATGTGGGGGCGCAGGCGCCGGAACCGGAGGACTCTCCCGCCACCGGCGGCAGCTGGCGCGACGTACTGCGCGACCGCCGCTATCTGCTGCTGGTGGGTACGAACCTCGCCTTCGTCTTCGCGCAGATGGTGCCGTCCGTACTGCTGGCCGTCTACATCACCGAGAGCCTGCACGCGGGAGCGTGGATCGCCGGCGCACTGCTCGTGATCAACACCGCCGCAGTGGCGCTGACGTCGACCCTGGTGACGCGGCGTGCCCAGAGTTACGCGCCGCACCGCGTCATCGCCGTGGCGTTCGCGCTGAGCAGCGGAGCCTTCGTGCTGTTCGCCGCGCTGACGGGCGCACCGGGGTGGCTGGTGGCCGCCGGCCTCCTCCTGGCGGTCCTGGTCTTCACCCTGGGCGAGATCCTGTGCTCGCCCGCGCTGAACGAACTCAGCGTCACCCTGGCGCCTGCCCTCCGTCAGGGCCGCCACCAGGCTGCCTTCCAGTTCTCCTGGTCGGCGGGGAGCGCCGTGGCGCCGGTCCTGTTCACCGCGCTGCTGGACCGGCACGCGGCACTGCCGTGGGTGTTCCTGGCACTGGTGAGCGTGCTGGCCGTACCCGCCGCGCTGACGCTGAAGGAGAGGAAACCCGCATCGTGAGACTGTCCTTTTCCCCCACCCTTGCCGCCGTCCCGCGCGAAGGGTGGGACGCCCTCGCCGGCACGGCGGGGCTCTACCTCAGCCACCGTTGGCTCACCGCGCAGGAGAGCGACCCCACCGCGCGACCGCATTACGCGCTCGTTCACGACGACGCGGGCGCCCTGGTCGGGGCGACACCTCTGTACGTGGTCCACTCCGAGCCCAACGCCCTCTACCGCGTGGCCGAACTCGTCCCCGGCGCAGCCCCCGAGCAGCGGGTGGTGGTGGCGGGCGCCCGGCGCGGATACCTCAACGCACCCCTGCTCCACCCCTCGCTCGAACCGGGCGAGCGGCGGCGCTGCCTGGAGCTCCTGGTCGAAGCCGCGCACACGCTCGGAACACGCCACGAGGCGCGACCCTGGTGGCTGTACGTGAAGGACTCCGCCGCCAAGGAACTGGCGGACGTCTGCGGCACGGACCCCGTACACCTCCAGCAGGACGCCGCCATCCCGCTGCCGGGCTCGTCTTTCGACGACTACCTGCGCACCCTGCCTTCGAAGCGCCGCGTGGTCATCCGGCGAGAGCGGCGCGCGTTCCAGGAGGCGGGTTACGAGGTCCGCGAGCTCAGGCTGTCGGACTGCGCCGACCGGGCGGGCGAGCTGCTGGCCGGACTCCAGGACCGCCACGGCCACGGCTCGGACCCTGCGGCCATGGCCGGCCTTCTTCGCCAACAGGCGGACGGAATGGGCGACTCCGGGACTGTACTGGGCTGCTTCCTGGGAGGCGTGATGGTCGGCTTCAGCCTCTTCTACCGTTTCGGCGGCACGGTATGGGTACGAGCGCTCGGCTTCGACTACGCGCGGCTGCGCGGCGCCGAGGAGTACTTCAGCCTGGCCTACTACCTCCCCGTCGAACACGCCTACCGGAGCGGCGAGACGGAACTGCACCTGGGGATGGACTCGATCCGCGCCAAGGCTTTGCGTGGCGCCGAGGTCTCACCACTCTGGGCGATCGCCAACGGATGACAACTCGCACCAGACGGTCTTGCTGTCGGCCCCCTGCCGAATCCCCCAGCGCAGAGCGACTGCGGCCAGCAGCGCCATTCCGCGCCCGGACTCGGCGTCGTCGACGGCCAGTAGGTGCACGGGCAGAGCACGGGGGTCGGGGTCGGTGACTTCGACGCGGGTGGTGCGGCGGTCCCGCGTCTCGCTCACCCGGAGCGTTACGGGAGTGCCTTCACCGACGTGCGTGATCACGTTGGTGAGCAGCTCACTGACGCAGAGCTGCACGTCGGCACATGGCCCACCGAGGTGCTGGCGCACGGCGCGGCGGAGTTCGGGGACTGCCTTGGGGATGGCGAGGAGTTCGACGTGGAGGTGGGTGGTGGGGATCACGGGCGTACGCCTTCCAGTGCACTGTGTGACGAATTGCTCACACAGTGACGCGATCCGCCCTACCGTAGAAGGGCTTTGGGGTCCACACGGGTAAGCGTGGAAGGTGATCAACTGTGGGACGGCGTAAGGATCTTGATGCGTCGCTGAGCGTGCCGTCGTTCTACGGTGGTGAGTTGCGCTGGAAACGGGAGCAGGAGGGGCTGACGCTTGCTGATGTCGTGGAGGGCAGCTTCTACAGCCCCACGCTCCTGAGCGAGATCGAGCTCGGCAACCGGCGAATGCCTGCGGACCTGGCCCAGCACGTGGACCGTGTACTGAAGACGGACGGTTTTTTCGAACGGCGCTGCGAGGACGTACGCAGGGCCCGCAGGGGCGCGCATGCGGAGTATTTCCTCAACACGCTGGAACTTGAGAAGCGGGCCCAGGAGATCGAAGAGTGGGCGCCTATGCTCATTCCCGGCCTTTTGCAGACGGGAGCCTATGCGCGGGCGGTCATCGAGTCGGCTCACCCCATGCAGCAGCCGGACGAGGTCGACGCGAAGATCACCGCTCGCCTGGAACGGGCGCAACTCTTCGAGGACCCCAGGGTCCCCGAGTTCTGGTGTGTTCTCCACGAGTCGCTGCTGCGGCAGCCGATCACCGGCGACGAGGCGATGGCCGAACAGCTGGACAGCATCGCGGCGTTGGTGCGCAGGCGGCGGATCGTTCCACAGATCGTTCCGTGGAACGTTGGTGCGCATCCCTTCATGATGGGCATGACGAAGCTCATGACCTTCGATGACGCCCCGCCGGTGGTGTACACCGAGGGCATGTACAGCGGGCAGCTCATCGATGAACCGGCACTCGTGAAGCTTTATGCGAAGGCATACGCTCGGCTCAGGGCTGCCGCGCTGCCGCCAGCGGTGTCCCTGGCCATGATCGAGGCTGCGGCAGAGGACTACCGAAATGGCAAGCAGCGAGAGTGACTTCAGCGCCGCAGTGTGGCGTAAGAGCAGCTACAGCAACGGCGACGGCGGCGACTGCGTAGAGGTCGCCGAGCGCTTCCCCGGCGCCGCGACGTGGCGTAAGAGCACCTACAGCAACGGCGACGGCGGCGAGTGCGTCGAAGTCGGCCACGGCCTCACCGGCATCGTGCCCGTACGCGACAGCAAGACTGCCCCCCACGGTCCCGCCGTCGTCGTCCCCGCCCACGCCTGGGCAAGCTTCGTCGCGGCGGTCCAGCGGGGCCACCTCACCGCCTGAGCGTCATTCGGCGGTCCACTTGATCCATCCCGGTGGACGCCAGGCCATGCGCGCTCACCGCGGCAGCGATCGGTCAGGTTCATCTACAAGAGCCAAAAAAATTCGGACGGTGATGTCGAGAACGCGTGACCGGCTCCGTCCCCGGAGTGAACGCGACCACAATGGGTCGCACCAGCACCGAGGAGAACCACCATGGCCAAGTACTTGCTGCTCAAGCACTACCGTGGCGCCCCGACTGCCGTCAACGACGTGCCCATGGACCAGTGGACGCCGGAGGAGATCTCGGCCCACGTGCAGTACATGCGCGACTTCGCGACCCGGCTGGAGGGGACCGGCGAGTTCGTCGACGGTCAGGCGCTCGCCCCCGAGGGGACGTTCGTCCGGTACGACGGCGAGGGCCGCCCGCCGGTCACCGACGGCCCGTTCGCCGAGACCAAGGACCTCATCGCCGGCTGGATGGTGATCGACGTAGACAGCTACGAGCGTGCCATCGAGCTGGCCGGGGAGCTGTCGGCCGCCCCCGGGGCGGGCGGGAAGCCGATCCACGAGTGGCTCGAGGTGCGCTCCTTCCTGGCCGCGCCGCCCACCATCACGGAGTGACCTCGCCAATGAACGAGGCCCTGCTCCGAAGCCTCACACCGAGCGTGCTCGGAATCCTCGTCCGCCGCGGAGCCGACTTCGCGGCGGCCGAGGACGCCGTACAGGACGCGCTCATCGAGGCGTCCGCCGTCTGGCCGACCGACCTGCCGCGCGACCCGAAGGGCTGGCTGGTCACCGTGGCCTGGCGCAAGTTCCTCGACGCGACCCGCGCGGACGCCGCCCGCCGCCGGCGTGAGGACCTCGTCGACGAGGAGCCGGCGCCCGGGCCCGCGCCCACGGTGGACGACACGCTCCAGCTCTACTTCCTGTGCGCCCACCCGTCGCTGACGCCGTCGTCGGCGGTCGCGCTCACGCTGCGCGCCGTCGGCGGGCTGACCACGCGCCAGATCGCCCAGGCCTACCTGGTGCCCGAGGCGACCATGGCGCAGCGCATCACCCGGGCCAAGCGCACCGTTTCCGGCGTGCGGTTCGACCAGCCCGGCGACGTCGCCACCGTGCTGCGCGTCCTCTACCTGGTGTTCAACGAGGGCTACTCCGGCGACATCGACCTCGCCGCCGAGGCCATCCGGCTCACCCGGCAGCTCGCGGCCGCGATCGACCACCCCGAGGTGGCGGGGCTGCTCGCCCTCATGCTGCTCCACCACGCCCGGCGCACGGCCAGGACCGCACCCGACGGCAGCCTGGTGCCGCTCGCCGAGCAGGACCGCAGCCGGTGGGACACCGAGTCGATCGCCGAGGGCGTCGAGATCCTGCAAGCGGCCCTCGCCCGCGACCGGCTGGGCGAGTTTCAGGCCCAGGCCGCCATCGCGGCACTCCACGCCGACGCGCCCACCGCCGAGGAGACCGACTGGGTGCAGATCGTCGAGTGGTACGACGAGCTCGCGCGCCTGACCGACAGCCCGGTCGTCCGGCTCAACCGCGCGGTGGCCGTCGGCGAGGCCGACGGACCGCGCGCCGGCCTGGCGGCGCTCGCGGCGCTGGACGACTCCCTGCCCCGCCACGCCGCGGTGGCGGCGTACCTCCACGAGCGCGACGGCGACCTGGCGACGGCGGCACGGCTGTACGCCGAGGCGGCCCAAAAGGCACCCAACCTCGCCGAGCGCGACCACCTGACGCGCCAGGCCGCCCGGCTCAACGCCCGCCGGTGGCGCTGACGGTTCGGCTGCGCGAAAGCGGCTCACCCGGCGGCTGTGACCGAGATCAGGAGTGTCAGTGCCCCGTGCAACACTGCGGCGCATGTCTCTCATCCACCTGACTCTTGACCAGTGGCGGTCACTGGACCTGCCCGCCGCGCGACGAGTGGTGCAGGAGGCGGCGGACCAGGTCGGCGGCCGTGTGACGCTCCTCGAAACCGTCGAGCACCTGGGCTCCCCGCTCCACCGCACGCACGTGGAACGGGACGGGCAGGAATTCGCCCTGATACCCGGCGGCACAGTGAGCCTCGGCTTCGACCTCGACGCCTGGCAGCCGACCCCCGAACAGCTCGCCGACTACGCGGACAGCCTGAGCGAGGGCTTCGGCCACGAACCTGACCTGAAGAGCCACCTTGCCGAGCTGCTCAGCCCACGCCGGACCGTCACCCTGGCCACGGTCCTCATGGCGGTGGAGGACGAGAACCTGACCGATCTTCCTGCCGAGATGCCGGCCCTGCTTGCGGCGCGCGGACTGCGGATGCCCAGTGCCGACGAGTGGGAACACGCCTGCGGAGCCGGAGCCTCCACCCTGTTCCGGTGGGGCAACCAATGCTCCCTCGACCTCACCCCGTACGAGGACAACACCGGCCCCCAGCACCAGCTGAACGCCTTCGGTCTGCGCATCGCATACGACGTCTACCACGCGGAGCTGAGCAGCGACGTCACCGCCGTCCACGGCGGAGACGGCGGCGAGGCCGTCTGCGGCGGATACGGCAGCCTGCTGGCGTGGCTGCCCCTGGCCACCGCCAACCGCAACCCGTACATGGCCGAGTTCGTACACAGCCCGGACGGAGAAGACCTCTACGAAGACTTTTCCACCCGCCCCGTCCTTACGCTCGCCTGAAGTGGACCGGCCGCCTCACAGGAGACGGAGCGCGTGACCGACTGGACAGGCCGTACTCCGCGCTGGGTGGTGATGCTGGTCTTCACCATCGCAGCCGCCCTCCTGTTCGTGGGCGCTGTCTCGCATATCAGTGCGCAGGAGTGGACCTGGTCTGCGTCATCATGGCAACCGACGTCGCTGCCGACTGGTATGCGGCCTACGCCATCCAGCACAGCGACCTGTTCGATCAGCCCGGCCTTCAGCGGGTGACGGCCTTCGCCGTACTGGTCCTCGGCTCAGCACCGTTCACCCGGCGCCACTTGAGCCACTAACTCGACACTCCGTCCCCGCTCGTGGGGTCCTCCGCCTCCCAGCGCAGCAGGTCTCCCGGCTGGCACTCGAGCGCCTCGCAGAGCGCGGCGAGCGTCGCGAAGCGCACCGCCTTGGCACGTCCGTTCTTGAGCACCGCCAGGTTGGCGGGTGTGATCCCGACGCGATCCGCGAGCTCGCCCACGGACATCTTCCGCTTGGCCAGCATCACGTCGATGTCGACGGCGATCGGCATCAGATCACCTCATCCAGCTCGGCCTGCATCTGCGCCGCCTCGACGTCGCGAGCGACGGCCTGGGCGAGCAGCATCCGCAGCACGAGCACGATGAGCGCGACCCCCAAGACGGCTACGACTGCCCCGCACATCAGAAGGACAATCCCCGGGGCGACGGCCTCGCCCGGCGCCAGGACGACCGCGAGCGCGAACAGGAGGCCGGCGGCCGCCACGATCGCGCCGATCACGACGTGCACGTACCGGAAGGCGGCGGGGGAGAACACGGTTCCGCGCCGCACCATCGTCACCAGCCGCCACACGCAGACCAGGACGACCTGTACCGCTACGACGCCCAGAACTGTGATCACGAGGATCGGGATCCGCCGGTCCGCAAGGTCCCCGCCGCTCTCCTCCAGGTCGGTGGCCAGCAGCGCCACCATCACTGTCTGTACGAACACCGAACCGGCGAGCAGCACCACAAGCACGGCCCGCAGCGCAAGCACTGTCAGCTTCCCCATCATCTCTCCTCGATCGACCTACGATGGAAATCTATCGATAGTCGATAGGTGTGGCAAGACGGCCGGCGTGAGCACACCGGCACGCCGCCGACACAGGCCCGGTTCCGGGCTCGGAACGCGACGAACCCGGCACATGGCGAATCTCAACGCCCGTCCAGTCCCACTCACCTCACCCGTTTCACTTCCGGCCATCACGGGAGCGCTTCAACCCACGTCCGCCCGGCACGATCGTGTGGCCGGACGGCTCACTGACCGTCGGCCCGGCGGCCTGACGGGAACAAGGCACCAGTAGCCCCGGACACGGTGGCCGAGACGTCCATCCCGACGCAGTCGGGGTCCAACTAACGCCCGAACTCTCTCCCTTGGCGAGCTTCGGCCGCTCCCGCAGCCCGACTCGGGGGCCGGGAACGCAACAAACCCAACACATGACGAATCCCAACGCCGCTCCACTCCCACCAGTCCCAGCCGTATCGCCTTTGAGCCATCGCGGGAGTGTTTCGACCCATCCGCTGCCAACGGACGGCGCTGGCCGATGGAAGGGAGTCGGCCGGTGGGCAGGACGGGGCTGGCGGGGCTCGTGCAACTGGCACGTCCGGGTTGTGGCCGCCGATGTCCTGCCGCATTCCGCGTTTCAGTGCGCCGCCACCCCTCCACCTCAGCAACGGGCTTGTAGCTCAACCGGCCACCCACCGGGGCGGACGCCCGAACCCGCCCGAGTCCCCCATTGAACTGTCGCGCCCCACCCGCGCCCGGGCCGGTCCGCAGGTCGACCGGCCGGCCGGCCGTCCAACCGACTTGGGTGCGCGTGTACGTCGGAATGGGAATGCCGCACCAACGGCCGTTCCCGCAGTCGCTGAGCCTGGGGCCGAGCCGCCCCCTCAACCTGCCGCGCCCCATCCACTCAGCCGTCGGCCGGCAGCGGCACAGCGGCCACTTGCCGGGGTTTCCCCGTGGGCTCCCCCCGGGGGCCGCCCCCCAGATGCATTGCGGCGGAGGTCCGGCGGTCAAGGGGGGAGCGGAGCGGAATCGCCGTAGGCGACGCGACGTAGGAGCGCCCTTGAGGGGCGGGGCTCCGGCGCCACACTTACATGTGGCGACCCCCATCGCCAGAAGCGATCAACGCCCCAGGACACGCTGGTTGCCGGTCAAGCGTTTGCCGGTGCGGGCGCACGCGCTCTCCCGTGCTCCCCCTTCCGCCCGGGGGGAGCGGTAGGCCCGTATGAGAAAAAGGAAAAGTGTTCTCCGCCACGTAGGCCGTGGATAAAGTGCTGGTGCAGCACGACGGAGCAGTATCGATCTGCGGGCGCCGGGAGCAGCGGCGTACGGAGTGAACGGGGAAACCAACGTGCCGACCGCGATCGCAGTCACCAGCGCCGACTTGGTGTTGCCGCCCACCGATCAGCAGACGCCCACCGCCGCCCTGCTCCAGGCCCCGGACGCGCAGCCGCTCGAAGCCGCGCTCGTCGACATGAACGTCATGCTGGAACGGTACGGGTACGTCGTCGCCCTCTACCCCTCCTCGATTCCCACCGCCCACGAACGCCGCCTCCACACCATCCGGTCGATGCTCGAAACCGACCGGCTCGCCCTGCTGAAGCTCGATCTGCCGCCCCTCGCCGTCGCCGTACTCGTGCGTCAGCTGCGGCAGTTGTCGATCTGCGACTTCAGCGCCGGCGTCGTCGCGTCTGCCGCCCGCCTGCTGTCCCACTACATCTACGCCGGCGCGCTGCTCAACTCCGTCACGAAGCTCGACCGGGTTCCCGTGAGTTTGAAAGCGCACGCGAAGTCGTGGATGCCGGGCACCCAGTTCGGCGTACTGGCCAATCCGAGCCCGCAGTTGATCAAAATTGGCAGCACGGGTGCGGGTACGGGTGCGGATACCCGTACCGGCGCAAGCGCAAGAACCGGCGCCGGGCTCACCGGCCCCGAATTCGCCACCCAGCTGCTCGTCGGAAAAGGAACCCTGGCTTCCGACTGGGTCACCGGAACCCTCGCCCCCGCCTGGCAGGTCTCCGGCGTACAGGAGACCGGACTGCCCGCCGACTCCCCCCGCTGGTGGGGCACAGCGAAGGTGATCGAGTTCGCCGCCTTTCTGCCGGACATTTCCGTGCTCTATCAACTGGTGGCGTCCGTACGGCGGGAGAAGTGCCACTGGTGCGGTATCGAACTCATCGGTGACCGCTGCGGGTTCTGTTCAGCCCCACTCACACCACCACCCGAGAACCAATCCCGCGCGGTCGGTGTCTTGAACCAGGGGTCGCCCTAGCACCGGGCGGGGCACCATATCCCTGTATCCCTCAAGCAGCACAACTGTTCCATGGCTTGCTCACTGTCCGTTGATCCGACGTTCTGATCGAGGTAGCCCGTCTCCATGAATTCACGTCAGCGCCGCGGCGTCATTCTGCTGCTCCTGTCGGTTCTCTGCGCCTTCGGGGCGTTCGCCGGCGTGCTCTCCGTGATCAGCGATGTGAACTCCAAGGTGGGGCCGGAAGTCGCGGCGTACCGGCTCAAGAGCGACGTGGCGCCGTACAAACAGCTCGACGCGGGCCAGTTCGAAAAGATCTCGATGCCGAAGCGGTGGCTTTCCGCCAATGCCGTGACGGACATTTCCGAAGTGCGCGGCAAGATCGCGGTGACCCAGCTCCAGAAGGGCTCCCTCCTCCAGAGCGACATGATCGTGAAGAAACCCGAGCTGGGCTCCGGGGAGCAGGAAATCGCGATCATGATTGACGCGGCGACCGGGGTGGCGGGCAAGATCAACCCCGGTTCGAGCGTGAACATCTACGCCACCTTCGAGGGCGAGGACGAAGGGCAGCCGAACAAGTCCCAGGTCATCGTCTCCGGCGCCCGCGTGCTCGACGTAGGCAAGATCACGGCACTCGAGCCGGGCAAGAACGACCGCAGCCGCCGGGCGACCGACGCCGTACCGATCACGTTCGCTCTGAACACGCTCGATGCCCAGCGCGTGGCGTACGCAGAGTCCTTCGCCGAGCATGTGCGCCTGGCCCTCGTGGCCGACGGCAGCGACACCACCATCTCGCCGCGCGACCGTGAGTACACCCTCGACGGGGACAAGTGAGGACCGGCGTATGACGACTCGTATCCTCCCGGCGGTCGGCGACCCTGATGCCGCCCGCGCCATCACGACCCTCCTCAGTCAGCTCCCCGACGCGGAACCGGCCCCTCCCGTCACCGACTCGACGTCACTCCTCGACACCCTCGCGCGGCTCGCGGGCGAATCGCTCGACGAGCTGCCCGAGGTGGTCCTCGTACACGAACGCATCGGGCCGGTGCCCGCGCTGGAGCTGATCCGGGAGGTGGCTCTGCGCTTCCCGGCGGTCGGCGTCGTCCTCGTCACCGCCGACACCGGTCCCGCCCTCTTCACGGCCGCCATGGACTCCGGCGCGCGCGGATTGGTCGGACTGCCGCTCGGTTACGAGGAGTTGGCGGCCCGCGTGCAGGGCGCCGCCTCCTGGTCCACGGGCGTACGCCGCCACCTGGGCACGGGACCGGACGTCTTCACGGGACCCGGCGGCACGGTGGTGACGGTGACCGGCGCGAAGGGCGGCACCGGGGCCACGGTCGTCGCCGTGCAACTGGCGCTGGCGGCAAGGGCTTCGGGGCGTACGGTCGCATTGGTAGACCTGGACCTGCAGTCCGGGGACGTGGCGTCGTACCTCGACGTGCAGTTCCGCCGCTCGATCGTCGACCTGGCCGGCATCGCCGACATCTCGCCGCGCGTACTCCAGGACGCGGTCTTCTCCCACCCCACGGGCGTCAGCCTGGTGCTGGCACCGGCCGAGGGCGAGCGGGGCGAAGAGGTCACCGACCGGGTGGCGCGGCAGGTGGTGAGCGCGCTCCGTAACCGCTACGAGGTCGTGGTCGTCGACTGCGGTACGCAGATGAACAGCGCGAACGCCGCCGCCATCGAGATGGCCGACCAGGCGCTGCTCGTCGTCACACCGGACGTGGTGGCGGTACGGGCGGCCAAACGCATGGTGCGGATGTGGGACCGGCTGCAGATCCGCAAGGCGGAGGAGACGACCACCGTCGTCAACCGGCACAACCGGAACACGGAGATCCAGCCGCCGTTGGTCGAGCGGATCACGGGCACGAAGGTCGCGCGGGCCGCGATCCCGGCCAACTTCAAGGAACTCCAGGCGGTGACGGACGCCGGCCGCATGCAGGACCTGGACAGCCGGAGCACCGTCAAACAGGCACTGTGGGCGCTCGCCGGTGAGCTGGGGCTGGTGAAGCCGGCGGCGGGCGCGGGGGGCAAGGGCGGCGGGAAGCTGCTGAGGAGCGACCGGGGAGCGATCGGGTTCCTGGGGAGGGGCAAGGACCGGGGAGCTGTGACCGTCGAGCTGGCGGGCATGGCGCCTCTGATCCTCTTCGTGATGATCGCGATGTGGCAGGCGGTGCTGTTCGGCTACACCTTCTCGCTGGCGGGCAACGCGGCGGACGAGGGCGCGCGGGCGGCTACGGCGGCCGCGACGAGCGGTGGCGGCACGGCGGCGGCGTGCGAGGCCGCGGCCACGGAGCACCTGCCGTCGTCGTGGCAGGACGATGCCGGGAACATCAGCTGCGTGCAGGAAGGCAACCTGTGGAAGGCCCGCGTCGAGCTCAATACGCCCATCCTTTTCCCGGGGGCCGGCAGCTTCCCATGGGACGTGACCGGCAATGCGGGCGCCGCGCTGGAGGGGGACTAACCAATGAGACCTTTACGCCGCCGGATCAGTGGCCGGGGCAGTGGCCGGATCTCCGGCCCCGACCGTGGCCGTATCAGCGGCCATGACCGTGACCGAGGCGCGGCCATCCTGGAGTTCGCCGGCTTCCTGCCCGTCCTGCTGCTGGTCGCCATGGCCTGCATCCAGCTCGGCATCGTCGGTTACGCCGCCTCCCAGGCGGGCACCGCGGCGCGGGCAGCGGCCCGTACGGAGGCGCAGGAGGAGCTCCGGGGCCAGGGAGAAGTCACGGGCAAGGCGGCCATGAGTGGCTGGCTGGCCGAGGACACGGACATCGAATTCGGGGGCAACGTCACCGCGACAGCCAAGGTGTCGATCCCGTCGGTCGTCCCCGGTATCGAGAACTTCGGCGAGATCGAGCGCTCAGTGACGATGCCGGCCGACGAGGAGGAGCGGTAGCAGCCCCCCGCCCCGTACGCCGAGATCCGCTGGAGCGATCGATCCGCACGAGCGAGGAGTTACGCACATGAGTCTGCGGGCACGCATCACCGCCCCCGACGAGCACGCGGGCGGACGGGAGGACGGCCACCTGGTCGCCACCTACCGGACCAAGCTGCTCGAAGAGATCGACCTCGCGGAGATGTCCTCGCTCGCGGCGGCCGAGCGGCGGGCCCGGCTGGAGCGCGTACTCGCCCACATCATCAGCCGCGAGGGCCCCGTCCTCTCCACCGCCGAGCGCTCCCAGCTCATCCGCCGGGTCGTCGACGAGGCGCTGGGACTCGGCGTACTCGAACCGCTCCTCGAAGACGCCTCCATCACCGAAATCATGGTGAACGGCCCCGACTCGATCTTCGTCGAGCGGGCCGGCCGGGTCGAGCAGCTTCCCATGCGCTTCGCGTCCAACGAGCAGCTGATGCAGACCATCGAGCGCATCGTCTCGACCGTCAACCGCCGCGTCGACGAGTCGAATCCGATGGTCGACGCCCGCCTGCCGTCCGGCGAGCGCGTCAACGTCATCATCCCGCCGCTGTCCCTGACCGGCCCCACCCTCACGATCCGCCGCTTCCCGCGCGCGTACCGCCTCCAGGAGCTGATCAGTCTCGGGACGCTCGACGAGCAGATGCTGATGCTGCTCTCAGCTCTCGTGCGCGCCCGCTTCAACGTCATCGTGTCCGGCGGTACGGGCTCCGGGAAGACCACGCTCCTCAACGCGCTCTCCGGCCTCATCCCGGACCACGAGCGCATCATCACCGTCGAGGACGCGGCCGAGCTGCAGCTCCAGCAGGCGCACGTCATCCGCCTGGAGACCCGCCCGCCCAACGTCGAGGGCAAGGGCCAGATCACGATCCGCGACCTCGTACGCAACTCCCTGCGCATGCGCCCCGACCGCATCATCGTCGGTGAGGTACGCGGCGGCGAGACGCTCGACATGCTCCAGGCGATGTCGACCGGCCACGACGGCTCGCTCGCCACCGTTCACTCCAACAGCGCCGAGGACGCGCTGATGCGCCTGCAGACTCTCGGCTCGATGTCGGAGGTCGAGATCCCCTTCGAAGCGCTGAAGGACCAGATCAACAGCGCCATCGACGTCATAGTCCAGCTCTCGCGCATGGCCGACGGCTCTCGCAAGATCAGCGAGATCGCGATCCTGGTGTCCCACGGCCGGGAGCGGTTCCAGATCGCCACCGTCTCGCGCTTCGTCGCCCAGCCGATGAGCGCGGACCGCATCGTCCACGGCCGGTTCGAACACCTCGGTCTGCCCCGCCGCATCGCGGACCGGCTCCACCTCGCGAACGAGCCGATCCCGCCCGGCTTCGGCGTCGTAACGGAACTCGACGATCCGCTCAGCCCGCTCAGCCCGCTCAGCCCGCACTACGTCCGAGAGGTCCAGTAGGTACTGCCATGAACAATCCCGCAATGCTGGCGATCGGCAGCACGCTGCTCTGCGGCGCCCTGGCTGTCGCCGGGCTGCACACCTACGTCTCGGGCAAGGCCCAGCGTGCCGCCCTCGTCGAGCGCCTGGCCATCACGGGGCCGCACGCCGTGGGCCGGCGGCGGCGCTTCATGGGGGTCGACCGGCGGCTGCGGAAAACGGCGCTGGGCAAGAAGATCCACGTACGGCTTTCGGCCACCGGACTCGACCTGACCGCAGGCGAGTTCTTCGTCTACCTGGTGATCGGCGTGGCCGCCCTGTGGCTGATCGCCTCCTCGGTACTGGCGCCCTTCTTCGGCCCCGTCGCCGGTCTCGTCGCCCTGTGGAGCGGCAGCGCGTTCCTCAACTGGCAGCGGCAGAAGCGCATCGAGGCCTTCATCAACCAGCTCCCCGACCTGTCCCGGATACTCGCCAACGCGACCGCTGCCGGACTGGCCCTCCGTACGGCGCTGAGCATGGCGGCCGAGGAGCTGGAAGCCCCGGCGGGCGAGGAACTGGCGGGGGTCGCGAACCAGCTGGCGGTCGGGCGGTCCATCGACGACGCCCTGGGGGAGCTGGCCGAACGCCTGCCGTCGCGCGAACTCGTCGTCCTGGTCACGACCCTGGTGCTCTCCAACCGGGCCGGCGGAACGGTCGTCGGATCGCTGCGCAACCTCACCGAGACGCTGGAGGAACGCAAGGAGACGCGCCGCGAGGTCCGCACCATGCTCGCCGAGGTCAATGCCACCGCGTACACGATCCCGCTTCTCGGCCTCGGCGCGATGATCATGCTCAACTCCGTCACCCCGGGCTCCATGGAACGGATGACCGGCAGCCCGGTCGGCCAGATCATCGTGGTCGTGGCCATAGGTCTCTACGCACTCGGCTTCATAGTGATGCGCCGCCTCGGCAAGATCGACGTCTGAATTCGCCGTCTGAATTCTCTGGAACAGGAGGTATCCGGCATGGGACTGCTTCTCGCGCTGGTGGTCGGTCTGAGCGTCGCGGGCGTCTTTCAGGGCATCAAGATGTACCGCGCCGAGGCCAAGATCCCCGGGGACCTGGCCGTCGCCCTGGAGATCGGCGCGTCGCGCGTCTCGGGTACGGAGTCGGCCGTCGACCGCCTGGGCATGCGTTTCGCGCCGAGCGTGCTCCGCCTCATGGGGCCGAGGCTGGTCGACAAGAAGCGCCGCAAGATCGACATGGCGGGAAACCCCGGCGGCCTCACCATCGACCGGTACGCCGCGCGCCGAGCCGTATACGGCCTGTTCGGCGGCTTCTCGGCCCTCGTACTTCTGCTAAAAGATCTGCCGCTCTTCGGTGTCTTCTGCATCGCCTACGGGTGGCTGGCGGCGGACGTCACCATCTGGCAGGCGATCCGCGAACGCAAGGACGTTATCGAGCGGACCCTGCCCGACTTCCTCGACGTACTCGCCGTCGTCGTCAGCGCGGGCCTCGGCTTCCGGCAGGCGCTGGACCGCGTCTCGGAGAAGTACGAAGGCCCGTGGGCCGACGAACTCCGCATCACCCTGCGCCAGATGGACATGGGCGTAAGCCGGCGCCAGGCCTTCGACGAGCTGCGCAGACGCAACGAATCCGAACAGGTCTCCCAGTTCGTTACGGCGCTCCAGCAGGGCGAGGAACTCGGCGCACCCATCGCCGACACCCTGATCCAGATCGCCAACGACATGCGCCGCACCGATGCCCAGAACTCCCGGCGCCGCGCCGCCAAAGCGATCCCCAAGACGACGGTCGTCACGCTCGCCTTCATGGTCCCGGCCACGCTGCTCCTCATCGTGACCAACATGTTCCTGGGGTCGGAGACCGACTTCGGTTCGGTCTTCGGCGGCTGACGGCCATGGCGACGCTTCCCACGATCCGGCTCCGGCTCGGGCTCGGGCTCGGGCCCGGGCTCGGGCTACGGCCCGGCCTCAGTGGCGGGACAGTTCGGGGCGGCGTGGCCGCTCCGGAGGTGGCCCCCGCGTCCGCCCTCGCCGACGACGTACCGGCACCAAGCATCCCGATCCAGATCAACGCCCTCCAGGCGCTGTGCCGCCAGGTCTTCGGCTTCCGCCTCGCCATGATCGCGCTGGGCGCGCCCTTCGCGCTCGCGAGGGCCGGAGGGCAGTTCGGCGGCTGGCTGGTGGGGGGTGCGGTCGTCTTCAGCTTCGTGGGGTCGTACGCGATGCTCCGGGACTGGGAGGTGTTCGGCCCCCTGCTCATCAAGTACCGCACGCTGATGGGCGTAGACCTGATCTTCGGCTCCGTCCTGCTGCTGACGGCCTCCCCGGACTCGGCCCTCGGCTACGCCACCGTTTGTACGCCGCTCCTCGCGGGCCTGCTGTACGGCTGGCGGGGCGCGGGCATCTTCACCGCGATCCAGATCCTCCTGCTGGCGGCGGCCTACTCGGCGTGGGCGGAACGGATGGCCAGCCCGGCCAGCACGCTGCTGATCAGCGGTTTCTGTGTGGCGGCGGGAATCATCGGCGTGACGTTACGCAACTTGATGTTCCGCTTCGGCGCCGCCACCCAGGCCCTGTCCGAGGCCAACGCCCGGCTCGCGGTCACGGACGCGGTGGAAGGCGAGCGCGCGCGCCTGGCCCGCGAGATGCACGACTCGGTGGCCAAGACCCTGCACGGCGTCGCGATGGCGGCGGAGGGACTGGCGCAGTCGGCCGACCGTATGGACCCGCTGACCGTCAAGCACCAGGCGGGCATGGTCGCGCGCTCGGCACGGCGGGCGGCGGCGGAGTCCCGCGAGATCCTGTCCGACCTGCGCAGGCAAGCGGACTACGACACCGGGGGAGTGGTGGTCGCCGACGAACTGGCAGCGCGGCTGGCGGACTTCGGGCAGCGAACGGGCATCGAGACGGCCTTCCACATGGTGGGAGGTTCTGCTTCTGCCTCTGCTGCTTCGCCGTCGCCTGTGCCGACCGTTCCGCACGCGGTCGCGCGCCACCTGCTGACGATCGCTACGGAGGCCATGGAGAACAGCCACCGCCACGCCCACGCCTCCCGGGTCACGGTGGAGTTCGGCCTGGTCGGCGGAGTGCTGCGCATCAGCGTGCTCGACGACGGCCGGGGCCTGCCCGCCGGTATCAGCCTCGACGACCTCCGCAGGGCCGGCCACTTCGGCCTGGTGGGGATGGTCGAGCGAGCGGCCGGTATCGGCGCTCGCATCAGCATCGGACGGGGCCGCAGCGCGGGGGGCACGGAAGTACGCCTGGAACTCCCGGCGGCGGCACTGGCGCCGCCGCGCGCCACCGGCCCACACTCGCTCCCGCCCTTGGCGGCACTGCCACCGCTTCCGCCACCGATACAGCTCTAGAACTGAACCGCCGATCCACCGCCCACCGCCCACCGCCCACCGTCTCCATCGTCCCCGCTCACTCTCCCGAGAGGAGGCCGCACCATGCCGGACGAAAACTCGTACAGCTCCGGGCCCCGTCAGTCCGTGTCGTCGCCGTCCCACGTGTCCCAGCACACGTCGTCGCACACGGTCGAACCCCGCTCGGAACACACCCCCGCCGGGGTCCGCGTTCCCCCGCCGGCGGCGGCATTCCAGGATCCGTCCCCCTTCGACAGTGCCGACCCCTTCGGCCCGCCGAGCGTCCTGCGCGTAGTCATCGCCGACGACAATCCGGTCGTACGGGCAGGCCTCACCGCCCTGCTCGGCAGCCGCGACGACGTCGAGGTCGTCGCGGAGACGGCCGACGGCCGCCAGGCCCTGGCAGCAGCCCAGCAATACCGGCCGGATGTCGTGCTGCTGGATGTCCGGATGCCGGGCGTCGACGGCATCTCCGCGCTGCCGTACCTGGTCCAGGTGGCGCCGGTGATGATGCTGACGTACAGCCGCGAGAGCGAGATCGTGCGCGAGGCGTTGCGGCTGGGCGCGGGCGGCTACTTGGTGCACGGCGAGTTCACCGCCGAGCAGCTGGTCGGCGCCGTACGCGACATCAAGGAGGGCCGCGCCCACTTCACGGCGTCTGCCCAGGACGCGCTGCTGGCCCATATGCGGGCCGGGGGCGGCGCTGGCCCGGCCGGGGCAGGACAGCTCCCGGAGGGACTCGGCACGGTGTACGCGACTGGCCAGCCGTACACGGGAGCGAGCAGGATCCCTGGCCACGCAGCGGCTAACGATGCGACTGCACACACCTCACCTGAGCCCAACGGTGTGCCAGATGTCTCGAATTCGGGGCGACTGCGAGAAAACTCTTCGCAGGTGCAATCTGACATGGCACAGTATTCAACGGGTCGGCAGTCGGCCCAACGTGCGCGTAATGTCCAGGACTTCGGGCTGAGTGCGAGGGAGGTGGAGGTCATGGACCTGATCGCGTCAGGCATGAGCAACCAGCAGATCGCCGCCACCTGCTTCATCAGCGAGAAGACGGTCAAGAACCACATCAACCGCATCTTCGCGAAACTTCACAGCGCGAGCAGGAGCGAAGCGATCGCGCTGTGGCTGGGATCTGCGAGGGGGACGACGAGTCATGGCTGAGCGCACGACGACGCCCCCGCTGCTGAGGGCCCAAGTCGCGATTTGGGCCCGGGGTTGGGCCCACGGGCCCTCTGGTGGGACCCCTGTCCCGACGTACGTTTCTCGTGTCGAAGGCGAGACGCACACGTCGGCCCAACTCGGAGGGGTACCCCATGTCGAAGAACCTCACGCTCAAGACCGCGACGAAGGCCCAGCTTGCGATCAGCAACTGGCGGAACACGGTCGTGTCGCGCATGCAGAAGCGAGCGGACGAGGGCGCGAGCGTCGTGGAGTACGCGGGCCTGGTCGTAGTGATCGCGCTGATCGTGGTGGCGGTCCGGGAGCTGGACTTGGACCAGACGATCTCGGAGGCGATCAGCGACGCAGTGGACGACATCACCGGCGGGTGATGTTGAACAGGCTTCGGCAGGACCGAGGGCAGACTCTCCCCATGTACGTCGTGGTGGTGGGGGGTCTGCTCTTTCTTGCGTTCGCATACTTTGCCTTCGCTCAGGCAGCTGTTGCCCGCAATGGCGGTCAGTCGGCCGCTGATGCGGCCGCGCTCGCAGGTGCTCAGGAAATACGAGACGAGCTGACCGACGGCTTCATCAGTTCCTTCGGCACGCCGGACGAACTAGCCGGCTGGCTCAACGGTGAGAGGTTCGACGGCACTGGTGGTGAGGCTTCCGCAGCACAACTAGCCGGTGAGAACGATTCGGAACTCGTTGATTTCGGTGTGGGCATAGACGGCCCGTCGTTCACAGCGGAGATCGAGACGTACTTTACGGTGGGCGACTCGGTGATTCCCGGGACGGAGAGCACTCGTGCCAAGGCCGATGCCACCGCTGTGGTCGAGCCTCGCTGCTGGATCACGCCGAACAGCGATCCGGTGAAGCTTATTGAGCTTGACTGCGAGGACAGCATTCATTGGGAGATTGATCCCAAGGACTTCGTCGAAGCCGACCTGCCGTATCCGAATGATCTGTTCTCTGTCCATCTGGCTGAGTGATGAGCGAACGTTAAAGACAAGGAAGAGTTGATTATGGGCATGCGGCACACCATGAAGGCCCGAAGGGCACTGACCGCGGTGGCGATCACGACTGGCTTGGTCCTCACGGTGGCCGGTTGTGGCGGGGACGGCGGCGAAAAGCCTGATGCGACCTCTTCTTCGAGCCCGACCGACAAGGGCAACGAGGAGAAGCCGAAGGACGAGGAGCCTAAAGCTCCAGAGGAATCGGTCTTGGCTGAAGTGAAGGGGGGTGCGGACAACACCACCCTTACGATCAATACTGCTGTACGGGACGAAGGAGGCTTTCTTACCGTCAGCGGAAGGGTGAAGAACGGAAAGGGTGGGAGTTGGAATCCGACCCCGTGGAGGGGTGAGGAGAAGGAGTTGTCCGGTAACTCCGCCTCCATGGCAGGCGCCTCGCTTGTGGACCGAACTGGAAAGAAGAAGTACCTCATCCTGCGGGACACTGATGGGCGCTGCCTTTGCACTCAGTTCAGTGGGGCATTCAAGGACGGGGAGGAGCAGACCTGGTTCGCTCAGTTCCCCGCGCCGCCGGATGAAACCACGAAGGTGGACTTCCAGATCGCCGACATGCCCGTGGCGACCATCGAGATCTCCGATGGTGAGTGACTTCATGTCTTTCACCATCCTCCGAAGCCGCCCAGCGCATCGCGCTACTGCCGCCATCGCGATGGCGGTACTTGTCACAAGTCTGACCGTCACGAGTGCGCAAGCCGAGCCCTCTCCCGGCGCACCCCCCGGCAGCACCACAACATCGCCGCCCCCCGACGTCGACTCCAACTCGCCGGGTCTCAAATTGGGCGACGGGGCGACCCTCGCCCCCGCCCGCGTGATCGACATCAAGTCCGTCGTCGAAGACCTCGGCGGCGAGGAGCGGCGCGAGGACACGAACTCCGACGTGAAGTTCGCGCTGCAGGCCGAGGTGCTCTTCGGCAAGGACAGCGCGAAGCTCAACTCCGAGGCCGCGTCCCGTATCAAGGCCATCGCCGACGAGATCATCGCCCAGAAGGCCACCAAGATCCGGGTCTTCGGATTCACCGACGACCTCGGCTCGTACGAGCACGGCAAGGTGCTGTCCAAGAAGCGCGCGGACGCCGTGCAGCAGGAGCTGAACAAGTCGCTGGACTCGACCATCACGTTCGAGATCCGCGGATACAGCGAGGACTATCCGATCGCCGACAACGACTCGGAAGAAGGCCGCAAGAAGAACCGCCGAGTCGAGGTCTCGTTCCCGCGCGGCGAAACCGCCGGCAGCCAGAGCTGACGCTCGTCACCGGCCGGGTCCCATGGGACGGCTCCCCGCTCCCTGCGGCCCGGCCGCTCAGCTCTCCGCAGGAGCCGGTACGAGACCGTCGGCCACCAGGCCGGCCAGCACCGCCTCGCCGAGGGCGTGCACTGCGGACTGCGGCCGCACCATCACCGTGAACTCCTTGATCAGGCCCTCCTCGTCGAAGTGGAGTAGGTCGATGCCGTGGATCGCCTTGCCGTTCACGACGGTACGGAAGAGGAGGGCGGCAGAGGGGGCTTCGCCGCCGTCCGCGCTCGTCTCCACCGTGCCGCTGTACTCGCCAACGTAACGGAACTCCTCGAAGGTGCGCAGCAGGACGCCGAAGAGCCCCATCACCATCGCTTTGCCCTCGAACGGCTGGAACTTCACCGGGCTGTAGAGGCGGATGTCTTCCGCGAACAGCGCGTCCAGCGCACCGAGGTCCTCCTTCTCCACGGCGGCGCGGAAGCGTTCGGCGGTAGCGGTACCGGCAGCGGTCTCGGTCTCCATGTGTCGCTCACTCCTCCATAATCATCAATCTGACTACTCACTTTCTTGAGTATGATGATGCGGGGACGTACGACGAAAGGGAAGGGGCCGCAACGATGGCTTTGCGACACGCCGTACTGGCCGCGCTGCTGGCAGGCGACGGCAGCGACGGGGACGGCCGGGGTGAGTACAGCGGGTACCAGCTGGCCAAGGCCTTCGACATCGGAGTGGCGAACTTCTGGCATGCCCTGCCCCAGCAGCTGTACGCCGAGCTGGCCAAACTGGAGAAGGAAGGCCTGGTCGCAGGCCGGCAAGTCGTCCAGGAGGCGCGGCCCAACAAGCGCCTGTTCCGCGTCACCGAAGCCGGTCTCGCCGAGCTCGAAGCCTTCGCCGCCGCCGCGTCGAAGGTCTCCTTCATCCGCGACGACCTGCTGGTCAAGGTCCAGGTCGCCGACTCCGTCGACAACGGCCCGCTGATCGAACAGCTGGAGGAGCGGGCGTCCCTCGCCGAGGCCAAGATCGAGCTCTTCGGCAAGATGCTCCGCAAGATGCGCGGCGGCCTGGACGAGGAGGAGTTCCTGCGCCGGGGCGACCGGATCGGCCCGTACCTCACCTGTCTGCGCGGACTGGCCCTGGAGCAGGAGAACCGGGACTGGGGCCTGCGCGTCGCGGCCGTCCTGCGCGAGAGGCGGGCGTCCCATGTCGAGCGATGAGCAGCCCGAGCCGTCCGGCATGTCGGTGCCGTACGCGCGTTACGTCGCCCTGGGCGACAGCCAGACCGAAGGCCTCGGCGACGGCGACGACATCGCCGGCCTCCGAGGCTGGGCGGACCGCCTCGCCGAACACCTCGCGGCCGCCAACCCCCGCCTTGAGTACGCCAATCTGGCGGTACGGGGCCGACTCGCCGGCCAGGTTCGCGCCGAGCAGCTGGCGCCCGCACTGGCCATGCGTCCCGACCTCGTGACGGTCGTCGCCGGGGTGAACGACCTGATGCGGCCCAAGTTCGACGTCGTCGAGGTGGTCGGTCATCTGGAGGCGATGTTCGCCGCCTTCACCGCGACCGGGGCCCGGGTGGTGACGGTCACCTTCCCCGACATGGGGAAGGTCGTGCCGCTGGCCCGGCCGTTGCGCCCCCGCGTGTACGCCCTCAATGCGGGCATCCGCGCGGCAGCTGCCCGCCACGGCGCGGCCGTCGTCGAAACCGCCGCCCACGCCTTCGCCGTCGACCCGCGCATCTGGACCGCGGACCGGCTCCACCTCAGCCCCCTCGGCCACGAACGGTTCGCCGCCGCTGCCCACGCCGTCCTGCTCCCCGGCGCCGACGACGCATGGACGCACCCCCTGCCCCCGCAACCCGCCCTCGCCGGGTGGCTGGCGGCGAAGGCCGAACTCCGCTGGGCCGCCGCCCACCTCGGCCCCTGGCTGGGCCGACGCCTGCGCGGCCGGTCTTCCGGCGACGGACGTACGGCGAAACGGCCGCGGCTGCTGGCGGTGGGTCCGGTGGTACGTCCGGCGGGACTGGCGCCGCAGTCTCCACCGCAATCGCCGCCCGTACGTCCGAGGCCGCCCGCCGGGGAAGCGACGTAACAACCACCGGGGCGGCGGCTGTTTCGCCCCTGCCATCACGGCCGTGTTTCGACCCACGTGGACGGCCGGAAAAATCGGTGGAGCCAGCCTCCCTTCCGCCCTTGGTGTGGTTCGGTCGCTCCAGCATCCGGTGTGCGGCCGTTGGCGTGCACTGAACCCGGCACTTGGCGAACTTCGAGCCGCCCCAGCGTGCTGATAGTGGGGCAAATGGGATGCCCAAGTTCGCCTTCTGCTGGGTTCGTCCCATCCCGCCCGGCTGAGACCGTCGAACCTCTGCCGACTTGGCCGTTACCGTCGTGCCGGCACCGACCGCAGCTCGTCCGGGCGGACTATCGGCAGGGCCACTTGCCCCTGGGCGCCCTTCCACCCCACTCACATCAGCCACGTGCTTGCTGCTCAACCGACCGCCGGACGGGGTGGACGCCACACCGTCTCGAGTCCCCCCATTCAACTGTCGCGCCCCACCCGCGCAGAGGTGAGTCCGCAGGTCGGCCCGATCGGCCAGCCGTCCACTGGTGTGGGTGCTGGTATGCGTGGGAATGGGGGTGTCGCACCAGCGGCCGTTGCCGCACCCGCTGAGCCTGGGGCCGGGCCACTTCCTCAACCTGCCGCGCCCCACCCACTCGGCCGACGGCCACCGAGCCGGCCCGCGCCCATTCCCCAGCTCGCGTGCAGGGCGTTTTTCTTTGGGCCGTCCCCGTATAAGCGTTAGCGGTGGGCCGGGGCGGCGGGTCAAGGGTGGGCCGTAGGCACATCGCGCAGCGACGCGACCGTAGGGAGCGCCCTTGACGCGGCGTCACGGCCCACCGACACTCGAGCGCTCGGGACGGCCCGACCCCCAGAAGCGATCCTTGGTTCCCCCCGCCCCAGCCCCCGCCCCCCGGCCACCCCCGCCCTCGCCTCACCCCCTCGCCAGCGCGAGTGCCCTGCGGATCTCTTCGATCATCGCGTCCGGGCGGCGGTAGACATCGATCGCGGTGAAACGCAGCGACCGGCGGATGCGTTCACACAAGGTGAGTTCGTTGAAGCGGCGGACGTCGCGATCGTGCGCCGCTCGGTCCCCGTGGTACGCGTAACCCTCGATCTCGACTGCCACGCCCTCCGCCCGGAACAGAAAGTCCACCGACAGACGCCGGCCGCCCGGCGGTCTGACATGCGCCTGCGGCTCGGGGTGCAAGCCCGCGTCGTGTATGCGCAGACGCGCGACGGTCTCAGCCGGTGAACCGCTCCTCCGGTCGGCGAGCCTGAGCGAGGCGCGCCCCATCCGTACGCCCCGCCGTGGGCCGGATTCCAATGCGGTGGCAACCGCTCCAAGGTGCGTGAACGCGGGGCGGTGTGCCCTTGGATCGGCCCGCAGGGGGCGGATGGACACAGCCGACTCGACCGCGACCAGCGCCTCCTCCCGAGGGCTCGACCGCAGCAGGTCTGCAAGCGTGCGAGTGACCGTGGTGACACGGATGCCCGCCACGTACGCCGTGGCGTCTACGGCCAACGACGCCCGGTGCACCCGGTCCCGCGGAGGCAGAGCTAGCGACGTGCTCGCGGGAGCGGGAGCGGTGAACTCCAGGCCAGGCTCCCCTGCGGTCGTCGTCCACGGCAACTCGATCTCGTGCAGCCACGCCGCCGTTCCGTGGCTGGCGACCAGTCGCGGGTGCGCCAGCTGGATTGCCCGTAGCCGCACCATCCGGTCGACAGCCAGGCCGGGCTCGGCCCAGCTGCCGCGCCGGACTTGAGTCCAGCCGTCCCGTCTGAGCAGGCGGTTGAGACGGGACGGTGTCCAGCCCAGGTCGATGGCTTGGCGCGTCAGCAGAACGCCGCGTTGGCGCTTGGCCAATGCGGTCAGCGAGACCAGTTCCCCCGTAGTGCGAGTCATGTAGCCGAGGGTCGCAGTCGGCCTCCGGCCTCGCGACCCCTGTGGATAACTCTCATTGACGGCTGTCCGCCTGCCGTCCGCCCAGACCGACTCACCACGCGGCAGCTCCGCTCCGCCTTCATCCGGGCGATGACAGTGGCGGGGTCGTGGGGTCCGAGCCACCCGCCGTGAACTCCCCCGTCCGTCGCCGGCGACAGCCCCCCGGAGGCCACCCGCCAGCACTTCCACCGGCCGCAGCGTCACGCCGAACGTGTAGAGGCGTGGCGGCAGAGGTGGCAGAGGCGGCGTCCCCCACTGCCGCCAGCTCCGCCAGCTCCGCCAGCTCCGCCAGCTCCGCCAGTGCGCAGGCTCGCGATCACCGCCGTACGGACGGGGGCCTGCCTCGACGCAGACGCAGACGCAGACGAAGACCCAGACGCGGACGCTGGCGCTGGCGCTGTGTGGACCCAGGTGCCCATGGCCCCCCTCAGGGCGCGCCATAAAACGCCTGCCGTGCCATTTGGGTCCGTGGGCCCGGGCACATGAGGCCGTTCGTTGTTACCGTGCGTGCGTTCAGTCGTCGTACGCACGGGGAGCGGTGAGGCGTGAAGGCACGTTCAGTACGTTCGCTACAGAAGGCGGCTACGGCGGTCGCCGCAGCGGCAGTTCTCTGCCTCACGGCGGCGTGCGGCGGGGCATCCTCCGATGTCGGCGACAAGAGCGGTGGCCGGGCGGCGGCCGAGACGAAACCGGCCGCCTCGGCCGCCGCCGACAAGCCCGTCAGCAGCACCGGCGAGACCCTCGACGAAGGCGAGCTGAAGAAGGTCGCCCTGGTGAGCGGTGACGTACCCAACTTCGCCGTTACGCCCCTCCAAGGCGGCGACGAAACCGGTACGGAGCGCGCCGAGCAGCCCGAATGCCAGCCGCTCGCCGCCGTCATCAACGGAGCCCCCGAGCCCACCCCGTCCGCAGCCGTCCACCGCACTCTCATGGACGAGTCGGAGGAGGGCAACGACGACCAGACGGTCGTCACCGAGATCCTCACCTCCTACCCCGAAGGGCGCGCCATGCAGGTGCTCCGGGGCGTCAAGAACGCCATCGGCGCATGCGCCGGCGGCTTCAAGACCACGGGCGGCGACGGTCCCTCCACCTACACCGAGGTAAAGGAACTCCCGGCGCCCAAGGCCGGACAGGAAGCCCTCGCCTACCAGGTCACCGGGTCCTTCGAGGGGACGAAGGTGCCGCTCGTCTTCCAGCTCGTCCGCAGCGGGTCGACGGTCGTCATCTTCTACGCCGCCAACTTCATCGATGCGAAGACCCCCGAAATCCCCGCAGGGCTCGCCACGGCCCAGGCAGCGAAGCTGCCATGACCCGGATTTGAGCCCGCGTTGGGCCCGTGGGCCCATGCCCCGTGAGCAGGGTCATCCGTACGGTCATGGGCATGGCACTCCACCTCGGTCGGCCCCGCAGACGTCAACCACGCACTGACGCCCGCCTGTTGGGACTGCGCAAGGCGCAGTCGGGGCAGACGACGCTGGAGTACGCGGCACTGGTGCTGGTCGTCGCCGCCATCATCGGGGCTCTGGTCGCCACTGGGCTCGGGCAGACGATCTCCGAGCAGGTGGGCGCGGCGGTGTGCCGGGTCACCGGCGGCGGCGACTGCGGGGACGGTGGCGGCGGCGACCCGCAGGCGCGGGACGACGGCGGGAGCGGCCAGGGCGACGACGAGCAGCCAGTGTCCGACGGCGATGGGGACGGCCACGCCGACAGCACCAAGTCGCCCGAGCAGCTCGCGTACGAGAAGGCCCTCAAGGAGCTCCAGGACGCCAAGAACGCCGAGCAGAGCGACTCCGAGAAGGCCAAGCAAGCGGCAAAGGAACTCGGCAAGATCCTGGCCGAGGAACTCGGCATCACCGACGCCGTCGACTGCGTCACCAAGGGCGACGCCGGAGCCTGCACGGACACCCTCATCAACGTCCTGACCAGCCTGATCGGCGGAGCCGTCGGCAAGCTCGCGGCGAAGTACGGTGCGCCGTGGAAGTGGAAGAAGGCTGCCGAGCTCGTACGAAAACTGAAGAAGCACGGCGACGACCTGTACGACGGCCTCACCGGCATGGTGAAGAACCGCAAGCGCGTCAAGGAAGCCCAGGACAAACTCGACGACGCCCAGCGCAAGCTCGACGAGAAGAAACCCGACAAACCCGATAACCGGCCCATCACCTGCGCCGCCGCGCACAGCTTCCTGCCCGGCACCCTGGTGCTTCTCGCCGACGGCACCCGCATCCCCATCGAGACCGTACGCATCGGCGACCGCGTCACTGTGACTGATCCCGTCGGCGGGACCACGACCGCGACTACGACCACGCGCCGCGTCACGAACACCATCACCACGTACGACGACAAGGACTTCACCCGCCTGACCATCCGGACACCGGCCGGGCTCCGGGCGGTCACTGCCACCGACACGCATCCCTTCTGGCTGAGCGGCACCAGCAGCGGCACCAGCACCGGCACCGGCGCGCACCGCTGGGTCGACGCCGGCGACATCAGGCCCGGCGCGCAGCTCCGCGCCCCCGACGGCGCCGCCCTGCCCGTCACCGCAGTCGCGCACCAGACCCGGAGGCAGACCACCCACGACCTCACCGTCGACGGAATCCACACCTACTACGTCGGTGTGGGGGACCAGAACGTCCTCGTCCACAACAACGACTGCGTGGACAAGGAACTCCTGGACGAAATGAAGGAGACGGGCGTCAAGTTCGACCCCGAGAAGGTCATCAGGGCCGAGCGCGACGCCGATGGGAAGATCGTGTTCCTGGAGGAAGGCAACTCGCGGGCCGGCCTCAAGCACATCATCGAAGAGCACGCGGATGATTTCGAGCGGAGCGGAATCGCCCGGGAGGACATCCCGGACCTCGTCATGCAGGCCGCGACCAAGGGCAAGAAGGTCGGGACGCAGGGCAAGGGAGACGGGCGGCCCATCTACGAGGTCGAATTCAAGGGGCAGAAGCGGAGGGTGGCGGTGACGGTCGGAGGCAACGGCTTCGTCGTCGGCGCCAACCCCAAGAGCGCGGGTTAGCGGAACGGACAGGTGACGGTGTGAGCGCAGGAGCAGGAGCAGGCGCGGAGGCAGGAGCAGGAGCAGAGGCAGGCGCAGGCGCAGAAGCAGTCGTACGGCAGGTGCGGCTGGCCGCGGACTACGACTGTCATCCGGTGTGGGTTCGCGGCAGCGACGGCGTCAACGACAACGTCGCGCCCGGCGAGCTGCCGGTCGACCAGGGCCTCGCGGAGGACCTGGAGCGCTGGGGCGACGCGTATGACGCCACGCTGAACCGTGACGACCCGATGGCGTCCGGCTTCCCGGACCCGCGGGATGAGGCAGCGTTCGCCGAGCGGGGGGCGGAACTGGCCCGGGAGCTGGCGCGGCAGCTGGGGGTGGGGTGGCGGGTCACGTACTACGATCCGCGCCTTGCCGAGGATGTCCCGTACGGACCCGAGTAGCTGGGCGGAGTATTTTCCTGCCTTCAGGCTTGCCCAGTGCCCCCACCCACCCGCACCCGCACCCGGACCCGCGCCCCCGGCCGCACACCCCACCCCTCCATCGCGCCCGCCTCCGCCTCCAGCACGTGCCGCGCCCGCAACCGCGGCAGGCCCAGTCGCCCGGGGGGCATCCTCCGTACAGCCATCACCCCCAACTCCCTGTCCAGATAGGCCACATCAATCGCGAACCGCATCCCGAACGTATGCACACTGCTCGCCGGGCTCAGCAGCATCGCGCCCGTGATCCCGTCCCGGCCCAGCAGCCCGCGGGTCCGTGCCCGCGAGGACGCCGCGATCTCCAGCGGTACGGGCCGCTCCTCGCCGCCCTCCACCGTGAACGTCCCAGCCCCGTCTGCCCATTGCCCCATGAGGCCGACCGTAGCCCTCACCGCCACCCCTCTGGGCCTCGCTCCGCCCCCCTCTGGGCCCACGGGCCCATGACCCGGCCCCCCGCCCCGCCCTAGGCTCCGTGGCGTGTACGCCTCCGCCTCCGCCACCACCGCCATCCTGATTGCGGCCGCCGCCCTATGGGGCGCCGCCGCCGGGCTGCTCGTGCCCCGCGCCGCCTACCGGCTCGCCGTCGAGCCGGAGGAGGGGTGGCGCGCGGCCTGCCCCGCCGGGCACCCGTTCACCGGCCCCGCCTGCGGCTGGCTCGGCATCGCCCGTTGCACGGAGTGTGCGGCAGTGGTGGGTGCGGCCGCGTCGGGACGTACCCCGGTCGGCGCACCGCACCAGGGTTCCGCCCCCAAACGCCGGACGGTGCCGTACGCGCCCACCGTCCGCCACGCCGCCGTCACCGCCCTCGCCTGCGCACTGCTCGTCGCCGCGACCGGGGTCAGACCGGAGCTCGTCGTATGGCTGCTGCTGGCGCCGTTCGCGGTGCTCCTCGCGGTCGTGGACCGGCGCGTACACCGGCTGCCCGACGTACTGACCCTGCCCCTCGCCGCCGCGACCGCGGCCCTGCTGGGCCTTGCCTCGCTGCTGCCGGGCCACGGCGGGTCATGGCCGACCGCGCTGCTCGGCGGCGTCGCGCTCGGCGGCGGCTACTTCCTCCTCTTCCTGATCAACCCGAACGGCATGGGCTTCGGCGACGTCAAACTCGCCGTGGCCCTCGGAACCGCGCTCGGTTGGTACGGATGGACGGTGTTCTTCGCCGGAGCGTTCGCCGGGTTTCTGCTGGGTGCGGTGTACGGCGTCGGGCTGGTGATCCTGCGGCGCGCCGGGCGCAGGACCGCGATCCCGTTCGGCCCCTTCATGATCACTGGGACGCTGGCGGGGCTGTTGCTGGGCGGACTCGCCGTTTCCGCCGTCTGAGAGCGCGCGCCAGCCACGCAATCGTGAGAAGTTGCCATGAGACGCATGTAACGCACGTAATGCATGTACGGCATAAAAAAGCATGCAATGCACCGCACGTACGGACGGGCGGCACGGGAAGCCGCCTGCCCGCGATCCACAGCCGCAGCCGCAGCCAGGAGTGCCCGAATGACGCAGCCGACCCGCCCCACCCCGGAACTGCTCGCCGAACTGCGCAAGCCACGCCCGTACCCGGCGGTGTCGGTCACACTGCCCACGCACCGGCACTGGCCGGAGAGCCAGCAGGACCACATCCGCCTGCGCAATCTTCTCGCCGAGGCCGAAAAGCGCCTCGCGGACGATCCCGAGGTCTCGAAGGTGCAGGCGGCAGAGGTGGCGCAGCAGCTGGCCACCGCCGCCGACAGGCTCGACCCGGAGTACTTCGGTGACGGCCTCGTCGTCTACGCCTCGCCCGAAGAGCACCGGAGCTTCCTCGTCGGCGGGACCGTTCCCGAGCGCATCGTGATCAATACGACGTACCTCACCCGCAACCTGGTCGCCCTGGAAGCGCGCGAGCGGCCGTATCTGGTCCTCGTACTCAGTACGGGCGAAGTGCGGCTGTGGCGAGGGCAGGGCGACCAGGTGGCCGAGGACCACGATTCCGGCTTCCCGGTCATCTCGTCGGGCGCGGAGCGCGACAAGGCGCCCAGCCGTGACGGGGGGCAATGGACCACCCAGGACTTCCGGAACATGCTCATGGAAGCCGACAGGAAGCTCACAGGGGTCCTCCAGGCGAGCCCGCTGCCGGTCATTCTGGTCGGGTTGAGCAAGCACATCGCGATCTACCGCGAGGTCACCCGCCACGGGCAGGCGATCGCCACCGAGGTCGAAGTGGGCGGGCTGGCGAACGCGACGCCGGCGGAGATGTCCGCCCAGCTGGCTCCGGCCCGGCAGGCCCTCGCCGAGGCCGACACGGCGCGTGCGCAGCGCGGACTCGACGAGGCGCGCAGCGGCAAGCGGTACTCGGCGGGCGTGCAGGACGTTTGGCAGGCGGCGGGTGAGGGGCGGGTCGCGCTGCTCGTCGTCGAGGAGAGCCTGCGGGTGACGGCCCGGCCGGACACGGTGGAGGGCGCGGAACGCGCGACGCTCACTCTGCTGGAGCCGGAGGAAGCGGGCGTGGTGGCGGGTGCGGAGGAGGACATCATCGACTCGCTGGTGGAGACGGTGCTGTCGGCGGACGGCGAGGTCATCTTCGTCCCGGACGAGTCCCTGACCGACGCCCATGGAGTCGCGGCGGCTCTCCGCTACTGACCCCGGGGCGGCCTGGCAGCTGCGCGGGGCCACTGTGCGGCTCCGCCGAGTGAGAGGCTCCGCCCCAGACCCCGCTCCTCAAACGCCGGAGGGACTGGACGGTGCGGCCATATCCAGCCCGTCCGGCGCTTGAGGACGCGCCCGCCGGGCGCCCTGGGGGGCGTCCTGGGGGCCTCCGGGCGGGCGGGGTCGCTTGCCCCCGCGCCCCGTAGCCGCGAATGTCGCTGCCGGGAAGGGGCGGGTCGTGGCGGGTCAGGGGAAGTTCCTCCGTGCCTCCGGCCTAGGATCCCGGCGTATGCGGAGTATGCGGACAAATAGTGACAGCGGTGGGGTGAGGGTCGGCGTAGCCGGTACGGCGGTGCGCGCGGTCTCCCGGACCACCGCTCCCGCCCGGGAGCGATTGACGGCGTACCGTCTGCGTCTCCGTCTCCCCCTCTGGTGGGGCTGGGCCGCAGGGCTCTTCGTGCTCTACGCCGTCGTCTCCGGGCGGCGCCACGCCCTCCTCAGGACCACCGGCTACGACCTCGGCATCTTCGAGCAGGCCGTACGCGCCTACTCCCAATTCCGCGCCCCCGTCACCCCCTTGAAGGGCCAGGGGTTCAACCTCCTCGGCGACCACTTCCACCCCGCGATCGCCGCCCTCGCCCCCCTCTACCGCCTCTGGCCGTCCCCGTACTGCCTTCTCCTCGCCCAGGCCGCCCTCCTCGCCCTCGCCGTCGTCCCCCTCGCCCGCTGGGCCACCCGGGCTCTCGGCTCCGGCGCCGGGCACGTCGTCGCGTTCGGGTACGGCGTGAGCTGGGGCATCGCCTCCACCGTCGCCTTCGACTTCCACGAGGCCGCCTTCGCCGTCCCCCTCCTCGCCTTCTCCCTCACCGCCCTCGGCAACCAGCGCTGGCGCCTCGCCGTCGCCTGGGGCCTGCCGCTCCTCCTCGTCAAGGAGGACCTGGGTCTGACGCTGGCCGCCGTCGGCGCGTACATCGCGCTCAAGGGCCCGCGCCGCCTCGGCATCGCCACCGTCTGCGCCGGTGTGGCCGGCACGCTCCTCACCACCCAGGTGCTGCTGCCCGCCTCCAGCGCCACCGGAACGTACGCCTACGGGGAGTACCTCGAAGGCGACCGCGGTTCCCTGCTCGCCGGCCTGGCCCTCGCGCCCCTCGACGCCCTGCGCCCCGACACCAAGGCCATCACCGTCGTCCTCGTGCTCGCCGTCACGGGGTTCGTCGCACTGCGCTCGCCGCTCGTCCTCATCGCGGTGCCGACCCTCGGCTGGCGCATGCTGTCGCAGCACGACAACCACTGGGGTACGGCGTTCCACTACAGCGCCGTCCTCATGCCCGTCGTCTTCGCGGCCCTGATCGCCGCCCTCACGCCGTACGCCCGCACCAGCGACCCCCTCGCCCGCCGCCACCTGCGGGCCTCACTGGGCGCCACCGTCACGGTCACGCTCGTACTGCTGCCCTCGTTCCCGTTCGCCCTCGTCGCCCAGCGGGCCACCTGGCGCACCACCGCCCACGTCGAGGCCGCCCGCGACCTGCTGAGCCGCATCCCCGACGGCGCGACCGTCGCCGCCTCCAACCGCCTCGCGCCCCAGCTCACTTCGCGCTGCACCGTGGTGCTGTTCCCCGGCTATCCGATCCCCGGGAAGCTGTACGACGCCTCCGGGCAGCCCCCGCGGCCCACCGCCGACTGGATCGTCCACGACCGCAGGCCCCCGGAGTCCTGGCCGCTGCCGCAGGGCCACTGGCCGTACCCGCTCGGCCGCCAGCTGGCCGAACTCGCCGCCGCCCAGCGGAAGTACGGCTACGAGCTCGTCGCCGCGCGCGACGGACTGACGCTGCTGCGTCAACGCCCGCTCCCGTACAGTCGGTGACAGCTGTTGCAGAGCAGAGGACGCAGAAAACGCAGAGGAGTTGGCTGTTGAGCAAGGACACCGGGCCCTACGTCTGCGGCCTCGACGCCGCGATGGACGTGGTCGGCGGCAAGTGGAAGGCCCTGATCCTCTGGGCGCTGCACCACGACGGCACCCTCCGCTTCGGGCAGCTCAAGCGCGAGGTGCCGGGTGTCAGCGAGAAGATGCTGATCCAGCAGCTGCGCGAGCTGGAGGCGGACGGCATCGTTCATCGCGAGGTGTACCGCGAGGTCCCGCCCCGCGTCGAGTACTCGCTCACCGCGATGGGGGAGGCCCTCAACGCGGCCCTCGGCCCGCTCGGCGACTGGGCCAACCAGCACATGGAGCAGATCCTCGCCGCCAAGCAGCGCGAAGTGGCATGAGCCGCGCAGTGGCATGAGCGCCGTGGCATAAGCGACTGGCGTAAGCGACTGGCGTAAGCGTTCGGCGTAAGCGGAGCGTCAAGTCGGCTCCCCTCGCCCCATTAGCTCTTGGGGGGTACGGGCGGCGCTCCGCAGAAGCGTATTTTCCCTAGTGCCTACTGGCCTCACGGCCCCCGCAGTGCTCCGCCCGAAAAAATCCCTGGCGACTTTCGGCACGGCGTGGGCGCGAGCACCCTTTACGAAGGGTTATGGTGGAAACCCCCCCCTCGGGCCGGTCCGTATCCCCCCCACGGACCGGCCCGTTTTTTGTGCCCGAGGGCACAGACCTCACACGCGCGCCCTCAGCCCCGCCCGGCCCAGATGTTCGTGCCCGCGGTGTCGACCGCGAAGGTGTCGATCTCCTTCAGCTCCTCGTCGGTCAGCTCGGGCCCGCCCAGCGCCGCCACGTTCTCCTCCAGCTGCGCCACGCTCGACGCGCCGATCAGCGCCGACGTCATGCGCGGATCGCGCAGCACCCAGGACAGGGCGAGCTGGGCCAGCGACTGGCCTCGCCGCTGCGCGATGTCGTTCAGGCCGTTGAGGCGGCGTACGACCTCGTCCGACAACAGACCCGGGTCCAGCGACTTGCCCTGCGTGGCGCGCGAGCCCTCCGGGATCCCCTTCAGGTACTTCCCGGTGAGCAGGCCCTGCGCCAGCGGCACGAAGGCGATGCAGCCCATGCCGGCCTCCTCCAGCGTGTCCAGCAGGCCGTCGTCCTCCGTCCAGCGGTTGATCATGGAGTACGAGGGCTGGTGGATCAGGGCCGGTACGCCCATGTCCCGCAGCAGCCCGGCCGCCTCCGCCGTCTGCTCCGCGTTGTACGACGACACGCCGGCGTACAGCGCCTTGCCCTGCCGCACCGCCGTCGCCAGCGCGCCCATGGTCTCTTCGAGCGGGGTCTCCGGGTCGAAGCGGTGCGAGTAGAAGATGTCGACGTAATCCAGGCCCATACGGCTCAGCGACGCGTCGAGCGACGACAGCAGGTACTTGCGCGAGCCCCACTCTCCGTACGGGCCCGGGTGCATCAAGTAGCCGGCCTTGGTGGAGATGATCAGCTCGTCCCGGTACGGGGCGAGGTCCTGCGCGAAGAGCTTTCCGAAGTTCAGCTCGGCGGAGCCGGCCGGCGGTCCGTAGTTGTTCGCCAGGTCGAAGTGGGTCACACCGAGGTCGAACGCGCGGCGCAGGATCGCGCGCTGCGTGTCCAGCGCGCGGTCGTCGCCGAAGTTGTGCCAGAGGCCGAGCGAGACGGCGGGCAGCTTCAGCCCGCTGCGGCCGGTGAGCCGGTACTCCATGGAGTCGTAGCGGTCACCGGCGGCGAGGTACGAAGGGGAATCAGTCACATTCCCCTCCTTATCACGGACTTGTGACAGGCCGGGTTGGGCCGCTGATACGCCTGCGCAGTAGTGTGGCCGCTTCGGGACCGCACGTGTCCGGCTGGGGGAGCCGCGCGTGCCGGATGGTCCCGGGGGACGTACCGAACCCGCACGATGCCATGAGGTGAGACCCAGTGAACCTGCGCGACCTGGTGTACAGGCTCTACGCACGCCGGGTGGAAGGCCGCCTCGATCACGACCAGGTGCCCAAGCACATCGGCGTGATCCTCGACGGCAACCGGCGCTGGGCCAAGGCCTCCGGCGGCACCACCGAGCAGGGCCACAAGGCGGGCGCCAGCAAGATCCAGGAGCTGCTCGGCTGGTGCGCCGAGACGGACGTCGAGGTCGTCACGCTCTGGATGCTCTCCACCGAGAACCTGGACCGTCCCGAGGCGGAGCTGACGCCGCTGCTCGGCATCATCGAGGGCGCGGTCCGCGACCTCGCCGCCGACGGCCGCTGGCGCGTGCACCACGTCGGGACGCTGGACGTGCTGCCCGCCCGTACCCAGTCCGTACTCAAGGAGGCCGAGCAGGCCACGATCGGCAACGACGGGATACTCGTCAACGTCGCCGTGGGCTACGGCGGCCGCCAGGAGATCGCGGACGCGGTCCGCTCGCTCCTGCTGGAGCACGCCGAGAAGGGCACCTCGCTGGAGAAGGTCGCCGAGATCGTCGACGTCGAGCACATCTCGGAGCACCTCTACACGCGCGGCCAGCCGGACCCCGACCTGGTGATCCGTACGAGCGGCGAGCAGCGGCTCTCGGGCTTCATGCTCTGGCAGAGCGCCCACTCGGAGTACTACTTCTGCGAAGTCTTCTGGCCCGCCTTCCGCAAGGTCGACTTCCTGCGCGCCCTGCGTGACTACGCGGCCCGCCACCGGCGTTACGGGTCCTGATCATCCCCAGGTACGGGTCCTGATCATCCCCCGTTACGGGTCCTGACCCAACTCCCCGCCCAGCCCCGGAAATGTTCCGGCTCACGACGTGTCATATGCCATGGCATGGCGGCGGGTGTTCGAGGGAATACCCCTTCCAGGTCGACGTCCGGTCCACGGACGTCGTATCTCAGTGAGCGGCAAGTCCGCTCGCCCGGGAGGCCCTTTGTACCAGGACGACCACGCGCTGAGTGTGGACGAAGCGGAGGGCCGGAGCTCGGCCCGCGCATCGTGGCCTGAGCCCGGTCCCACCGCTCGCGACGCCGTCGCACCCCAACCTCAGGCTCGTCTTCAGAGGGGGTACGTCCTTCCGTGGTGACCAGCACAAAGCGCCGCATGCCCGACAGGCGCACTTACGTTCTCGACACCAGCGTCCTGCTGGCCGACCCCAACGCCATGTCCCGCTTCGACGAGCATGAAGTCGTGCTTCCGATCGTCGTGGTCACGGAGTTGGAGGCCAAGAGGCACCATCCGGAACTCGGCTACTTCGCCCGGCAGGCCCTGCGCCTGCTCGACGACTGCCGCGTGCGGTACGGACGCCTCGACGCCCCCATCCCGATGGGCGACCTGGGCGGAACGCTCCGTGTCGAGCTCAACCACTCCGATCCCGGCGTGCTTCCGGCCGGCTATCGATTGGGGGACAACGACTCACGGATCCTGGCGGTGGCACGCAACCTCCAGGCCGAGGGGTTCGACGTAACAGTCGTGTCGAAAGACCTGCCGCTGAGGATCAAGGCGTCCTCGGTCGGCCTGCTCGCCGAGGAGTACCGCGCCGAGCTCGCCATCACCGACTCCGGCTGGACCGGGATGGCGGACCTGTCGCTGACCGCCGACCAGGTGGATCTGCTCTTCACAGAGGAGACGGTGTACGAACCGGCCGCGGCGGACCTTCCCGTACATACGGGTCTGGTCATCCAGTCCGAGCGCGGCAAAGCGCTTGGCCGGGTCACCGCCGACGGCATGGTCCGGCTCGTACGCGGCGACCGGGAGGCCTTCGGCATCCACGGGCGCAGCGCCGAGCAGCGGATAGCGCTGGACCTGCTGCTCGACCCGGACGTCGGGATCGTCTCGATGGGCGGCCGGGCGGGTACGGGAAAGTCGGCGCTGGCACTCTGCGCGGGCCTGGAGGCCGTGCTGGAGCGCCGGCAGCACAAGAAGGTGATGGTCTTCCGGCCGCTGTACGCGGTGGGCGGCCAGGAGCTCGGCTATCTGCCGGGCTCCGAGTCCGAGAAGATGAGCCCCTGGGCGCAGGCGGTCTTCGACACGCTGTCGGCCGTGGCGGGCCGCGAGGTGATCGAGGAAGTGCTGGGGCGCGGCATGCTCGAAGTGCTGCCGCTCACGCACATCCGGGGCCGCTCGCTGCACGACGCGTTCGTGATCGTGGACGAGGCCCAGTCGCTGGAACGGAACGTCCTGTTGACCGTTCTGTCCCGGATCGGGGCGAATTCACGCGTGGTGCTGACCCACGATGTCGCCCAGCGCGACAACCTGCGGGTCGGCCGGTACGACGGAGTGGTCGCCGTCGTCGAGAAGCTGAAGGGCCATCCGCTCTTCGCGCATGTCACCCTCACCCGCTCGGAGCGCTCGCAGATCGCCGCGCTGGTGACCGAAATGCTGGAGGACGTGCACCTCTGAGCCCTCTGGTCTCACTCTGAACCCTCTGATCCCATAAGGGATGAAAGGCAGTTGGCGCCGCCCGGCCGAACGCAGGATCCTAGCTGGGCGGCGTCCTGCTGCGCTCAAGTTTCCGTAAAACTCCTGGTGTAAACGGCGTGTGAGCTTTCCCACGCAACGGAGAATTGCTTACCGGCGTCTGCTTCCGGCAGAGTCTTGCTTCCGTCAGGCCCCGCATACGGCACACCTGCAACACCAGACAACTCAACAGCCGTCGCCGTATGCCGCCCGAGTTACTACGCGGCGCTCCCGCAAAGGAGTTGCCCACCGGGTCCGCGCCTCCCGTGACCTAGCGATAGGGGAGGCCAGTGCCAGGGGCACGATTGCGTCCGCGAGGTCACCCAAGCGGGCACTGCTGGAAGGAAACCGTGTGAGCCGGATTTCGGTCCGGGGATTCGCCGTGGCTTCGGCTACCGCGGTCACCACTGTCGGCGCCGTAGTGGGCGTCGCCTCGGGCGACACTCAGCCCTCGAACGACAACTTCGAGGTGACCGCAGCTGACACGACGCTCCTCGCAGATATCCCTGCCGGCCAGCAGGCCCAGGTGCAGACCGCGTCCCTGACGCAGCAGGCCGACGCACAGGCCTACGCCGCCGACGTGACCGCGAAGAAGTCCGCGGAGGAATCGGCCCGCCTTCAGGCCGCCAAGGACGCCAAGTCCAAGAAGGAAGCCGCCGAGGCGAAGGCCGAAGCGGAGGCTGAGGCGAAGGCGAAGGCCGCCGCCGAGGCCAAGGAGCGCGAGGAGGAGAAGCAGGCCGCCGCCAGCCGCTCCGCGACGCGTGACGCGTCCAGCTTCTCCGCGAAGAGCTCCTACACCGTCGCCGAGGTCCAGGCGATGGCGCGGCAGATGGTCCCCGGTGACCAGTTCCAGTGCTTCAGCAACATCGTGAACCACGAGTCCACGTGGAACTACCAGGCGAGCAACCCCTCGTCCGGTGCCTACGGCCTCATGCAGGCGCTGCCCGGCTCCAAGATGTCGTCCGCGGGTGCCGACTGGCAGACCAACCCGGCCACCCAGATCAAGTGGGGCCTGAACTACATGGACGAGCGCTACGGCAGCCCCTGCGGCGCCTGGTCGTTCTGGCAGGCCAACAACTGGTACTAGTACCAGCAAGTGGTCGCACAACCTCGCAGAGCCCCTCACCGTCCTACGGTGAGGGGCTCTGCGCGTGTACGGTCGGGTCTGGTGTCTCCCCGGGGGGAGCGAGCATGCGACGGGGAGAAGAGAGAGCGACATGTCAACACAGCCACAGCCGCAATCACAGCCACCGCTGGGATGGCTCGGCCGTACGGGCGCCAAACTGACCAGGATGGGGGAGCGGTTGAACGAGCGCCGCGCCCAGGCCGAGGCCGCGTCCGAGGCCGCTGATGCCGCGGCCCCCGGGGGCGCGGCGTCGTACGGCTCGGGCACCACGGAGACCGCGGGCGTCGCCACGGTCGACAACGTCCCCGCGCCGCCCGCCTACGCCCCCGCCGTCGCCGCCAGGCCCGACCCCGTCGCCGCTGTCCCGTGGGGGATGCGCGTCGCGGCCGAGGCGAGTTGGCGGCTGCTCGTACTGGCGGGCACGCTCTGGGTGCTGATGAAGATCATCACCGCCGTACAGCTGGTGGTGCTCGCCTTCGTCGCGGCCCTGCTCGTCACCGCGATGCTCCAGCCGACGGTCGCCCGACTGAAGCGGATCGGGCTGCCGCGCGGTCTGGCCACCGCCGTCACCGCGATCCTCGGCTTCGTCATCATGGGCCTGGTCGGCTGGTTCGTGGTGTGGCAGGTCCTGGAGAACATCGACAACCTCTCCGACCGCGTCAAGGACGGCATCGAGGAACTCAAACGCTGGCTGCTCAACAGCCCGTTCCACGTGACCGAGAAGCAGATCAACGACGTCGCGAAGAACCTCACCGACGCGATCGGCACGAACACCGAGTCAATAACGTCGGCCGGCCTCCAGGGCGTCACCGTCATCGTCGAGGTGCTCACGGGGATACTGCTCGCGATGTTCTCGACGCTCTTCCTGCTGTACGACGGGAAGCGCATCTGGCAGTGGACGCTCAAGCTGGTGCCCGCGCAGGCCCGGCCCGGTGTCGCGGGCGCGGGGCCGCGCGCGTGGCGCACGCTCACCGCGTATGTGCGGGGCACGGTGATAGTCGCCCTGATCGACGCGATCTTCATCGGCCTCGGGATCTGGTTCCTCGACGTGCCGATGGCCGTGCCGCTCGCCGTCTTCATCTTCCTGTTCGCCTTCATCCCGCTGGTCGGCGCGGTGATGTCGGGCGCGCTGGCGGTGGTCGTGGCTCTTGTGACGCAGGGCGTGTTCACGGCGCTGATGGTGGTGGTCGTCGTACTGGCCGTACAGCAGATCGAGGGCCACGTGCTCCAGCCGTTCATCCTCGGGCGCGCGGTGCGGGTGCATCCGCTGGCGGTCGTCCTCGGGGTGGCGGCGGGCGGCCTGGTCGCCGGCATCGGCGGCGCGGTGGTGGCGGTGCCGCTGGTGGCGGTGACGAATACGGTGGTCGGCTACTTGCGGGCGTACAGCATGGAGGCGGCGGTACGTGCGGTGCCGGCACCGGCGCCGTCGCCTGAGCCCGTTGAGCCCGTTGAGCCCGCTGAGCAAGTGGCGGGCGGCCGGGAATGATCTCCGAACCGGAGATGGTGGGGGACTTTCCGGCTTGGCCCGAAGCCGAGACCGCGACGAGCGAGGATCGTCCCGTGACGCCGCGCGGCCACCGGCCCTGGCTGTGGGCAGTCGGCGGCGCGGTGGCGGCTTCGGCGGTGTGGGCGGGTGGGCTGTACACGTACGGGAGGCAGGAGCCGGTCGATACGCGGGGGTATCAGGTGGGCGAGGGGCTCTGCGAGAAGGCCGAGCCGGCGTCCCTCTTCGCGGCGCTTGGGGGCAGGCCGAGCGATCCGACGGAGATGCTTACGGAGCACAGCGCCCTGGACAAGGGCATCTGCTCCTTCACTCTTCAGCAGGACGGGCAGCAGGACGAAGACGCCGTCATGCTGACCTACGACATCGGCGTCGTGGCCGAACTGCACAAGAAGGCGGACCCGGAGGCGGAGTTCGAGGCCGTGATCAAGAGGCCCGTCTGGGAGGGCGACGCCGAGCCCAAGGTGGAGGAAGTCCCTGGCCTTGGCGAGAAGGCGTACCTCACGGCGGACGCCGAGGAGACCGGCGAGCTGCGACTGAACGTCCTGGACGGCGGGGCGGTGTTCGAAATCACGGTCAGTTCCAGCCAGGTGGTCAACAGCGAACAACCCGACTACGGCGACGTCGAGTTGCCGGAACCGGACATGACCGGAGTCCCGGCCCTCATGATCGAGGACCTGCGGGATCTCATGACCGCGCTCAAGCGCTGACGGAGTACGAGTGAGGGGCCCCGCGGACGGGATGTCCGGGGGCCCCTCACTCGTACACGTACTGCTTACTACTACTCGCCGGCCAGAACGGCTTCCGAGTCGATCGTCACGCCGACGGCCTGGATCACCGAAGCGATCTTGACCGCCTCCTGGATCGTCTCGCGCTCGACGCCCGCCTTGCGGAGCACCTGCTCGTGCGAGTCGAGGCACTGGCCGCAGCCGTTGATCGCGGAGACCGCGAGCGACCACAGCTCGAAGTCGACCTTCTCGACGCCCGGGTTGCCGATGACGTTCATCCGCAGACCGGCGCGCAGGTTCCCGTACTCCGGGTCGGAGAGCAGGTGGCGCGTGCGGTAGAAGACGTTGTTCATCGCCATGATCGCGGCGGCGGACTTCGCGGCGGTGTACGCCTCGGCGGAGAGGTTGGCCTTCGCCTCCGGCTCCAGCTCACGCAGCACCTTCGGCGAGCGCGAGGCGATCGCGCAGGCCAGGACCGTGCCCCACAGCTGCTGCTGCGGGAGGTCGCTGTTGCCGATGACCGAGCCGAGGTTCAGGCGCAGGTCCTTGGCGTAGTCCGGTATGGCGGACTTCAGTTCGTCGAGGGCCATGGGTCACTCACCTGCCAGCAGGGCGACCGGGTCGAGGGTGTTCTCGCCCTTGGTCCAGTTGCACGGGCACAGCTCGTCGGTCTGGAGCGCGTCGAGGACCCGCAGGACCTCCTTGGGGTTACGGCCCACGGAACCGGCGGTCACCATCGTGAACTGGATCTCGTTGTTCGGGTCGACGATGAAGACGGCGCGCTGCGCGAAGCCGTCCTCGCCCTCGATGCCGAGGTCACGCATGAGCTCGTGCTTCGAGTCGGCCAGCATCGGGAAGGGCAGGTCGGTCAGGTCCGGGTGGTCCTTGCGCCAGGCGTGGTGCACGAACTCGGAGTCACCGGAGAAGCCGAGGATCTGCGCGTCGCGGTCGGCGAACTCTTCGTTCAGCTTGCCGAAGGCGGCGATCTCGGTGGGGCAGACGAAGGTGAAGTCCTTGGGCCACGCGAAGACGACGCGCCACTTGCCCTCGTAGGACTTGTGGTTGATCTGCTCGAACTCCTTGCCGGTCTCCAGGGAGACACAGGCAGTGAGGTCGTACGTGGGGAACTGGTCACCAACAGTGAGCACGCGCGCTCCTTGCAAACAGGGAAATTCCGTTACGGGAGTTTCCTGGGGGGTTGGACGGATCCCCACCCTGACACAGGAAGCATTGATCGCAGAAATAGCTAGACTGGCTTGATCCGATCGGAGGTGGTTATCAGTGGCCAGTAGTAATGGAAAACAGCCCAGCCTGGCGCAGCTGCGCGCGTTCGCCGCCGTCGCGGAGTATCTGCACTTCAGGGACGCGGCCGCAGCGATCGGCATGAGTCAGCCGGCGCTGTCGGGGGCGGTCTCGGCGCTGGAGGACGCGCTGGGAGTGCAGCTCGTCGAGCGTACGACGCGCAAGGTGCTGCTGTCTCCGGCGGGGGAGCGGCTCGCGGTCCGGGCGAGAGCCGTGCTGGAGGCGGTGGGCGAGCTGATGGAGGAGGCGGCGGCGGTACGGGCGCCCTTCACCGGGGTGCTCAGGCTCGGGGTGATCCCGACGGTGGCGCCGTATCTGCTGCCGACGGTGCTCACGCTCGTACACGAGCGGTATCCGGAACTGGACCTTCAGGTGCACGAGGAGCAGACCTCGTCGCTGCTGGAGGGGCTGGCGGCGGGACGGCTGGACCTGCTGCTGCTCGCGGTGCCGCTGGGGGTGCCGGGCGTGGCGGAACTCCCCCTCTTCGACGAGGACTTCGTGCTGGTGACGCCGCGGGAGCACTGGCTGGGCGGGCGCGAGGACATCCCGCGCGAGGCGCTCAAGGAGCTGCACCTGCTGCTGCTCGACGAGGGGCACTGCCTGCGTGACCAGGCACTCGACATCTGCCGGGAGGCGGGACGTACGGAGGGCGCGCCCGTCACGACGACGGCCGCGGGGCTCTCCACGCTGGTGCAGCTGGTCGCGGGCGGGCTCGGGGTGACGCTGCTGCCGCGGACGGCGGTGCGGGTGGAGACGGACCGTAACGACCAGTTGGTGACGGGGTACTTCGCCGATCCGGCGCCGTCGCGGCGGGTCGCGCTGGCGGTGCGGGCGGGGGCGGCGCGCCAGAGCGAATTCGAAACGTTCGCGCAGGCGCTGCGCGAGGCGATGAGGCGGTTGCCTGTGCGGGTGGTGGCGGACGGGGGGTGAGGGGCGCACCGGAGCTCCGGACCGGCCCCCGCTCGCCTCCCCATCGCCGTACGGGCCCCAAAAGGAGCCCGTACGGCGATTGAGCGAGCCCTACTCCGTGCGCAGGCCGTCCGGCCGCATCAGGCGCCACAGCGGCGGCAGGCTCAGGGCCGTCACCAGCAGAACCACCCCCGCGCCGATGCCGGACATGGCGACGACCGAGAACCAGTCGACCGAGACCCGGCGGGCCACCATCTTCAGCAGGACCGCGCCGAGCGCCAGGCCGACCACCGTGGCGAGAGCCAGACCGAGGACGACCGGGACCGCCGCCTGCCAGAGGACCGACCAGCTCAGGGTGGTGCGGCGGGTACCGAAGGCGACAAGGGACGACAACAGCCGCTTGCGGTCGCGCAGTTGCTCGAGCATGGAGACCAGCAGGCTCGCACCGATCAGCATGAGCACTGCGGCCGCGCCGATGTAGAGACCCTTGCGGACTCCGGCGAAGCGGGTGGACTCCTTCGTCGTCTGTGCGGCGCGGACAGCGATCAGCGGATCGGCCGTCGCGACGGTGTTACGGGCATGCTCCGCCGCGTCCGGCACCCGGGAGTCGAGCTTGAGGTACGCGGTGTGGCCCAGCGGCAGCTTGTCCGTCGGCGGCAGCGCACCGGGCGTGGCCAGGACACCGGCGATCGCGCCCCCCGTCGGCTCGTCGCGCTTCGGGACCTGCGGCAGCTTCGCCGGAAGGGTCCAGGGCGTCTCGGACCCCTTCTCCTCTCCCTGGAAGGTCGGGTCAATGAAGAGCTTCCGGCCGGGCTTGGCGACCTTGAGGACGCGATGGTCCCAGCCACCCGTGGTGAGAAAGACGCTGCCGTCGCGGCAGTCGGAGATCTTCGCGAGTTCGCGCAGGGACCTGCAGTCGCCGATGGTGAGGTCGACGTAGTCCTGCGGCTCGTTCGCCACGGTGGCGAGCCCGGTCCGGCCGACGGAGATCACGTCCCGTACGCCCTGAGTGGTGCGCAACTGCCGTGTCAGCGCGGCGTTCTGCGCCGGATCGGCGGAGTTGGACGTACGGAACGAGAGCTGGGCGCGGTTCGGGTCCGCCCCGGTGTCCTGCCGGTAGTCGCCCTCGATCCCGGCGAACAGCATCTGCAGGGCGATGGCGCCGGCGACCGCGATGGCGATGCCGTTGACGAGCCGGGCGGCGTTGCCGCTGCTCATCTGGAGGCGGCGCACCGCCAGCTGCCAGGCGGGAGTCCCGCCGCCGATCCGGGCCACGACCGCTTCGACGATCCACGGGAGCAGCGCGGTGACACCGATCAGCAGGAGTACGGTGCCGCCGATGACCTGCGCCTGGTTGAAGGCGCCGTCGTCGCGGCCCTTCCCGAGCATCGGGTAGAGCAGGGCCAGGCCGACTGCCGGTGGCAGCAGCCGCCACCACATCCGGCGCTTGCGTGGAGTTGCCGTACGGACCACGCCGAGCGGCTCGATGACCACGCCGCGCAGTGCGAACAGCGTCACCCCCACGGCCGCGGCGGGCACACTGACGGCGATCAGCACGGCCAGCAGCGGGCTCGGGTCGACATCGGCGGGGAAGAGGTTCAGCCCCGCGACCGTCACCTCCCCGACGAACTGCCGCCCCAGCAGGAAGAATCCGGCCCCGAGCACCAGCCCGGCCAGCGATCCGGCGAGCGCCTCACCTGCCGCGATCCGGCGGGTCGTCCGCCCGTCCGCGCCGACCAGCCTCAGCGCGGCGAGCCGCCGGTCGCGCCGGTCGCTGCCGAAGCGGACGGCCGCTGCGATGAAGATCGCCACCGGCAGCAGCAGTACGACGAAGATGATGACGACCAGCAGCGCGAGGACCGGGTCCATCTTCTCCGTCGGCGCCTTGGCGACGAAGTCCCTGATCCGCATGACGTCGCCCCGGGCGAACTCTAGGGTTCCATCGCCGGCGTAGTACGCGAGGTCGTGCGGACCGACCAGACCGGCGTCGGCGATCGTGCCGACGACGGTGGCGTCGAGGCGTTGGCGCAGCAGCTCGCCCTCGGGCGAGGAGAGCAGCTCACGCAGCTTGGGGGAGACCACCATCTCGCCGGACCCCGGCAGCCGTTCGACGCCGGGCGGCACGGAGGGGCTGGAGCCCTCGGGCTTCAGAAGCCGCCCGCGGATGTCCTTGTCACGGAAGACGGTGTCGGTCCGGCCGAGCAGCATCGTGTCGTCCGCGGCCGGGCCGTTGATTACGGCGCCGTAGTCGTTGCGGGCGTTGTCGCGCTGGTCGCGGGCGGACAGGGCGCTGGGTACGGCGGTGGAGAAGAGCAGCAGCGCCACACCGAGGCCCACGCCCACCGCGGTGAGCGCGGTGCGCAGCCAGCCCTCGCGCCCGCCGGCGACGGCGAACCGCGCCCCCATCCTGAGGTCACCGGACCAGCTCATGCGTGCTCCAGGTCACGGGATTTGCCGTCCCGTACGACGATCTCGCGGTCGGAGTAGGCCGCGACCCGGGCCTCATGGGTGACCAGGACGACGGCCGCGTTGCTGGACCGGGCCGCCTCGGTGAACAGCTCCATCACGCGCTCGCCGTTGAGCGAGTCGAGGGCGCCGGTCGGTTCGTCGGCGAAGATCACGCGCGGTGAGGTGACGAGGGAGCGGGCGACGGCGACGCGCTGGCCCTGCCCGCCGGATACCTCACCGGGACGCTTGCGTCCCAGATCGGCGACCTCCAGGCGGTCCATCCAGTCGAGAGCCTGGGCCTCGGCCCGCTTGCGCTTGACGCCGTTCAGGCGGAGCGGCAGCGCGACGTTCTCCGCGCAGGTCAGCTCGGGGACGAGCTGGCCGAACTGGAAGACGAAGCCGAACTCGCTTCGGCGCAGGGCGCTGCGCTCGGCGTCCGACATCGCGGTGAGGTCTTGTGTGTTGTACGTGATGGTCCCGCTGTCCGGCGGGACGATCCCGGCGAGACAGTGCAGCAGGGTCGACTTGCCGGAGCCGGAGGGGCCCATGACGGCGACGACCTCGCCGGGGTGGATGGAGAACGCCGCCCCGTCCAGGGCAGGGGTCGGGCCGTACGCCTTGTGCAGGTCGTGGGCGACGAGGAGGGACCCGGCGGGGGTCATGCGCGTACCTCCGTGGCGAGCTTGTCGAGGCGTGCGGCGGCGAGTTCCAGCCAGCGCAGGTCGGCTTCGAGGTGGAAGAGCGCGTGGTCGCAGATGAGCTGGTCGGCGAGATCGCCCCGACGCTTGCGGTCGGTGAGGACGCGCATCATGCGCAGGTGCTCGGCGCGCTGTACGTCGAGGAGGCCGGCGGCGCTGCGGCCGGTGAGGAGGGCGAGGACGACCTTGGTGTAGAGCGTCGACTGGAGGTACGGCTCGGGCTTCTCCGGCTGGGCGAGCCACTGCTCGACGTCGGTGATGCCGGCTTCGGTGATGGCGTAGCGCTTGCGCTCGGGGCCGCCTTCGGATTCGACGCCGTCGACTTCTACGAGGCCGTTCTTGAGCAGGCGGGACATGGTCGAGTAGACCTGTCCGTAGTGCAGGGGGCGGTCGTGGCCGAACTTGTCGTCGAAGGCGCGCTTGAGGTCGTAGCCGTGGCGCGGTCCGGATTCCAGGAGCCCGAGGAGGGTGTGGCCGATTGACATGCGGGGCACTATACACAGTGGGTATACATGCAGTGCATAATGGTGTGCGGGCACTCGCCTGCGGCGGGCCCTTCCCCACCCCGCCCCTTCCCGCTGTGACACTTTGCGGCTGCCGCCGCGTGAGGGGCAAGCCCCAGGCCCCAGACCACACAGGCGCCCTTCGGGCGTGGTCCTCAATCGCCGGACGGGCTGGATTTTGCTGAGCTGGAGTCCAACAGCGCGGCACTTTCGCGGAGCGCGGCAGCCTCGAGCTGGGGCGAAGCCCCCAGCTCGGACGAGCCCCCTGGGCAACTCCAGCCCCTCCGGCGTGTGAGGAGCGGGGTCTGGGGCGGAGCCCCAGTTGTGGGAAGCCCCGCTGGGGCCGCCCTACGGCGGCGGCGGTTCCGGGTCCGCGTCCGGCGGCTTCGGGGGGCGTCCCCGGCGGGGGATCGGGCCGGCGCCGCCAGGAAGGCGGCCGGTTTCCGAGAGCGCTCGCCGCAGCAAGAACTCGATCTGCGCGTTCGCGCTGCGCAGCTCGTCCGACGCCCAGCGGGCCACCGCGTCGTACACCGCCGGATCAAGCCGCAGCAGCACCTGTTTGCGCTGCCGCGGCGCCTCGTCCGTCACTGGTAGAGCGTGCCGGTGTTGAGGACGGGCTGCGCGGCCCGGTCACCGCACAGCACCACCATCAGGTTGCTGACCATCGCCGCCCTGCGCTCGGCGTCGAGCTCGACGATGTCCTGCTCGGTGATCCGGGTCAGAGCCATCTCGACCATCCCCACCGCACCCTCGACGATCAGCTTGCGCGCCGCGACGACCGCGCCGGCCTGCTGCCGCTGAAGCATCGCCGATGCGATTTCGGGGGCGTACGCGAGATGCGTGAAGCGGGACTCGATGATGTGGACGCCCGCCGCCTCCACCCGCGCGTGCAGCTCCACCGCGAGCTTCTCGGTGATCTCCTCCGCGTTGCCCCGCAGCGACAGGCCGTCCTCGTCGTGCGCGTCGTACGGGTACTCGATGGCGATGTGGCGCACGGCGGCCTCCGTCTGGGTGGAGACGAACTCCAGGAAGTCGTCCACCTCGAACGTCGCCTGCGCCGTGTCCTCCACCTTCCACACCACGACCGCCGCCAGCTCGATCGGGTTTCCGTAGGCGTCGTTGACCTTGAGGACCGCCGTCTCGTGGTTCCTGATCCGGGTCGATATCTTCGAGCGCGTGGTCAGCGGGTTGACCCAGCGCAGTCCGTCGGTGCGGATGGTGCCGCGGTAGCGCCCGAAGAGCTGGACGACGCGGGCCTCGCCCGGCGCGACCATGTTGAGGCCGCACATCGCGAGGAACGCGGCGAAGGCGGTCAGGACGCCGATGATGATCAGCGCCACCTTGGGGCCGGTCGAGGCAAGGGTGGCGCCGGCGGCGATGAGGGCCGCTCCCGCCAGCAGCCCCAGCAGTCCGAGCAGCAGGGCGAGGCCGCCGCCGATGCTGTGCGCGGCGGTCTCGCGGACTCTGGGCGCGGGCATCTGTGGCAGGTCGGTGGGCGTGGGTGTGGGCGTGGACGTGTTGCTGGTCGTCGGCATGGTGGTCCCCCGTTTCGTGCGGTGATCGCGGTCCGCGATCGCGGCCCGACTGGCCTAGCAAAGTGATATCACTTTTTCGAGGACCGTAAACCTGTGAGAGGACCTTCGCAACCTTGGAGCCCTCTGATGAGTCGGTTCCAGAGAGACAGGTGCTGATTGTCACGTACGGAAAAGAGCGGATCGGCTGCCCTTTGTCCGCAGGTGCGGTGTTAGCTTTCTGAGCTGACATCCGGGGGCTCGATGAGCGGAGTTACGGAGTAATGGGCCGAGCAGAAGCGCGACAGAACCGGAAGCGCGGTGCGCGCCGGGCGAAGAAGCCGGGAGGCATACGCCGCTTCTTCACCTGGAAGAAGATGCTGGGCACCTTCTTCGGGCTTTGCCTGCTCATGATGGGGGCCTTCGTGGCGCTCTACATATGGGTGCCCGTGCCGACGGCCAACGCTCAGGCCGAGATGCAGAGCAACGTCTACAAGTACAGCAACGGCAAGATCATGGCCCGCTCGGGCAAGGTCAACCGCGAGATCGTCCCGCTCGCCAACATCCCCAAGGACGTCCAGACCGCCTTCGTCGCCGCCGAGAACAAGAACTTCTACAGCGACTCCGGCGTCGACCTCAAGGGCACCGCCCGCGGTCTGCTCAACACCGTCACCGGCAAGGGCAAGCAGGGTGGCTCGACCATCACCCAGCAGTACGTCAAGAACTACTACCTCACCCAGGAGCAGACGGTCAGTCGCAAGCTCAAGGAGCTGGTGATCTCGATCAAGGTGGACCGGAAGCAGAGCAAGTCGGACATTCTGGCCGGTTACCTCAACACCAGCTACTTCGGGCGCGGCGCGTACGGCATCCAGGCCGCGGCCCAGGCGTACTACGGCGTCGACGCCGACGAGCTGACCGTCACGCAGGGCGCGTACCTCGCGGCGCTCCTCCAGGCCCCCAGCCAGTACGACTGGGCGGTGGCGGGCCCGACCAGCAAGAAGCTGGTCACGGAGCGCTGGAACTACGTACTGAACAACATGGTCGAGATGAAAGAGCTGGACCAGGCCAAGCGCGACACCCTGAAGTTCGACATACCGCGGAACCCCAAGGGCGCCGCCGGTATGGAGGGCCAGACCGGCTACATGGTCGACGCCGCGAAGGCCGAGCTGAAGAAGCAGGGCGTCACCGACGCCGAGTTCGACGCGGGCGGGTGGACGATCACGCTCAACATCGACGAGAAGCGCCAGAAGTCGCTGGAGAAGGCGGTCGAACGGCAGCTGGAGTCCAAGCTCGACCGCAAGAAGAACAAGGTCGACGCGACCCTCCAGGCCGGCGCGACCTCGGTGGACCCGAAGACCGGCAAGGTCGTCGCGATGTACGGGGGCGTGGACGCCACCGAGCACTATTTCTCCAACGCCACGCGGTCCGACTACCAGCCGGCCTCGACCTTCAAGCCCGTGGTCCTCGCCGCCGCCCTGGAGAGCAACTCCAAGACGCAGGACGACGAGCCGATCACACCCAGCACGATCTACGACGGCACGAGCAAGCGCCCCGTCGAGGGCAGCGCCACCCCCTTCGCCCCGCAGAACGACCTGGGCAAGAGTTACGGCCCCATCACCGTCCAGCAGGCGATGAACAAGTCGGTCAACTCCGTCTTCGCGCAGATGCTGGTCGATGTCGGCCCGTCGCGCGTGAAGGAAACCGCGCTGCGGATGGGCATGGAGGACAAGGGCGGCTTCGACGAGCGCCCCGCCATGTCCCTCGGTGTGATGGGCGCCAGCACCATGGACATGGCGAGTGTCTACGCGACGCTCGACAACCACGGCAAGAAGGTCACGCCGACCATCGTGAAGTCCGCGGAGCACAAGGACCGCGAGGGCGGCAGGGTCGACCTGCCCAAGCCGGCGGAGGAGCAGGTCATCGACCGCTCGACGGCGGACAGCGTGACCAAGGTGCTGACCGGAGTGGTGAACAGCGGTACGGGTTTCCGGGCGAGCAGCCCGAACTACAACGCGGCGGGCAAGACCGGTACGTCGGAGAAGAACCGGTCCGCCTGGTTCGTGGGCTACACCCCCGAACTCTCCACCGCCGTAGCCCTCTTCGGCGAGTCCACGAAGCCGGGTGGCGGACAGGTCTCCCTGACCGGTACGGCCAACGCCGGCCGCGCCAGCGGTGGCGGCTTCCCCGCGAGCATCTGGGCGGACTACACCCTGGGCGCCCTCGGAGGCGGCTCCGACGCCGACTTCGACCTGGAGATCGACCCGGACGACAAGTATTCGCCCCCGCCGACCAACACCCCGGACCCGACCAACACCCCGAGCACGCCCCCGACGACCCCGAGCACGCCTCCGACGTCGCCGTCCACCACGCCTCCGACGTCACCGTCCACCACACCTCCTTCGTCGCCCTCCACCACGCCCCCGACATCGCCGCCGCCCATCACGCTCGACCCGCCGGACCCCGGCGGTGACACCGAAGGCTCCGACGGCGGCGCGGACGGCGGCGGTGACACCGGAGGCTCCGACGGGGGCTCCGGCGGTGGCACGGACGGCGGCGCGGACGGCGGCGCCGACAGTGGTGCCGACGGTGGCACCAACAACGACCTCCGGCCGCCGCGCCCCTGAGCGGCCACGGCCAACGGCAATATACGTCTGCGGCGGACACCCTCGGGTGCCCGCCGCAGTCGTATGGGTCGTGCGTACAGAGTCGGCTACGGGCGCGTGGCCAGCTCGAACCAGACCACCTTGCCCGAGGACAGCCGCGTAGCGCCCCAACGTCTCGCCAGCCGGTTCACGAGGAACAGCCCGCGCCCGCCCTCGTCCGTGTCCCGCGCCCGCCGCTGCCTGGGCAGCTGCGGCGAGTCGTCGCCGACCTCGCAGCGCAGTACGTCCGTACGCAGCAACCGCAGCGTCACGGGCCGCTCGGCGTACCGCACCGCGTTCGTCACCACCTCGCTGACCAGCAGCTCCACCGAGTCGCTCAGCTCCTCAAGACCCCAGCGCGCCAGCGCCCGCCGGGCCAGCCTGCGGGCCCGCCCGGGCGCCTGCTCCTCCGGCTCCAGGAACCAGTACGCGACATCGCTCGGCGCGATCCCGTCGAAGCGGGCGGCGAGCAGCGCGATGTCGTCGTCCCGGTCACCCGGCCCGAGCATGTCGAGTACGTCGTCGCACAGCGCCTCCAGCGGCGGCGAGTGGTCCGGCCCCGTCAACTGCGCGGTGGCGGCGAGCCGTTCCCGCAGCTGCTCGATTCCGGTCCATACGTCCCGCAGCCGCGACTCGACCAGGCCGTCGGTGTAGAGCAGCAGCGTGGCGCCCGCCGGGGCGTCCAGCTCGACGGCCTCGAAGTCCACTCCGCCTACGCCGATGGGCGCGCCCGGCGGCACCCGCAGCACCTCGGCGCGGCCGCCCAGATGGAGCAGGATGGGCGGCGGGTGGCCCGCGTTGGCGATGGTGATCCGGTGCGAGACCGGGTCGTACACGGCGTACAGGCAGGTCGCCATACGGTCCTGGCCGAGCCGCTGCGCCTGCTCGTCGAGGTGGTGCAGGACCTCCTGCGGCGGCAGGTCGAGTCCGGCGAGGGTCTGCGCCGTCGTCCGCAGCTGGCCCATGATCGCGGCGGAGGTCATGGAGTGGCCCATGACGTCACCGACGACCAGCGCGACGCGGCTGCCCGGCAGCGGGATCGCGTCGTACCAGTCGCCGCCGACGCGGGCCGTCTCGGCGGCCGGAAGGTAGCGGGAAGCCAGCTTGACGCCGGTCGGCTGCGGGAGCGAGTCGGGCAGCATGGTGCGCTGGAGCTCGTCGGCGATGTACGCCTCGCGCCCGTACAGCACGGCCTTGTCGATGCCGAGCGCGGTGTGCGTCGCCAACTGGGCCGCGACCAGGAGATCGTTGGCCTCGAAGGCGGGCCGCTCGGGGCGGCGCAGGAACACCGCGGCGCCGATCACCCGGCGCCGGCCGCGCAGCGGTGCGAGGATCGCGCGGCGCCCGGCGGGCAGGCCCATGGAGTCGCCGAGCAGCTCGGGCAGGGCCGCCCGCGCGGACGCGGAGTCGCCGAACACCGGGCGTACGCCTCTGAGGACCTCGGCGAGGGCGCCCCCGCTGCGTACCTCGCACAGCTGGTGGGCGGGCAGCGGCTCGGCCTGGAGGTCGATCTCCTCGGCTCCGTCATCGGCTAAACGCAGCCGGTCGGTGCGGCGCAGGCGCAGCACGAACGGTACGGCGGGGCGCTCGTCGCCGACCGGGAGCGGGTCGCGCAGATACACGAGGATCGCGTCGGTGAAGGTCGGCACGGACGCCCGGCACAGGCCGAGCACGATCTCGTCGAGGTCGATGCCGCGCGCGATGCGCCGCGTCGCCGCGCCCACGAACCGCAGCCGGTCCCCCTCACTCCTGGCCTCCCCGGCCTGTTCCGGGGCCCCGCCGCCGGTGGCCGGCCCAGGAGCGGGCGCGGGACTCGGCACCGCTGGGCGCGCCTCCTCCTGCCGTGGCCGGGTGCGCTCGTGCGGCCTGGCAACCAGGGGCTGCCGGCCTTCGTGCGAGGTGGACTGGTGCTCCGTCACGCGTGGGGTTCCGTCCGTCCGGGGAGCTTGTGCGATGCAATCGCTTTGTGTGGCGATATACCCGCTCTGCGGGCGGCCTCGACAAGGCGGTGGGCCCTGAACTCGGCAGACTTGCTCTCCGGCACGGCTCCACCCCCCTGTGGTGACATACGGTCAGGTTCTGCTCCGGGCCCGCGTGTTGCGTGCGGGATACGTGCGATCAGTGTTGCGGAAGGCGATCCTACGTTTGACCCATGGGGGCGTTTCAAGGGTCTCATGGAGCCATGTGAGCAGGAGTGCGGTCCCAGTCATCGGGCAATCGGGGCACGGCCCACCGCGGATCGGGCCGCCAGTTCTCCCAGCCGTCCCGGAACGGAGCGCCCCACGCGTTGATCAGGCGGACCGCCGCGCGCCCCGCGTCCCGTACCTGCCGGGCCTGGGCGGGGCTCAGCAGCCCCACCCGGCGGGCCTGCTCGAACTCGTCCTCGTCCAGCCAGCACCAGGCGCGGTCCGGGTGCACGGAGATGTCGAGGAAGTGGTCCTCGGAGTCGACGCCGCCCGACCAGCGGGTGCGCGGCTCCTCCAGGTTCACGTACCAGTTCTTGAACTGCCAGCCCCGTTCCCAGAACAGCCACACCGACCACGGGTCGTCCGGCCGCGCCAGCTTCAGCACGCCGGTGCCCCACCACCGCGAGGTGGTCGTGGTCCGCGGCGCCGTGTACCGCGTGGCGAGCGGCTCCTCGTGTACGGGCGTACCGTCCGCGAGCACCGGCCGGACACACTGCGTGCCCGGAGCCATCCACACCGCGAGCAGTTCGTCGGTGTCGCGGACCACCGTGACGGGACGGCAGATGTGGATCCGGTCGGAGGCATTGCCGCGGTAGCGCCAGAGGATGTGGTCCCCCGGCGCCCAACGCGCCCCGCCCGCCCCGCTCACCGTAGCTGTCATGAGCAGATCTTAGGAGTACGTACCGCCGGTTGCTCCGACCGAGGTCACGGGTGCGTCATACGCAGCACGTCCAACGCCTCGTCGAGCTGTTGCTCGGTGAGGTCGCCCCGCTCGACGTACCCGGATTCCAGGACGACTTCGCGGATGGTCCGGCGCTCGGCGAGCGACTTCTTGACGACCTTCGCGGCCTCTTCGTACCCGATGTACTTGTTCAGCGGGGTGACGACGGACGGCGACGACTCGGCGTACTCGCGGGCGCGCTCGACGTTGGCCGTGATGCCGTCGATCGTACGGTCGGCCAGCAGCCGGGAGGCGTTGGCGAGCAGCCGCACCGACTCCAGCAGATTCTTGCCCATCACCGGCAGCATGACGTTGAGCTCGAAGTTGCCCGCGGCGCCGGCCACCGCGACCGTCGCGTCGTTGCCCATCACCTGGGCCGCGACCATCAGCACGGCCTCGGGGATGACCGGATTCACCTTGCCGGGCATGATCGAGGAGCCCGGCTGGAGGTCGGGAAGGCTGATCTCGGCCAATCCGGTGCGCGGTCCCGACGCCATCCAGCGCAGGTCGTTGGAGATCTTGGTGAGGGAGACCGCGATCGTACGGAGCTGACCGGACGTCTCGACGAGTCCGTCCCGCGCGCCCTGCGCCTCGAAGTGGTCGCGGGCCTCGGTGAGCGGCAGTCCGGTGCTGCGGGCCACTTCGGCGATGACGGCGGCCGAGAAGCCGGGCGGAGTGTTGATGCCGGTCCCCACCGCCGTACCGCCGAGCGGGAGTTCCGCCAGGCGGGGCAGCGAGGCGCGCAGGCGCTCGACGCCGTACCTGACGGCAGCGGCGTAGCCGCCGAACTCCTGGCCGAGGGTGACGGGCGTGGCGTCCATCAGGTGCGTACGCCCCGACTTGACGACGTCGGCGAACTCGGCGGCCTTGCGCTCCAGGGCGGCGGCGAGGTGGTCGAGGGCGGGGATGAGGTCGCCCGTCACGGCGGCGGTCGCGGCGATGTGGATGGAGGACGGAAACACGTCATTGGACGACTGCGAGGCATTGACATGGTCGTTGGGGTGGACGGGGCTGCCGAGCCGCTCGGTGGCGAGGGTGGCGACGACCTCGTTCATGTTCATGTTGGAGGACGTGCCGGATCCGGTCTGGAAGACGTCGACGGGGAAGTGCTGGTCCCAGCGCCCCTCCGCGACCTCCGCGGCCGCGTCCTGGACCGCTTGCGCGATGTCCTTGTCGAGCACGCCGAGTTCGGCGTTGACCTGGGCGGCGGCGGCCTTGATGCGGGCCAGCGCCTCGATGTGGGCGCGCTCCAGGCGCTGTCCGGAGACGGGGAAGTTCTCCACGGCCCGCTGGGTCTGGGCGCGCCACTTGGCGTGGGCAGGAACGCGTACTTCACCCATCGAGTCGTGCTCGACGCGGTAGTCGTCCCGGTGGTCGTCCCGGTGGTCGTCAGCCGTCATGATCGATCCTCTCCTCGGAAAAAGTTGAGCACTTGTCTTGTTCTGCGTATTCCCAAGTCGCCTACCCACCAGTAAATACCGGGGGTAACAACAAACCGGGGAGGCGCAATGCAGCGCACACGGCTCAGACTTCGCTCTACGGTCGCGGCCACCGCCGCACTGGCGGCGGCCATCGGCGGCGGCCTGGCGGCAACCACCCCCGCCACCGCCGCTGACACGACCACCACCGCATCCACCCCCCTTCCGGCCGAACTGGAAGCCATCCGCGCCGCCGAGGCGACCAAGCTCTACGGCGACCCGGCCGAGCGGCCCATGGATCAGCGTAAGAGCGGGCTGATCTCGCTGGGCGACAGCGAGATCTCGGGTGAGGGTGTCGGCACGTACGAACCCGGCACCAACGGCCCCGACAACTGGTGCCACCGCTCGCCGGACGCCGCCATCCACCGGACCGGCATCCCGGCCGATGTCACGTACAACGTCTCCTGCTCGGGCGCGTACACCGGCAACATCAGGATCGGCGGAAACAAGCAGTACGCCGACGAACTGGTCCAGAGCGACAGTCTGGCCGTCAAGGCCCGCAACACGAAGATCAAGATGGTCCTGCTGGTCGCCGGCGCGAACGACGACCTCCAGTTCGGCCCGGTCATGACGGACTGCGTCACGCGCTGGCTGACCATCCAGGGGCCGTGCGAGCCGAAATACGCGCCCGGCTGGCAGGGGCGCGTCGACGCGCTCGTGCCCAAGGTGGAGCAGACGGTCCGGGACCTGCGGACGGTCATGCGCGGCGCCGGGTACGCCGACGGCGACTACAAGATGGTCGTGATGGGCTACCCGAGCCCGATCGGCCCCGACTTCAAGGACAATCCGAACTTCCCCGGCAAGATCCCGGGTGGGTGCGTGGGGTACGACTCGGACGCGGCCTGGGGCCGCAACACGGCGGTCCCGGTCTTCGAGCGCGGCATGCGCAGGGCGGCGGCGAACACCGGGTCGGTCTATCTCGACAACTCCCGCCTCTTCCACGGCCACGAGGTGTGCATGGAGGATTCCTGGGCGCGCGGGCTCTACATCGACCTCTCCAAGCCCGGCATGCCGGACGCGAACTCGGTCCGCCAGTCCTTCCACCCGAACATCAGCGGCCACGCGGCGTTCGCGTCGTGCGTCACCCAGCTCTACAGCTCCTCGCTGCGTGAGGCGAGTTGCGCGGACCCGGCAAGCACGGGAAAGCCCGTGCTGTTCGCGGGGGCGTGGGACGACGCGTACAAGCCGCTGAAGAACGCGGGGACGGGGACGTGCGCCGACGTACCCGGGTCGACGACCCGTAACGGGACGGCGGTGGGCGGCTGGGACTGCCACGGCGGCCGGAACCAGGGCTGGTGGTACGACACCGCCCAGAAGTCGCTCCGTACGGAACTGAGCCACGACCGGTGCCTCGACGTGCCCGGCGCGAAGTATGCGGCGGGGACCGGGCTGGTCCTGTGGAACTGCTCGGGCGCGGCCAACCAGCAGTTCGTACGCGACGGATCGACGATCCGCCCGGCGGCGTCGACGGGCCTGTGCGTGACGCTCGCGGCGGCGAAGGACCCGCTGAAGCTCCAGCCCTGCACGGGCGCGGCGAACCAACGCTTCGCCTGACGCCTGACGGGCGTGCGGTGCGGCGTGCGGGGCCCGGGCGAGCCGGGACCCCGCACGCGTATAGCGCACGCGCACGCGTGGCGGCGCCCTCCCAGGCCCCGCCGGGGGCCTCACTCGCCCTCTTCCGCTCCCTGCGGCGGCGCGGCCAGGGCGGTGAGGACGGTCTCCAGGGCCCGCCGCAGGGTTGCCCGGTCGGTGGTTTCGGGGCCCGGCCGCACCACCCCGTCGTACGTGAGCCCCTCGGCGAACGCCACGACGATCCGCCCGCCTTCCTCGGGGTGGTGGCTGCCGAGCCCGGCCGCCAGCAGGCGCGCCTGCTCGACGAAGCCTTCCCTGGCGCGCCGCAGCTCGGCGCCGGTCTCGTCGTCGGGACGGCCGACGGTCAGCAGGATCTCCAGCCGGGCCCGGGTGCGCTCGCGCTCCGGGCCGAGCCAGTGGGCCAGTACGCCCGCGAACCGGTCGGCCACCTGCCGGACCGGCGGGGCGGACGCGAACTCCTCGGCGACTTCCGCCTGGCCGATGTCGGCCAGCTCCTCCTCGGCGATGAGTGCGACGACGCCGGCGAGCAGTTTCTCCCGGGTGCGGAAGTAGTAACTGGTCGAACCCATCGGCACGTTCGCCCGGGCGTCGACAGCCCGGTGGGTGAGGCCGCGCAGCCCCTCGGCGGCGATGACCGAGACGGCGGCACGCAGCAGGGCCGCCACCCGGGGGCTCCGGCTCACGCCGCCGCCCGCTTCCGCAGCTCCCCGAGCATCAGTCTCCGGGTGAGGCCGCTGAACGGACGGATCACCAGCCAGTAGCGTCCCATCGCCCGCCGCGCCTCGGGATCGGTGCAGACGACGCGCGTCTCGGTGACGACCTTGGTGCGCCGGCCGTCCGGTGACTCGGTGAGCTTCAGTACGAACACCGCCTTCGCGTGGTTCGGTTCGGCGAATGCGAGGAACGCCTCGGCGCCGACGACGTCCGTACGGTTCGCGGCGCCTCCCATCGTCCACCACTGACCCACGATGCCGTGCACCACTTCGCGGGGCGGATCCTCGGCGAGCGGGACGGACAGGGTGGGCATGTCTTCGTACGTTCCGCCCCGGTTGCGGAGCCGGCCGAGGAGCCGGCGGACGGCGACCAGCGCCCGTACCGCCCGGACGTTCTTGAATCCGCCGGTTCTGTCGAACTCCTGGATGGCTGCCCATACGGCCTGGGCCGGGGCCGGGATGACGGCCTCGTGCGCCGAGGCGAAGTGGGGGTGAGGGACGAACCGGTCGGCGAGCGTGCTCATGGATGGACCTCTCTGCCGGACTCTACTTCTGTAGAGGACTCTACAGAAGTAGAGGAGGCTGCGGGCGAGAACGCGACTGCCCCCGACCGCGATTGCGCGGTCGGGGGCAGGGCAGCTCTCGGGGCGAGGGCGCTGTTACGCCAGGCCAGGGCCCCGCACCGGGATCGAGGTGAACGTCGGGGCCGGGGCGGGCTCAGTAAAGAAGTCGTTGCCCTTGTCGTCGACCACGATGAACGCCGGGAAGTCCTCCACCTCGATCCGCCAGACGGCCTCCATGCCGAGCTCCTCGTACTCGACGACCTCGACCTTCTTGATGCAGTCCTGCGCGAGACGCGCCGCCGGACCACCGATCGAGCCCAGGTAGAAGCCGCCGTGCGCACCGCACGCGTCCGTCACCTGCTTCGAGCGGTTGCCCTTGGCCAGCATCACCTTTGACCCGCCCGCCGCCTGGAACTGCTCGAGGTACGAGTCCATGCGGCCGGCCGTCGTCGGGCCGAAGGAGCCGGACGCGTAACCCTCGGGGGTCTTGGCCGGGCCGGCGTAGTACACCGGGTGGTCCTTCAGGTACTGGGGCATCTCCTCGCCCGCGTCCAGCCGCTCCTTGATCTTGGCGTGCGCGATGTCGCGGGCGACGACCAGCGGGCCGGTGAGGGAGAGGCGGGTCTTGACGGGGTACTTCGTGAGCTCGGCCAGCACCTCGTCCATCGGCCGGTTCAGGTCAATCTTGACGACGTCCCCGGCTTCATCCAGCTGCTCGTCCGTCGTCTCCGGCAGGAACCGCGCCGGGTCCTTCTCCAACTGCTCCAGAAAGACGCCCTCAGCCGTAATCTTTGCGACCGCCTGGCGGTCCGCCGAGCAGGACACGGCGATCGCGACAGGCAGCGACGCGCCGTGGCGCGGCAGCCGCACCACGCGCACGTCGTGGCAGAAGTACTTGCCGCCGAACTGCGCGCCGATACCGATCTTCTGCGTCAGCTCGAAGACCTTCTCCTCCAGCTCCTTGTCCCGGAAGCCGTGGCCGAGCGGCGAGCCCTCGGCCGGCAGCTCGTCCAGGTAGTGCGCGGAGGCGTACTTCGCGGTCTTGAGCGCGAACTCGGCGCTCGTACCACCGACGACGATCGCCAGGTGGTACGGCGGGCACGCGGCCGTACCGAGCGAGCGGATCTTCTCCTCCAGGAACTTCATCATGGAGGCCTCGTTGAGGACCGCCTTCGTCTCCTGGTAGAGGAACGACTTGTTGGCGGAGCCGCCGCCCTTTGCCATGAAGAGGAACTTGTACGCACCGCCGTCGGTCGCGTACAGCTCGATCTGCGCGGGCAGGTTCGAGCCGGTGTTCTTCTCCTCCCACATGTTCAGCGGGGCCATCTGCGAGTACCGCAGGTTGAGCTTGGTGTAGGCGTCGAAGATGCCGCGCGACAGCGCTTCCTCGTCGCCGCCCTCCGTCAGGACGTTCTGCCCGCGCTTGCCCATGACGATCGCCGTGCCCGTGTCCTGGCACATCGGCAGGACGCCCGCCGCCGCGATGTTCGCGTTCTTCAGCAGGTCGAGCGCCACGAACTTGTCGTTCGAGGACGCCTCGGGGTCGTCGATGATCCGGCGCAGCTGGGCCAGGTGCGCGGGCCGCAGGTAGTGCGAGATGTCGTGCATCGCCTCGGCGGCAAGGGTGCGCAGCGCCTCGGGGTCGACCTTGAGGAACGTACGGCCGTCGGCCTCGAAGGTGGAAACACCCTCGGCGGTCACCAGGCGATACGGCGTGGTGTCCTCTCCCAGGGGGAGCAGATCGGAGTACGCAAACTCTGGCATTACGGCCATTCCTCACTCGGCAGACGGCAACTGGCCTCCATTGGCGCAGCGCGCCCACCAGCGTAAGACGCCGTCGGTGCGTCCGGTCTGTGAGGTAAGGCTCAGTTGGCGCCCACTTGGCAGTCGTACGCACTAGTCGCGATCTATCGCGTTTCGGTACGCTGGGGCGGTGGACCTCGAAAAGCACCCCCAGCAGCCCGCCGCCATCCGTGCGTCCGACGCGGACCGGGACCGGATCGCGGACATCCTGCGCGACGCCATGGCCGAGGGCAGGCTGACCGCCGAGGAGCACTCCGACCGTATCGACTCGGTCTACCGCGCCAAGACCGTCGCCGAACTGGAGCCGCTGGTCCAGGACTTGCCCGCCCCCGGCGGCGACGCCCGGCGCGAGCCGGCCTCGGCGGCGTACGACCCGGTCGATCCTTCGGTGCCGGTCGCCGCGGAGAACCTGATCGCCGTCTTCAGCAGCTCCACCCGCAAGGGCCGCTGGCGGATCGGCGGCAGGACGAACGCCTTCGCGCTCTTCGGCAGCGTCGAGATCGACCTCACCGAGGCGCTTTTCGGCCAGCGGCTGACGGTGATCAACGCGACCTCGATCTTCGGCAACGTCGAGGTGCGCGTCCCCGAGAACATCACGCTGCGCGGCGGCGGCACCGGGATCTTCGGAAACTTCGAGGTCGACACCCTCGAAGCCGCCAATCCCGAGGCGCCGGTCGTAGTGATCAACGGGTACGCGGTGCTCGGCAACATCGAGGCCAGGCCCAAGCGCGGAAAGCGCATCGCGGACCTGCGCGGTCGCATGCGCAAACACCTCGGGCACTGACGCCCGCTGAGACGGTTCGAAACCCTGTGCATAGGCGCGCGCACAGCGGGTAGGGAACGCTGCATCGCTGCTCGCTCCCGAAGCCGTCGTCAGGAGTAGACCGTGCTGCATCCGCCGCAACAGTCCCTGCAGGTCGCCGCCGTTCCGTCGCAGCGCGCGCCGGCCCGGGATCAGGCCGGCCCATGGCACACGGAGGCGGTGTGCCGCCGGGACGAAGCCGGGCTGTTCTTTGCCCCTTCAAAGGAGCCGACGGCCGCGAGGCTGGCCCGCGAAGAAGCCGCGAAGCGGGTCTGCGCGCGCTGCCCCGTGATGGTCGAGTGCCGGGAGCACGCGCTGCTCCAGCCCGAGCCGTACGGCGTCTGGGGCGGCCTGACCGCGGCCGAGCGCCGGGTGGTGCTGGCCAGGCGCAGGCGGCGCGAGATGGAGCTGGGCCAGGCGGCTCAGGCGGGCAGGATCGCCGCCGCGGGCTGACCGGCTGATCAGGACATGAGAAAAAGGGGCGCCCCCCGCTGTGAAGCCGGGGCCGCCCCTTTCTCGTACCGCTTCGTACAGTGCTGCCTCGCGCAGGTGCTACTTCGCGCGGTCGAAGTCGATGGCGCTGTACGCGCGCAGCTTCGAGAGGCGGTGCGTCGAGTCGATCTGGCGGATCGTGCCCGACTTCGAGCGCATCACCAGGGACTGCGTGGTGGCGGTCTCCGAGCGGTAGCGGACGCCGCGCAGCAGCTCGCCGTCCGTGATGCCGGTGGCGACGAAGAACACGTTGTCGCCGCTGACCAGGTCGTTCGTGTGCAGTACGCGGTCGAGGTCGTGACCCGCGTCGAGGGCGCGCTGGCGCTCGGCCTCGTCCTTGGGCCACAGCTTGCCCTGGATGGTGCCGCCGAGGCACTTGATCGCGCAGGCGGAGATGATGCCCTCGGGCGTACCGCCGATGCCCATGAGCATGTCGACGCCCGTACCTTCGCGCACCGCCATGACCGAGCCCGCGACGTCGCCGTCCGAGATGAACTTGATCCGGGCGCCCGTCTCGCGGATCTCCTTGACGATGCCCTCGTGACGGGGGCGGTCGAGGATCATCACGGTGACGTCTTCGGGGGTCGAGTTCTTGGCCTTGGCGACCCGGCGGATGTTGACCGAGACGGGGGCGTTGATGTCGACGAAGTCGGCGGCCTCCGGACCGGTGACCAGCTTCTCCATGTAGAAGACCGCGGACGGGTCGAACATGGTGCCGCGGTCGGCGGCGGCGAGCACGGCGATGGCGTTCGGCATGCCCTTGGCGTTGAGCGTGGTGCCGTCGATCGGGTCGACCGCGATGTCGACCTCGGCGCCGGTGCCGTCGCCGACACGTTCCCCGTTGAAGAGCATCGGGGCTTCGTCCTTCTCGCCTTCGCCGATGACGACAATGCCGTTCATCGAGACGGTCGAGACGAGGGTCCGCATGGCCTTCACCGCTGCGCCGTCCGCGCCGATCTTGTCACCGCGGCCGACCCACCGCCCGGCGGCCATGGCAGCGGCCTCGGTGACCCGGACGAGCTCCAGGGCCAGGTTGCGGTCGGGGGCCTCGGGCGAGACCTCGAGCTGAGACGGAAGATGGTGCTCGGTCATCGGAGCGCACCTTTCTGTACGGCGACGGCCGGAGTAAAGAGGGTGCTGCCGACTCTATCGGTACGTCGACAAAATGAGCAGAGCGGGGCACGTATGAGCGGCATATCGGGATGAGATGCCCCTCGCGCAGGCGGTGACAGGGCATGGGGGACCATGGGGGCGTGGCAGGTATGAAAGGCACAGGCAAGCAGACGGTCCGGAGCATGATGCTGTCGATGGCGGCGATCGGTGCCGTCGCCGCGAGCGTTTACGTGTTCATCCCGCATGACGACTCGGCGGACCCGATCAAGCCGGTGGACTACCGGGTCGAGCTCATCACGGCGCGACGGGCGGCGCCGTACCCGGTGGCAGCCCCCGTCGGGCTCCCGGAGACCTGGAAGCCGACGTCGGTCACGTACGACCGGCAGGACGGCAACTCCTGGCACCTGGGCTTCCTCGACCCGGATCGGCAGTACGTCGCGGTCGAGCAGTCGAACGGGCCGGCGGAGAAGTTCGTCCACGAGGTCAGCCAGCGGGCGACGAAGACTGAGAAGACTCTGCGGGTCGGCGGCGAGACGTGGCAGCGCTGGGAGGGCCCGAAGTACGACGCGCTGGTGCGCGAGGAAAAGGGCGTGACGACGGTGGTCACGGGCACGGCGTCGCAGGAGCGGCTGGCTGAGATGGCCGAGGCGCTGGAAGCGAAGAAGTCCTGAAGTGACATGAGGAAGCCGCCGCATCCCGAGGGTGCGGCGGCTTCGTCACGCGTGATTCGGACGGCGGTCGTGATCAGAGGCGGTCGTGATCAGACGGTGGTGATGACCTCGTCGTAGGTCAGGCGCGGGGAGCGCGGGAACCACGCGTCCTCGCCCGGCTTGCCGATGTTGACGATCATCAGCGGGGTGTGGTCGTCGTCCAGGAACTCCTTCTGGACGGCGGCGAAGTCGAAGCCGGTCATCGGGCCCGCGGCCAGGCCGGCGGCGCGGACGCCGACGATGAAGTACGCGGCCTGGAGGGCGGCGTTGAGGCCTGCGGCCGACTCGCGGGCCGGGCGCTCCGAGAAGAACATGTCCTTGGCCTGCGGGAAGTGCGGCAGCAGCGCCGGGAGCTCCTCGTGGAACTCGTTGTCGGCGGCGAGGATCGCGACCAGCGGGGCGGAGGCGGTCTTCGGCTGGTTGCCCTCGGCCATGAGCGGGACGAGGCGCTCGCGGGCCTCGGCGGAGCGGACCAGGACGACGCGCAGCGGCGACTGGTTGAACGCGGTCGGGCCGAACTTGACCAGGTCGTAGATCGCCTGGACCTGCTCCTCGGTCACCGGCTCGTCGGTGAAGGTGTTCGCAGTGCGGGCCTCACGGAAGAGGAGGTCCTGGGCGGCGGGGTCAAGAACGAGAGACATGCGGCTTACCTTCCGGACGTGCAGGGGATCAGGCTGTGATCTCACCGTAAGCGAAGATGTATTAACTTTCAACTAAAACTGAGCCGCAGTGATCCACTTCACAGCCAACGCTTTTCGCCCCCCGCCCCCGCCTCCCTCAGCTCTCGTCGGCGAGTGAGGCGTCCAGGCGGGCCCTCGCCCCCTCCAGCCACCGCCGGCAGACCTTCGCCAGCTCCTCGCCGCGCTCCCAGAGCGCCAGCGACTCCTCCAGCGTCGTACCGCCCGCTTCCAGGCGCCGTACGACGTCGATCAGCTCGTCCCGGGCCTGCTCGTACCCGAGGGTCGTCGCCGCTTCGTCCGTCTGTGCCATGTGATCCACCCTATGTGTGCGTACGAGGTCACTCCGCGACCCGCACTGTGAACTCGCCCTCCGCCACCCGCGCCCGCAGCTCGTCGCCCGCCGCGACCTCGTCCGGGGAGCGGACCACCGCGCCGTCCCCCCGCTGAAGCACCGCGTACCCACGCTCCAGCGTCGCCGCGGGCGAGAGCGCCACCACCCGCGCCCGGGTGTGCGACAGCTCCGAGTCGGCGCGGTCCAGCAGGTGCCCCAGTGTGCGCCGGCTGCGCGCCACCAGCGCCTCGACCTCCGCCTCGCGGTCCTCCACCATCCGGTGCGGCCGTTCCATCACCGGCCGGGCCAGCGCGTGCGCCAGCCCCCGCTCCTCGCGGTCCATCAGTCCGCGTACGGTCCGCAGCGCCCGGTCGCGCAGCAGTTGGACGCGGTTCAGCTCCTCGCCGACGTCCGGCACGACCTTCTTCGCCGCGTCCGTCGGCGTCGAAGCCCGGACGTCGGCCACCAGGTCCAGCAGCGGCGAGTCCGGCTCGTGCCCGATCGCCGACACCACCGGCGTACGGCACCCGAACACGGTCCGTACGAGCTGCTCGTCCGAGAACGGCAGCAGATCCTCCACGCTGCCACCGCCGCGCGCCACGATGATCACGTCGACCTCCGGCAGCTCGTCCAGCTCCTTGACGGCCTGGACGACCTGCGCGACCGCGCTCACCCCCTGCACCGCCACGTTCCGCACTTCGAAGCGGACGGCGGGCCAGCGCCGGCGCGCGTTCTCCAGGACGTCGCGCTCGGCCGCCGACGCCCGGCCCGTGACCAGCCCGATGCGCTGCGGAAGGAACGGCAGGGGCCGCTTGCGGTCCAGCGCGAAGAGCCCCTCGCCCGCCAGGACCTTCTTCAGCTGCTCCAGCCGCGCGAGCAGCTCACCGATCCCCACCGGCTTTATCGCCGTCGCGCGCAGCGACAGCTGCCCGCGCGGCGCGTACCACTCGGGCTTCGCGTGCACCACGACCCGCGCGCCCTCCGCCACCACGTCCGCGATCGGGTCGAAGACCTGCCGGAAGCACGTCACGCCCACCGAGATGTCGTGCGAGGGATCCCGCAACGTCAGAAAGACGACCCCGGCGCCCGGCCTGCGCGAGATCTGCGTGATCTGCCCCTCGACCCACACCGAGCCGAGCCGGTCGATCCACCCGCCGATGAGGCGCGAGACCTGACCGACCGGCAGCGGGGCGTCGGCGGACGTATTCAGAGCCATGTACGAAGGCTAGCCGTCAGCACTGACACCCATGCCGGTCCGACGCCCCCGTTGCACGGCCGCCACCACCAGCCCCACCACCAGCCACACCGCGCCCACCACCTGCGCCGCGCCCGACGCCTCCACGATCACCGCGACCGCCACCGCCGCGCCCAGCACCGGCAGCAGCACATGCCGCCACCACACCGGCGGCCCCTCCATCCTCCGTACGGCGAACCAGCCCACCACCGACGCGTGCAGCAGCACGAACGCCGTCAGCGCCCCGATGTCGACCACCGACACCAGATGGTCCAGCCCGTCGTCGCGCCGGGACGCCCACACCGCCGCCACCAGCGTCACCACGGCCGCGACACCCAGCGCGATCCGCGGTACGCCCGACGCGGCGTCCACCTTCGCCAGTACGCGCGGCAGCCGCCCCTCCCTGGCCATCGCGAACAGCAGCCGCCCGGCCGCCGCCTGCCCCGCCAGCGCCGCGAACGCCGCCCCGATCGCCTTGCTCACCGCCACCAGGTCACCCAGCCAGGTCGCGATCGACGTATCGAGCGCGTCGTAGAACGCGGTCCCCTGCTTCCCCGGATCCGCGGCGAGCTCCGCCGCCGACACCGGCTGGAGCAGCGCCGCGAGGTACGTCTGCGCCACGAACAGCGCGCCCGCGAGCCCCAGGCAGAACAGCACCGCCCGCGCGACCTTCGCCGACCCGCCCGTCACCTCCTCCGCGAACGACGCGATCGCGTCGAACCCCAGATACGACAGCACCGCCACCGACACCGCGCCCAGCACCGCCGCGAGCGAGAAACCGCCCATGGAACCGTCGCCGGTCAGCGGCGACAGCCAGCCGCGCCGCGCCCCGTCCTGCGTGAGCACCACGACGGCGGCCACCACGAAGACCCCCAGCACCACGATCTCCATGGCGAGCACCGCGAAGCCCACGCGCGCGGCCGCCCGTACGCCCCACATGTTCAGCCCCGTGGTCACCACCACCGCGAGCGCCGTCCACACCCACTGCGAAACGGCCGGCACGAGCGCGTGCATCGCGATCCCGGAGAAGAGATACGCGACCGCCGGGATCAGCACGTAGTCGAGCATCGCCATCCACCCGGCGATGAACCCGGGGCCCTCACCGAGCGCCTTGCGGGCGTACGCGAAGACCGAGCCCGCCTGGGGGACCACCCGCACCATTTGGGCGTAACTGAATGCGGTGAACGCCATCGCGACCGTCGCGACGAGATAGACGAGGGCCACCGCGCCGTGCGACTTGGCGTCGAGCGTCCCGAAGACGCCGACGGGCGCCATGGGGGCGATGAAAAGCAGCCCGTAGACGACGAGATCGCGGAATCCGAGACTCCGCCGCAGGCCCTCGGTCTCCCTCACGGTTACGGTCATCGCGCCTCCGTACGTAGAACCAGGCGTCCAGTCTTGATCACCGAGGCGGTCCGCGGCGTCCCCTGGCCTGCGTGGCGCGGCCTTACGATGGTGGACATGACTGCTACCGCCGCCCGTCGTGTCCTTCTCGCCGCTCCCCGTGGCTACTGCGCGGGCGTGGACCGTGCCGTGATCGCCGTGGAGAAGGCCCTGGAGCAGTACGGGGCGCCGATCTACGTCCGGCACGAGATCGTCCACAACAAGTACGTCGTGCAGACCCTGGAGAAGAAGGGCGCGATCTTCGTCGACGTGACGGCGGAGGTCCCCGAGGGCTCGATCGTCATGTTCTCCGCGCACGGCGTCGCGCCGACCGTGCACGAGGAGGCCGCCGAGCGGAAGCTCGCGACGATCGACGCGACCTGCCCGCTGGTGACCAAGGTCCACAAGGAAGCGGTCCGCTTCGCCAAGGAGGACTACGACATCCTCCTGATCGGCCACGAGGGCCACGAAGAGGTCATCGGCACGTCCGGCGAGGCGCCCGACCACATCACCCTGGTCGACGGCCCCGAGGACGTCGCCAACGTCTCCGTACGCGACGAGTCGAAGGTCGTCTGGCTCTCCCAGACCACGCTCTCCGTGGACGAGACGATGGAGACGGTCGACGCGCTGAAGGAGAAGTTCCCGAACCTGCTCTCGCCTCCCAGCGACGACATCTGCTACGCCACGCAGAACCGTCAGATCGCGGTGAAGAAGCTTGCCGAGGACGCGCAGCTCGTCATCGTCGTGGGCTCCAAGAACTCCTCGAACTCCATCCGCATGGTCGAGGTCGCCCTGGACGCCGGCGCCCCCGCCGCGCACCTGGTGGACTTCGCCGACGAGATCGACGAGGCGTGGCTGGAAGGCGTCACGACGGTCGGCCTGACCTCCGGCGCCTCGGTGCCCGACGTCCTGGTGGACGGCGTACTGGAGTGGCTGGCCGAGCGCGGTTACGGCGACGTCGAGACGGTGAAGACCGCCGACGAGTCGATCACCTTCTCGCTGCCCAAGGAACTGCGCCGCGACCTGCGCGCCGAAGCGGCCCGCCTCTCCGGAAAGTGACTTTCGGCGACACTGTCAGTGCCACACCGTAACGTTGAGTCCATGAACGTGTTCGGAGTGGACATCGGCGGATCCGGCATCAAGGGCGCTCCCGTGGACCTGGAGCGCGGCGACCTGGCGCAGCCGCGGCACAAGGTACTGACCCCGCACCCGGCCACGCCGTCCGGCGTGGCCGGGTGCGTCCATGAGGTCGTCAGCCATTTCGGCTGGAGCGGCCCGGTCGGCGTCACCTTCCCCGGCGTGGTCACGGGCGGCGTCACCCGTACCGCCGCGAACGTCGACAAGGGCTGGATCGACGTAGACGCGCGCGCCCTGCTCAGTGACCGCCTGGGCCTGCCGGTCACCGTCCTCAACGACGCCGACGCGGCCGGCGTCGCCGAGATGACGTTCGGCGCGGGCGCGGGCCGCAAGGGCACGGTCTTCCTGCTCACTTTCGGTACGGGCATCGGCAGCGCACTCTTCATCGACGGCAACCTCGTGCCCAACACCGAGCTGGGGCACCTGGAGCTGAACGGCCAGGACGCGGAGAAGCACGCCTCCACGAAGGCCAAGGAGGACGAGGACCTGAGCTGGGAGCACTGGGCGCACCGGGTGCGGAAGTACCTGGCGCACGTGGAGATGCTGTTCTCGCCGGAGCTCTTCATCATCGGCGGCGGGGTGAGCCGCAAGGCCGAGAAGTTCCTCCCCCTGATCGAGGGCATCCGTGCGGAGATCGTCCCCGCGCAGCTCCAGAACAACGCGGGGATCGTGGGCGCGGCCATGGCGGCGGGCGCCGCCTCCTAGCCGGTCCCGGGCTACTCCACGGGATCCGGGCTCGGACGCCTGGCGGCGGCGCGCTGAGCGGCGGCCTGGATGGCACGCCGCCGCGTCATCAGCCGCACCTTGCGTACGGTCGCGATGAGCCCGGCGACGAGCGTTCCGCCGTACAGCCAGCCCGCGTGTACGGCGAGCGCCGTGACCACGGCCATGATCCGGCTGCCGAACCCGCTCCCGCCCCCGGCGATCGGCACGAGGCCGACGGCGAAGGCGATGGGTACGGCGATCGGCGCGGTGACCAGGTCGGCGGGTCGCACCCACAGTGCGGTCAGGGCGCTGACCGGCAGGAACAGCAGCCCGTACACGATCGGCGAACCGTCGAACAGCAGCCGGTCGAGACCGCCGAGCACCAGCATCACGGCGGCGGCGAACAGCCCGCTGCCGAGTCCGGTGAGCCGCGGATTGGGCAGCCGTCGCAGGGCCAGCACTACGGGCGGCACGGGACGCGCCGGTCTCGCCGCCACCCGGTAGACGGCGGCGGCGTCGGCGGACCCGCCCGAGGGGAGCAGGGGGGTCTGCGACCGCTGCTGGGGACGAGGGGGACGTGCCCTGTGTTGCTCCACCTGGACAACGTAGGTCGCAGGGTGGGATGAATCAGGCGCAGGACACGCCCTTTGGCCGACCTTGGCCCTGCGTTCGACGCAAGGTGGCCGATCGGCGCCCCCCGAAGCCTCCCGCAGCTCCCGTCGTCGGCCTCATGCCGCCCGCCCGTAAACTGGGGGATCGGTCCACTCCCGGGCCAGTCCTCACTTCAGGAAGTCGCCAACGTGTCGCTCACGATCGGAATCGTCGGCCTGCCGAATGTCGGCAAGTCGACCCTGTTCAACGCCCTGACCAAGAACGACGTGCTGGCGGCCAACTACCCGTTCGCCACCATCGAGCCGAACGTCGGCGTCGTCGGCGTCCCCGACCCGCGCCTGGCCACGCTCGCCAAGATCTTCAGCTCCCAGAAGATCCTCCCCGCGACGGTGGACTTCGTCGACATCGCCGGCATCGTCCGCGGCGCCTCGGAGGGCGAGGGCCTGGGCAACAAGTTCCTGGCGAACATCCGCGAGTCCGACGCGATCTGCCAGGTCATCCGTGCCTTCAAGGACGAGAACGTCGTACACGTCGACGGCAAGGTCTCGCCGAAGGACGACATCGAGACGATCAACACCGAGCTGATCCTGGCCGACCTCCAGTCGGTGGAGAAGGCGGTCCCGCGCCTGACGAAGGAGTCCCGCCTCCAGAAGGAGAAGGTCGCGGTCCTGGCAGCGGTGGAGGAAGCCCAGAAGATCCTCGAAGCGGGCACCACGCTCTTCGCGGCAGGCATCACCGCGGGCACGGAGAAGGGGCAGCTCCTCCACGAGCTCCACCTCCTCACCACCAAGCCGTTCCTCTACGTCTTCAACGTCGACGAGGACGAGCTGGTCGACGAGGACTTCAAGAACGAGCAGCGCGCGCTCGTCGCCCCCGCCGAGGCGATCTTCCTCAACGCGAAGATCGAGTCCGAGCTGATCGAGCTCGACGACGACGAGGCCCTGGAACTGCTCCAGTCCATGGGCCAGGAAGAGCCCGGCCTCGCCACCCTCGGCCGCGTCGGCTTCGACACCCTGGGCCTCCAGACCTACCTGACGGCAGGCCCCAAGGAGACCCGCGCCTGGACCATCAAGAAGGGCGCGACGGCCCCCGAGGCCGCCGGTGTGATCCACACCGACTTCCAGAAGGGCTTCATCAAGGCCGAGGTCATCTCCTTCGCCGACCTGGTCGAGACGGGTTCGGTAGCCGAGGCCCGCGCAAAGGGCAAGGCCCGCATGGAGGGCAAGGAATACGTCATGCAGGACGGCGACGTGGTGGAGTTCCGCTTCAACGTGTGAGCGGATGACATAACACTACTTTTGCCGCCTGGCAAACATGCAGGTCAGGTGGGGTCGGCTCCTCTGGGGTCGGCCCCTCGTTGTTTCCCGTGCTGGGATGGTGCTGAGTTTCCTGATGGCCCGTCATTGATTGTGCCTCGTTCGAGGTGGCCGCGAGTGGTACGTTATTGGGTACCACTTGATGTAGGGAGTCAGTCCATGTCCATAACTGCGAGCGAAGCCCGCAAGGCTCTCTTTCCGCTGATCAAGAAGGTCAACGACGATCACGAGGCCATCGAGATCGTCTCCAAGCACGGCAACGCGGTGCTCGTCTCGGCCGAGGACTACGCTGCCCTGCGCGAGGGCTCGTACCTGCTCCGTTCGCCCGCGAACGCACGGCGACTCCTCAAGGCGTACGAGAACGCCCTGGGCAACATCAACGTGTCGGAGCGCGAGCTGATCGATCCGGATGCGGCAGATCCTGGTGCGGGTGCTGCGTGAGGCTTGTCTTCGAGGATCAGGGCTGGGAGGACTACACGTCCTGGCTCAAGAACGACCGCAAGATGCTCGCTCGGATCAACAAGCTCATCGCGGACGTCAAGCGTGATCCCTTTACGGGGATAGGCAAGCCCGAGCCGCTCAAGTACCACTTGCCCGGGGCGTGGTCGAGGCGGATCGACGACGAGCATCGCCTCGTCTACCTAGTCACCGACAAAGAGATCGTCATCCTCGCCGCTCGTTACCATTACTGACCGTTGAACGGCAGGGCGAAGTGCATGCGACTAGCGTGATTCACCACGCGGCGTCTTCGGAGTGTCCGTGCACCCCAAGGACGCGGCCCTATCTCCGTCTTGTGATGCGCCGTATCCCACGACGTATCCGTCGCGCGGAGGAGGGCGAAGACCCCTCGCTCCGGCGATCCGCCAGGAAGCCGGACGCTCCAGGATGAGTGATGTTCCCGCCGGGCACACCGAAGCCCCGCGGCCATCCTGGAGTTGGGGAATTCATGATGAACCGTCGTACGGTCATGCTCGCGGTACCCGCGCTCACTTTCACCTACGGCCTGTTCCGGATCGCGGACGGTCTGGACGGCGAGCGAGGCCCCGGCCCCGCCTGGACCCTCGGGCATCTGGCGTTCTGCGCGGCACTGGTTCTCTTCGCGGTGGTGTTCCGCTGGCTGAGGGTGCTCGCCCCGTCGAGCGACCGCGTCGCGGCGGTGGCGCACTGGACGGCGACGGCCGGAGCCGCCGTCCTCCTGGTGCAGTTCGGGATCGACCTGGTGGCGGGGGCGGTGTCCGCGGACCACCTGGAGATGTCCCTGTTCACGGAACGGGCCTCGGAAGTGCCGGGCGTGGCACCGGTCGTTTACGACTTCGGCCCGTACCTCTTCTACGTGGGGATGCTCGCCCTCATCGTGCGGCTGGCCGTCGTCCGGGTGGTCAAGACGTGGACGGCGCTCCTGGTCCTCGCCGACCTGGTGATGCCGCTGGCCGACAAGGACCTGATCCCGGTCGGGGCGCTGCTACTGTCCGTCTCCTTCGTGCAGATCGCGCGGGTGATGGAGTCGCGGCAGGCCGCCTCCGGTACGGCGGACGACCGTGGCACGGGGCGCCCGGCGGTGGCCGGTGCGCGGTGACGCGTCAGGGGGAGCTGTGACTGGGGGAGCGGTGATCTGGAGAGACATGGGCGCGGGTGCGGACCGGATACGGGGGCGGCTCCGCGCCCTGTCCCCGCGCGCGGTCGACACCGGGCTCGTGGCCCTCGTGGCCGCCGCCCAGCTCTGGCCCTTCGCCGCGCGGGCCGGCGGGGGCGGCGGACCGTGGAGTGGGTGGGGCGTCCTGGTCGTACTGGCCTCGGCGGCGCCGCTGTACTGGCGGCGGAACCACCCGGTACCGGTACTGATGGTGAGCCTCGCGGCGACCAGTAGCTACGACTACGTCGGCGAGGTGCCGTCCCAACCGGTCTGGTACGCAGCCCTGGTTGCGATCCACTCGGTCGCCGAGCGGTCGGGGCGGTGGGCCGGTAACACGGTGGTCGCTGCGACCGTACTCGGCAGCTTCGCGCTCGCCTCCTCCGAATCCGGACTGCGGATGAGCGTGCTGTGCGTCGCGGCCTACGCGCTCGGCAGGGCGGCCGCCGCCGGCCGGGCCCACGCCGAACGGCTGGAGCGCGAGCGTCAGGCGGAAGCCGAGAAGGCCGCACTCGCCGAACGCGCCAGAATCGCCCGGGACATGCATGACATCCTGTCCCACGCGGTGAGCCTGATGGTCGTCCAGGCCGAGGCCGGACCTGTGGTCCTGGCCACGAACCCGGCTCGCGCCGAGCGCGCCTTCGACGCCATCGCGGGTGCGGGACGCGATGCGATGGTGCAGCTCAGAGGGATCCTCGAGGTGCTCGACCCGGACCGGGCCCCACAGCCCGAGCGCACTCCTCAGCCGACTCTCGCCGACCTGCCCGTCCTGACCGCCGGATCGGGCCTCACGGTCGAGTGCACGCAGACCGACGGCTCGGGAATCACCGTCGAGTACCCGCGGCCCGACGGGGCCGGCCACCGTCCGCTCGCCCCGCACGTGGAGACCGCTGCATTCCGCATCGCCCAGGAGGCGTTGACCAATATCGTCAGGCATGCGGGCACCGACCGTGCCCGGCTTCACCTCCACTGGCAGGAAGACCGAGGCATCGTGCAACTCGACATCACCGACGACGGCGCGGCCACCGGCCAGCGGCCCGCCCGCTCCCTCCCCTCTGGCGGCCACGGCCTGATCAACATCCGGGAACGTGCACGTTCGTGCGGCGGAACCGCCGAATGCGGTCCCCGTACCGACGGCTCCGGCTTCCGGGTCCGCGCCCGCCTCCCGCTCCTCCCTCAGTCATGAGCGGGGGTACGGCGGCCGGGCCGCTGCGCGTGGTAGTCGCCGACGACCAGGAACTGGTCCGGGCCGGCTTCGCGATGATCCTGGACTCCCAGCCGGACATCGAGGTCGTCGCGGAAGCCGCCGACGGCGCCGAGGCGATCGCGGCGGTACGGGCCCACGCCCCGAACGTCGCACTGCTCGACATTCGTATGCCGGGTACGGACGGCCTCACCGCCACCGCCGAGATCTGCGCCACCACCGCCACCCGCGTGATCATCCTGACCACCTTCGACCTCGACGCGTACGTGTTCGAGGCGCTGCGCGCGGGCGCGAGCGGCTTCCTCCTCAAGGACGTCCGGCGCGACGATCTCGCCCACGCGGTCCGGGTCGTCGCGGAGGGCGATTCCCTCCTCTCGCCTTCCGTCACCAGAAAGCTCATCGCCCACTGCACCGGCGCACCCGCCGCGGTGCCGCTGCTTCCCGACCCGCGCCTCGACTCCCTCACCTCGCGCGAGACCGAGACCCTGCGCCTGCTCGCCCGCGGCCTCACCAATCCGGAGATCGCCGCAACCATGGTCATCAGCGAACACACCGTGAAGACCCACGTCAGCAACATTCTCGCCAAGCTCGGCCTCCGTGACCGCATCCAGGCGGTGATCACGGCCTATGAGGCAGGGCTGGCGGTGCCGGGACGCAGGGACCCGATGAACTCCGTGGCCAGAGCGTCTTCTTCCGGCTCTGTGAGGGCGACGCCAGCAGCCCCACTTCGTGGGGCGCCCGGAGGCGTTGAGGGGTAGTGGCGACGCGAAGTGGGCTCTGGCAGCGATCAAAGGGAGCCGTCACGGTCGGTGCATCAGCCTTCGCGTCAGCGGCCTGATCGACGCCCGTGCTGGGACGAACCTCCCGTGCTGGGGTGGTGCTGGGACGGCCCTCTCGAAAACGACGTTTTCGCAGGTGGCAGCTTTGCGCTCGACGTTCCGCTTCAACGTCTAAACGATCAACGAAAGGCCGTCTGACCCGCGGTGGAGCGGGTTTGGCGGCCTTTGCTGTCCGCGCAGAGTCCGCAGGGCCTTGGAACCGCCGACGGTTCTGGCCATGGAAATGCCTACTTCGAAACCGGGCGGTTCACCACGCGGAAGCCGACATTTGCATCGTCGGAGAGAAGCCTGAAGGTGGCGTCTGCCGTAATTCGATCAATGCCCCATCCGGAGTCCTCTGCTCGCGAGCGTTCGGAGTTCATTCCCCATCGAGGGCGTTTCTCTCGTGACCAGTCCCTGCCCGAGCTGCTGCCGGAGCCCGTTTTGTGTCAGAAGGGAGGCGTATGGAGCGAGCCATCGGTTGGTTGGAACGTCGAGCTGGCTGAAGACCAGGGCTCGGGGGCGGTTACACCCCGACTACGGGCAGGACCAGCCGTCTGCGAAGTCGCAGTGGAGGTCGGTCCAGCGGCGCTGCTCGCTCGGGGAGTAGGCGGGGTGGTCGCGGAGGCGGGCCAGGGCTTGGACCCACTGGTCCCAGAGGCCGTGGGCTGGGTGAAGCGGTCGGCGTGGTGGGTGCCGAGGTGGGCGTCGAGGCGGAGGAGGGCGCCGAGGGCCTGGGGCTGGTCGTAGCGGAGATCGGTCTGGGGTGGGTACCGGGTCGAGGTAGGCGGTGAGGATCTCGGCGTCCGCGTGCGTGCCGAAACGGGCCAGGGCGAAGCAGTAGCCGCAGCCGGAGTGGCCGACCTCGCTGGCCAGGAGCAGGTCGCCGATGCATTCGCGGAACGAGGTGCGCCGGGCTACGCCGATCAGCCAGGCGGCGGTGAGGCGCGAGCGCCATTCGTAGGCGAGGAGGGCTCCAGCTCGGCGTCGGTGATAGCGGCCGCGTCGTCGATCAGGTGGCGGGCGAAGCGTTCGGCGTGCGGTCACCCCGGCCGCAGGACACGACGGCTGTTCAGTTCGAGGTAGCGCGGGTGGTCCGAGTCCTTCCTCGTTACGTAGCGCTTGATCACGTAGCCGTAGCCGGTCTCGTCGGGGTGCTGGAACGACACGGGGTCAGCTTTCCGGGTGCAGGTCGGTGCGGTCGATCCATGTGATGTCGACGAAGACGTACCCGCCGACGGGTGTTTCGGAGGCTTCCAGCAGAGACTGCGTGCGTGTCTCTTCGACCAGTTCCTCCCAAGGTGCCGTCCAGTCCGGCTGCCAGTCCGGGGCGGTGTAGGAGACGTCGTGCGTCCGCTCGCCCTCCACTCGCCGGAACTGGGAGTAGAGGATCACCTGGCCGTGGTCGGCGAGGTCGTTGATCACCTCTTCGAAGTGTGTCGAGGGCCAGCCGGGACTCTCGGGGTCGGCGGTGTTGCCCAGGCGGGCCGTGAGCGGGGGGACGATGGGGGTGCGGGCGCCGAGTTCGGTGAGGGCCCAGCGGATGCCGACGGGCTCGCTCCAGTCCGGTGGGGACGCCCGTTCCAGGCAGGCGCGGTAGGCGCGGCGCAGGGGCTCCACGGCGTCGTCGATCTCCAGGTTCGCCAGGGCCATCGCCGCCCATTCCCTGACAGTGGGGTCGTCGCTGTCCAGTAGGGCGATCAGGGCGGGGCCGCAGCGGGGGTCCGCGACCGCTTCGAAGACCTCGATGGCGGTCAGCTGGCCGAAGCTGCCCAGGGTCGGCAGTCCGTCGGCGATCGTGAGGGTTGCGTCACGACCGATGCCGATCAGCTGCGCACGGGCGCCGTACGAGGCGTCATCGTCACCGTCGAGCTGTTGGACGAGGGCCTCGATGGGGGACGTCATGACGCTGCCGGGTGGTCGCGACGCCAGAAGGTGGGGAGCCACCAGCAGAGCACCGAGCGGTCATCGGGCCACGGGGTGCGGTCCTCGGCTTCCCAGTCCTCGAAGGAGTCGCGCGTCAGGTCGATGGGGCGCCAGGCAGGGTCGAGCGGCTCGTCCTCGACCGGAGGGCGGACGTACTGCCGGCCGTGCTGGTCGCAGGCGCCGAAGTCCTGGTAGTTGAGCTGGGCCTCGATCAGGGAGACCTTGTTCGCTCCGCCGTCCATGGTCGGCCAGCGGAACTGGACCCCGTCGTCCTCCCAGAAGCAGACGGGGCAGATCTCGTAGGAGCCGGGCATGTCGTCGAGCACGCGGTGCCCGCAGCAGGGACAGGGGTAGGAGTCGCTCACCCGCGCAGTCTCGTTGCAGGTCCCGCCGGTGTGCCATGGATTTCTCTGCCTCGGCACACCCGGCCAGTCCGCAGAGAGTCCGCAGGACACCCATAAGGGACCGTCGGGACTCAACGCACGCCAACGGAGAAATGCCTGGTCAGGGCGGTGGTGCGGCTCCGCCGCAGGTCTGGATCGGCGGGCAGACATTCCGTTTCAACGTGGGAGCGAATGAAACAGCACCACGCTGCCGAGCTGGCAAACGTGCCCCTTCCGACGTGCACGTTTGGCGCCATGTGCTGGACGCTGTCACTACTGATCGTTACGGGATCAGGGAGTTGTAGACCTCGACCACCTTCGATTCGAACGGCGGCGCTCCCAGCTCCTGTGCGGCGGGTTTGACCGACTCCTCCAGGAAGCGGCGGAACGCCTCTTCCGACTCCCATACGTCGATGACCTGCCAGCCACCGCCCTCGCCGGGCGCCCCCACGTGGGAGATGAGGCCGGCCGGAGGGTTCGTACGGTCCGGGATTGCCCGGTCGAAAGTCGCCTGGTAGAGATCCTTGGTCCAGTCGGCGCCTTGGTTGATTACCAGAATTGCCATCTCGGTTCCTCGGTTCATGTTTGGTTCGGGTCGGGACGGTCAGGACGGGCGGATTACCTGGGTGAGAACCACCTCGAATTCCTCGATGCTCCGGGTGATCACGCGTGCCTTCGCGGTGGCCTCGGCACGGACCGCCGCGACGGCGCTGCGGGATGCCACCAGCGCGTTGCGGTCGGTGTAGAACGCGCCCACAGTGGCCCGGCCCTTGGCGCGGTCGATGAGCAGCGAGCCGCCCGCGAAGCCGGGAATGCCCCGGAGCTTGGGCAGCGCGGTGTCGCGGAACGTCTCCACCAGCAGGTCCGCGTCGGGCGGCTCGAACTCCAGACGGACCAGCCGGAACCACGCACCGGGCTCCAGCGCCTCGGGACGACTGACGACGGCCGCCTCCCAGTTGTCCGTAGCCGCGGACTGGGCGAACGGTGCGATCAACTCCGCCCGGCGCGCGCGAAGGGCTTCGTCACTGGCCCGTCGGCTCTCTTCGTCCTCCCACCACGAGCCCACCAGCAGCTTGCCGAGCTCGCGGTCGACGAACAGGCCCATCCCGCGGTAGCCGGGCTGCTCCGACAGCAGCCTGGGTGCTTCAGTGCTGAGCGCTTCGGCCACGCTGTCGAGCTTGGCCGGATCACCTGTCGCGTAGGTGGTGCGTACGTACATGGCGCCCTTCCTGCGGCGAGCCCCGGGTGGGCCCGTGTCCCGCACTCCATGCGACGGGTGGTGGACGCGGGAATCAAGGTGACCGGGGCATTCAGGTGAACGCCGTCGAGTGGAGACCGTGGCCGAACCGGCGGAGCATGGTCAGGAGCACGGACAGCGGAGCCAGGCGTGGTGTGCGAGTGGAACCGACAAGGATGCGACCGCGATGACGACTGAGCAGACGATGGACCCCGCGCGGCGGGAGCAGTTCGCGGAGCGGATGCTCCACGTGCTCAACGATTCGTGTCTGGGATACCTGTGCAGCCTCGGCCACCGCACAGGGCTTTTCGACGTCATGGCCGGGCTGCCGCCGTCGACCAGTTTGCAGATCGCCGAGGCCACCCGGCTCGACGAGCGGTACGTACGGGAGTGGCTCGGCGGGATGACGGTGGGCGGCTTCGTCGAGTACGACCCCGCCGGCGGCACCTACCGGCTGCCGCCGGAGCACGCCGCCTCCCTCACCCGCGCCGCCGGGCCCGACAACCTCGCCTCCTTCATGCAGGACCTCGCGCTGCTGGGCAACGTCGAGGACAAGGTGCTCGACGCGTTCCGCCGGGGCGGCGGCGTTCCGTACTCGGCGTATCCGCGCTTCCAGGAGCTCCAGGCCGAGGAGACGGCGCGGGTGCACGACGCCGTGCTCGTCGACACGATCATCCCGCTGGCGCCCGGACTCACGGAGCGGCTGAGCGAGGGCATCGACGTACTGGACATCGGTACGGGCCAGGGGCACGCCGTCAATCTGCTGGCCCGGGCCTTCCCCGCCAGTCAGTTCCTCGGCCTGGACATCTCCGATACGGGCATCGCGGCCGCGCGGGAGGAGGCGGAGCTGCTCGGGCTCGACAACGCGCGGTTCGTCGTGTCCGACACCGCCGACCTGGCCGGGACGTACGACCTGATCACGGCCTTCGACGTGATCCACGACCTGGCGCGGCCGGAGCGCGCTCTGTCGGCCGTGGCCGGCGCGCTGCGGGACGACGGGGTGTTCCTGATGGGTGACATCGCCGCTTCCAGCAAGCTGGAGGAGAACATCGACCACCCCTTCGGCCCCACCCTCTACACCTTCTCGGTCTTCTACTGCATGACCGTCTCGCTCGGCGAGGGCGGCGCGGGCCTGGGCACGGTGTGGGGCAAGCAGCGGGCGTTGCAGATGCTCGCGGAGGCAGGGTTCGACGACGTCGAGGTGCGCGAGGTGGAGGGCGACGTACTCAACGTCTACTACGTGGCCCGCAAGAGCCGCAAGAGCCGCCGCTGAGAAGGCCCTTGCCTCCGGGCCTCAGACCGGCGCGTTCGGCAGGAGGCCGAGCTGGCCGAGGAAGTCGAGCTGGTCGAAGTAGAGCCGGTAGCTGACGATCTTGCCGTTCTCGACGGTCGCGATGTCGCACCCCCGTACCCGGACGTCCTTCTGGGTCGGCTCCAGACTTTCCCCGGAAGGCAACACCAGCGGACCGGTGTTCTTTCCGTGGAAGAATCCCTCGTCGATCGCCGTGTTGCCCGACTCGTGTTTGTACGTCGACTCGTACTCGCTGTTCGGGATCGCGTCCGTCATCTGGCGCCAGTACTCGCCGATGTTCTCCCGGCCCCGGATCTCGCCGTCCGGCGTAACGGCCACCGCGTCCTCTGCGAAGCACTCCATGACGGCTTTGAGGTCCGTACCCGTGGTGAGCGCCTCGGTGAGCTGGTCCATCACTTCACGTGCCTGCCCCATGATCCACCTCCACGTCGGGCCGTGGTGACATGTCCGTTCCATTTTCCCACATAGTGGTGCAAACGACGCGTCGCCCGCCCAGGTCAGGTGAGCGTGATCAGTGCCGCGATCGCCGGGCCGAAGGCGCCTCCCAGCTGGTAGCAGAGGATGAACAGTCCGATCGCCGTGGGGCGTTGGGAGTCGGGGGCGGCCTGGGTCGCGTACACCGCGAGGGTGGCGTTGCCCGCCGTGGCCGTGAAGACGGCCATCGCGGCTACGAGCAGGAGCAGCGGCGCCCAAGGGCTCACGGCGGCCGTCACCGGCGCCAGCGCGCCCAGGGTGATCAGCACCGTCAGGACCCTGCGCCGGCCCAGCCGGGCGGAGACCGCGGCGAGGGCGAGGGAGAGGAACGAACCTGTCAGGAGGGCGAGCAGCTGGCCGGTGCCGATGGTGGCGGTCGACCAGTGCGTACGGGCGGCGAGCAGCTGGGGGATCGCGAAGAGGAGGGTGAAGTACGACGTCGCCAGGGCGCAGGCGAGCAGCGCGGCCGAAAGGAACGCCGGGGTGCGCAGGAGCGTGGCCGGGACGAAGCCGTCGGGGCGGGCGCGGACATGGGCGGTCAGGAGCGCGGCCACCGCGAGCGCCGAACCGGCCGCCGGCAGCGGGTGGTGCGGGATGAAGACCAGCGCGGTTGCCAGTGCCACCAGGAGCGATGCGCCGCGGGCGTCGAAGGGGGCGGTCGTGGCGGGGGGTGTGCGCGGGGCGGTGCGGGTCACGGCCGGGACGGCCAGCAGCGCCAGTGCGGAGACCGCGAGCGATGCGCGCCAGGAGAGCGCGTCTGCGATGAGTGAACCGAGGAGCGGGCCTACCGCGCCGAGGACTCCGAAGCCCGCGGTGATGACCCCCATCCGGCGGACCGAACCCGCCAGGCTCATGGCCGAGGTGATCAGCCCCGCGCCGCCCACCGCCTGGGCCGCCCGCCCCGGCAGGGCCAGCGCCATCCACGGCGCGAGGGCCACGAGCAGGGTTCCGCCCAGGACCATGGCCGTACTCACGTGCAGGGTGGTGCGCAGGCCGCGGCGGCGCAGCAGGGCCGCCATCAGCGGCGTGCCGACCGCCATCGCCCACGCGAACGCCGTGACGAACCAGGTGGCCGACGCGGGCCGTGCCCCGAACGAGCCGGCCATCTCCGGGAGGATCAGAACCGGACTGTTGGCGCCGGCTGCGATGGGCGTGGCGAGCAGCGCGAGCCAGAGGGCCGGGACTTGGCGGGCGGCCTTGGCCGGGGCCGCCGGCTTCATGGGCCTCGCGAGAGCGGGCTCGGGCATGGGGAGCTCCTGTCGTTCAGGCTTGATAATCTCAACGTTGAGATAAAAACAGGCCCTGCCTCTCAACGTCAAGTCTCTTAACGTTGAGATTGCGTGCGTTGAAAGGAAACTGGGATGAGCGACGCGGTGGACGCGATCATCGGCCAATGGGTCCAAGAGCGACCGGACTTGGAGGACGACCTCTGGCCCGTGCAGGTCCTCGGGCGGCTTCAGCGTCTCGGGCGCGTACTGGACAAGGAGTTCAGGACGTTCGCGGCCCAACGAGGCCTCGAACTGGGCGAAGTGGACGTCCTCACCACGCTCCAGCGCTCCGGCCCGCCGTACGCCCTGCCCGCCGGCGCACTCCTCAAGGCGGCCATGGTGACCTCCGGCGCGATCACCAATCGCATCGACCGCATGGAGGCGAAGGGCCTGGTGGAGCGCGTACGCGAAGAGAGCGGCGGCGACCGGCGCACCGTGAGGATCCGGCTCACCGAGCAAGGCCACGAGGTCACCCGCGAGTACATGGCCGCCCATCTCGCCAACGAGGCGCGCATGCTGCGCGAATTGAGCCGCGAGGAGAGTGACCGCCTCGCCGCCTCCCTGCGCAAGCTGCTGACGTCCTTCGGCGATACGTCGATCGGCTAGCGGGCGGGCCGGAAGTCCGGGGCGCGTGAGGATCTCTGGCGGCATAGTTCGGTGCATGACACAACCGCAGCCCGCCCCGCAGCCCGCCCCTCAGCCCGAATCGAAGCCGTACACCGCCCGTCTCACCGTCCGGAGCAGTGACCTCGACACCAACGGCCACGTCCGCGGCCCCGCCTACCTGGAGTACGCCGACCACGCCCGCTGGGAATGCGTGCGCGCCGCCGGTGTCGAGTTCGACGACCTGGCCGCCGCCGGGCTCGGGCCCGTCAACCTGGAGACCGTCGTCCGCTTCCATCAGGAACTCCTCGCGGGCGACGAGGTTGAGGTCTCCTGCGTCTTCTCGTACGGACCGGGCAAGACCGGCCGCGTGACCCAGGAAATGCACCGCGCCGACGGTGTACTCGCCGCCACCGTGGAGAGCGTCATCGGGCTGCTCGATCTGCGCACCCGGCGCCTGGTCCCCGACCCGGCCGGCCGCTGGCGCGAGTTCGCCACGGACCCCACCCCGCTGGGCGCCTAGAGGACCGGTGCCGACCGGGGAGTGGGTGGCGGGGCGGACCGTACCGCCGCGCCGCCTGCCGGTTACTGGGGTGCGAGGCCCGTCTTCGCTCCCGCGCCGCACAGTGGGACCACCGCGGTGTGGCCCTCCTGGGGCGGCCGTGCGCTCATCGCGGCCCAGCACGCCACCCCGGTCGACTCGACGAAGAGGCCGCGTCCGGCCAAGTCCAGCTGGGCGGCGCGGATCTGGTCCTCTGTCACGGTCAGGAAGGTGCCGCCCGACTCCCGTACCGCGCGCAGGATCTGGGGCGCGCGCGGCGGTCGTGGGATGGCGATGCCCTCCGCGAGGGTGGGGGGCGTAGGGCGCGTCGGCGTGTCGTCGCTCAGGTCCGCGGCGCCCGCGTGGAACGCCGTCGCCAGGGGCGACACCGCCTCCGCCTGTACGGCGATCAGTGCGGGGCGGCTGTCGATGAGCCCCTGCGTGTGCAGCTCGGCGATCGCGAGTGCGGCGCCCAGCAGGAGCGTTCCGTTGCCTACGGGGACGACCACCGCGTCGGGGAGCCGGCCGCCGAGGTCCTCCCACAGCTCGTAGACGTACGTCTTCGTGCCGTGCAGGAAGTACGGATTGTGGACGTGGCTCGCGTAGAAGGTGCCGGGTTCGTCGGCCGCCGCGCGGGCGGCCACCGCCGCGGCCTCGCGGTCGCCGGGGACGAGGGCGACGTGGGTGCCGTGCGCCCGGATCTGCTCGGTCTTCTTCGGGGAGGTCGACTCGGGGACGTACACCGTGCAGGGGAGGGCGGCGCGCGCGCAGTACGCGGCGATCGCCGTGCCCGCGTTGCCGCTGCTGTCCGCGACGACGCGGCCCACCCGATCGGGGCCGAGACGGCGGGCGAGCTCGGCGAGCATGACCGCGCCGCGGTCCTTGAACGACAGCGTCGGCATCAGGAAGTCGAGTTTGGCCGAAACGGTGTCGGTGAGGGGGATGAGTGGAGTGCGGCCTTCCCCCAGCGTGAGAGTGGCCGCCGCGCCCGCGAGCGGCAGCGCCTCCTCGTAACGCCACAGCGAATTCACCCGTCCGGCAAGGGACTTCAGTGGTACGGGGGAGGAAGGGGCGAAGTCCAGATCCCAGGGACCGCCGCAGGTGGGGCAGTGCCAGGCGAGGGATTCGACGGGGGCGCGGGAGTCGTCGGCGGGGCAGCGGTACGTCATGGACGCCGTCGAAGCCGCCGGAGTCGTCGAAGCCCTCGTGATCACCATGCGGCAAGCGTAGGCCGGACCCGGGTGCGGCGCAGATTCATGTCGGTGGTAGGGCAGGCGCATTGCGGGTCCGAATTGACTCTTGTGGGATTCCTATGGATGCGCCAATCTTTCGCCTGGCAGCAAGGCGTGGGAAACGACGCGGACTCCGAAGCGTCGATTTGTCATGCCCCTGTCGTACCTGCCGCACGGAGCACGGCCCCCCACCAGCGCACCGCCAATGAGGAGGACCCCTCACATGTCAGTGATGCGTAGTTCCCGGCGAAGAGTTGTCGCAGCCAGTGCCACCACCGTCGTAGCCCTCGCGCTCGGCGCCGCCTCCGCCCTCCCCGCCACCGCGGCCACCGCCGCCGAGGGCCGGATCCAGAACGCCGGAGCCCCCGGAACCATCGCGGGCAGCTACATCGTGACCCTCGACGAGGCGGCGGCCGACGCCGGTTCGGCGGAGGGCAAGGCGCTTGCCAAGGAGTACGGCGCCAAGATCAAGAAGACGTACACCGCGGCCCTCAACGGGTACGCCGTCGAGCTGTCCGAGGCGCAGGCGAAGAAGTTCGCCGCCGACCCGGCCGTCGACTCCGTCGTACAGAACCGCACCTTCAAGATCAGCGCGACGCAGCCCAACCCGCCGTCCTGGGGCCTGGACCGCATCGACCAGAAGGCCCTCCCGCTGAACCAGAGCTACACCTACCCCGACACCGCCGGTGAGGGTGTCACGACGTACGTCATCGACACCGGCGTACGCATCACCCACAGCGACTTCGGCGGCCGCGCATCCTACGGCTACGACGCCATCGACAACGACAACACCGCGCAGGACGGCCACGGCCACGGCACCCACGTCGCCGGTACGGTCGCGGGCGGCGCGTACGGCGTCGCGAAGAAGGCCAAGGTCGTCGGCGTCCGCGTCCTCAACAACCAGGGGTCGGGCACCACCGCCCAGGTCGTCGCCGGCATCGACTGGGTGACGCGCAACGCCGTCAAGCCGGCCGTCGCGAACATGAGCCTCGGCGGCGGCGCCGACTCCGCCCTGGACACGGCCGTACGCAACTCCATAGCCTCCGGCGTCACTTACGCGGTCGCGGCGGGCAACGAGAGCACCGACGCCTCCACCAAGTCGCCCGCCAGGGTGGCCGAGGCGATCACGGTAGGTGCCACCACCAGCACTGACGCCAAGGCGAGCTACTCCAACTACGGCAGCATCCTCGACATCTTCGCCCCGGGTTCGTCGATCACCTCGGCGTGGAACAGCAGCGACACGGCGACGAACTCCATCTCCGGTACGTCGATGGCCTCGCCGCACGTCGCGGGTGCGGCCGCGCTGTACCTGGCGGCGAACAAGACCGCCACCCCGGCCCAGGTCTCCAGCGCGCTGACCTCGGCCGCCACCACGGGCGTCGTGACCAGCCCGGGCACCGGCTCGCCGAACCGGCTGCTGTACGTGGGCACGGGCGACACCACGCCGCCCCCCGGCAAGCGGTTCGAGAACCTCGCCGACTACGCGATCAGCGACAACGCCACGACCGAGTCGCCCGTGACGGTCAGCGGCATCACGGGCAACGCGCCGGCGACGCTGAGCGTGCCGGTCGACATCAAGCACACGTACATCGGTGACCTCAAGGTCGACCTGATCGCCCCCGACGGCACGGCCTACACCCTCAAGGGCTACGGCACGGGCGGCAGCAGTGACAACCTCATCACCACGTACACGGTGAACGCCTCGTCCGAGGTGGCCAACGGCACGTGGAAGCTGCGGGTGAACGACAACGCGGCGTACGACACAGGGAAGATCGACTCTTGGGCGCTGCAGTTCTGATTCTGACGCGTCTTACCCCGACGCGCTGAAGTCCAACTGAACACGTGAGCGGGGCGGTCGCTTCGGCGGCCGCCCTTGCTGTGCGTCGCCGGACGGGAGTGCGGGCGGCGGAGAAAGTATCGAAGCGGTGCGGATCTTGGCGCGGGGTTCCGATTTCTATACCCCGGGAAGCCCCTGCTTAAAGACAAAGTCATCACTTCGGGTGAAACTTTGGCCTGTGCTTGCGGTCAACAACCGACGGTTGCCACGCTGTTGCTGTGTGTCAACCTGATGGGAGTGGCCAGTGACATTCGGTGAGCAGCCGGCCTATCTGCGCGTCGCGGGCGATCTACGGCAGAAGATCGTCGACGGTTCCCTGCCACCCCACACCCGGCTCCCCTCGCAGGCGCGCATCCGCGAGGAGTACGGCGTCTCCGACACCGTGGCGCTGGAGGCCCGCAAGGTCCTGATGGCGGAGGGCCTGGTCGAAGGCCGCTCCGGCTCCGGTACGTACGTACGGGAGCAACCGGTCCCGCGCCGCGTCTCCCGCGCGGGCTACCGGGGGACCCTCCCCTCGAACCCGTTCCGGCAGGAGCAGGCGGAGGCCGGTGCGCGCGGCACCTGGGAGTCCAGCAGCGAGCAGGAAGAGGCGACTTCGGACATCGCCAAGCGGCTCGGCGTCCAGGAGGGCGACCGGGTGATGCGCACGCGGTACGTCTTCAGGGACGCGGGCGAGGCGATGATGCTGTCCACCTCGTGGGAGCCGCTGGCCGTGACGGGGCGTACGCCCGTGATGCTGCCCGAGGAGGGGCCGCTGGCCGGCTGCGGCGTCGTCGAGCGGATGGCGGCCATCGACATCGTCGTGGACAACGTGGTGGAGGAGGTCGGCGCGCGGCCCGGACTCGCGGAGGAGCTGATGAGGCTCGGCGGCGTACCGGGGCATGCGGTGCTGGTCATCGAGCGGACGTACTACGCGTCGGGGATGGCGGTCGAGACGGCCGATGTGGTCGTCCCCGCCGACCGGTACCGGATCGCCTACCACCTGCCCGTGAAGTGACCGATACGCGGACGCCCTGTGCTGATGCCTGTGCCGACCCTGCGTAAGGGCTGAGGTCACGCGGGAGGAGAAGGGGGCGCACTTTTTGGGGTGCGCCCCCTTCCGCATGGCTTGTTGCGTACCTCTTTGTGTAAAAGCGTATCCGCTGAGTGAAGGTCAGGCGTACGCTCGGGCATATGCGGATTGCGGTTTCCTGGAGATCCTTAGAGGCGAGTGCACCGGCGGACGCGGCGGACGGAGGCGCGCGATGAACGACAGTGGCGCTGTCCTCCCCTGGTTGGTCATACGGCAGGACGACAACGGCAACCGCTACCGCGTCGGCCGGTACGCGACGCGGGTCGAGGCGCAGAAGATCGCTGACAGCCTGGATGAGCGCGGCCACAAGCAGCTCTACTGGGTCGAGCGGATAGGCCAGAGCGTCCAGTAGCCGCCCGTACGCCGTAGGCTCCCGCCATGACTGATCGTGTCGTGGTGGTGGGTGCGGCCGTGTTCGACGAGGGCCGGCTGCTGGCAGCGCGCCGCAGCGCCCCGCCCGAGCTGGCCGGCCGCTGGGAGCTGCCCGGCGGCAAGGTGGAGCCCGGCGAGAGTCCGGAGCAGGCGCTCGTACGCGAACTGCGTGAAGAGCTGGGCGTCGAGACGGACGTGCTGGAGCGCATCCCCGGCGAGTGGCCGCTGAAGCCCGGTTACGTCCTCCAGGTGTGGACCGTCCGGCTGCTGTCCGGCAGGCCCCGCCCCCTTCAGGACCACGACGACATGCGTTGGCTCCGTCCGCACGAGGCGGACACCGTGGACTGGCTCACCCAGGACCGCCCTGCTGTGGCCGAGGCGGTACGCCGCCTGAGCGCCTTGCCGGGGCCGCCCGCGGCGCAGGCCTGAGCACCGACTGACCGACTGACCGACTGGCTGGCTGACCGGCTGGCCGTCGGCCGGCGCGGGGCGTGCGGGGACACCCGGTACGCCGTTCGTGCCACAGTGCTTCCGGGACCGGGATAGGCCGACCCGTATATCGGGTATGTGCTGATTAACCCCCCGAAAAAGGACGCGGGTCTGCGGCTGGTCTGGCATCTGGGATGTGGTCGGCGTGATCGACACCGACGGCGACTGCGCCGAGTGGACGTTCCCTGCTGAGCCCGACGCCGTCCGTTCCGCCCGCCACGCCGTCCGCGAGGCGCTGCGCGCCTGGGGCCTGCTCGACACCATCGGCGATGTGACCGTGCTGCTGGTCAGTGAGCTGGTGACCAATTCTTTGCGGTACGCGTCGGGGCCGATCGGGGTCCGTCTCGTACGCCCGGACATCAAAGGAGCCGCGGACGGCGCCGACGGCCACCCCCCGGGCGTGCGCCCCGTACTGGTGGTCGAAGTCTCGGACCCCCTTCCGGATCCGCCCCTGGAACGCGTCGCGGAACCCGATGACGAGGGAGGACGCGGTTTGCAGCTCGTGGCGGGCTCCGCGCAGCGATGGGGTACGCGTCGAGGCAGAACAGGCAAGACGGTGTGGTTCGAGCTGGCTCTCCCTGGTTAGAAGAGTGAAGGGACAACGATCACCTCGCGGCTCTCTTTCCCCGGCCGAAAAGGAACGAGACCGTGCTGTGATCGTGAACGCCGTGCCGGTTGTGACCGTAGTGCTGAATACTGCGGGAAGGACCGGTCCGGTGCGTTGAGCTGGAGGGGACGGTCGCGTGAACGAGATATCAGCGGCAGCGGGCGAAGTGATGTGGCAGAACAGCCCGCCCGGCTCGATCTACGACTACATAAGAGTCGCGTCCTTCTCGATCGGCCCCTGCGGGCTGGTAGAGCAGTGGAGCAGGCGGGCCGAAGAGCTGTTCGGCCTGCCCGCGGCCGATGTCGTCGGCAAGGATCCGGTCGAGGCCTTCATGCCCCCCGAGCTGCGGGTGCGCGGACGCAACCGGCTCTCCGAGATCCTCGACGGCAAGGAGTGGACGGGCCTCGTCCCGTTCCGGATGCCCGACCGCGAGGACCGTCAAGCCGGTGCGGTGCGTGCGCACGGCATCGCGGAGATCTACGTGATGCCCAGCGCCACGGCCGACGGCGAACAGGCCGCGCTCTGCCTGGTCGTCGACGTGCGTGCCGTACGCCGGATCGAGACCGATCTCGCCGCTTCGCAGGCCATTTTCGGCCAATCTCCGTTCGGATTCCTGCTGTTCGGTACGGACTTCACCGTGCAGCGCGCCAACAAGCGCTTCGCCACCGTCTTCGGCGGCGCCGTGGAGGACCACCGCGGCCGCACCGTCCACGACTACCTCACCCGCCCCGAGGCCGACCGCATGACCGCCGCCCTGGAACGGGTCCTGGAGACCGGCGAGGCCGTCACCGACATGCAGATCGTCGGCAGCGCCCCCGGCGACACGGAGCCCAGGCACTGGTCGGTCAACCTCTACCGGGTGCACAGCGGAGCCGGCCGCACCATCGGCGTCGCCGGGCTCGCCACCGACGTGACCCGCCGTCATGTCGCCGCCCGGGAGGCCGCCGACGCCCGCCGCAACCTCGCCCTGCTGAACGAGGCCGGCGCCCGCATCGGCAACTCGCTCGACCTGGAGACCACCGCCCGCGAACTCCTCGACGTCGCCGTCCCCGGCTTCTGCGACCTCGCGTCCGTCGACCTCTACCAAGGCCTCCTGGCCGGTGACGAGGCCCCGCCGGGGCGGGCCGACGGCAGCGCGGAGCTGCGCCGGGTCGCCTTCGCCAGCGCCGTCTCCGACGGGCCGCTGTCCGCTCCGGCCTGCGTCGCCGACGGCGAGGACCCCGGGCCCACCGAAGTGGGCGCCGTACACCGCTACCCGTTCAACTCGCCCTGCGCGAGCGCCCTGCGCACCGCCCGCGTCCAGGTCGTACCCGGTGAGGAGGGCAGCCTCGTCCACACCACGCTCGCCGTGCCGATGGTGGCCCACGACACCGTCGTCGGCCTCGCCCAGTTCTCCCGTACGAAAGGCAGCGAGCCCTTCGGCGAACGCGACCGGGCGCTCGCCACCGAGCTCGCCGCCCGCGCCGCCGTCTGCATCGACAACGCCCGCCTCTACCGGCGCGAGCACGAACGCGCCCTGATCCTCCAGCGCAGCCTGCTGCCCCCCGGCGACCCCGAGGCAGCCGGGCTCGACATCGCGTGCCGCTACCTGCCCGGCAATACGGCGACCGAGGTGGGCGGCGACTGGTTCGACGTCATCGAACTGCCCGGCCACCGCACGGCCCTGGTCGTCGGCGACGTCATGGGACGCGGCCTGCGCGCCGCTGTCGCCATGGGAGAACTGCGCACAGCGGTACGGACCTTGGCCCTGCTCGACCTGGAGCCCGCCGAAGTCCTCTCCGCCCTCGACGAGATCGCGCGCGGCCTCGGCTCGCCCAGCGGCGCGCAGCACGCCTCGCGCGCCGTCCACAAATCGCGGGAGGCCGACCTGTCGGAGGTCTACCTCGCGACCTGCGTGTACGCCGTGTACGACCCGGTCACCCGCCGGTGTACGTTCGCCAACGCCGGCCACCTGCCGCCCGTCCTCGTCGAACCGGGCGAGGAGGCGCTGCTGCTCGACGTACCGCCGGGAATGCCGCTCGGCGTCGGCGGGGAGCCGTTCGAGGAGGTCGAGGTCGAGGTGCCGGAGGGCGCGCTGCTCGCGCTCTACACCGACGGCCTCGTCGAGTCGCGCGACCATCCGCTCGACGAAGGGCTGCTGGCGTTCCGCGCCGCGCTCGCCGATCCCGTACGCCCCCTGGAAGACGTCTGCGACCACGTCCTCAACACCCTCGACACCCGGCACGGCGAGGACGACATCGCCCTGCTCATGGCCCGCATCCAGGGGATGCCCGCCGAGTCGGTCGGTGACTGGTCGCTGCCGAGCGAGCCGCGCTCGGTGGGCCGGGCGCGGGAACTGGCGCGGGCGCAGCTGGTCACCTGGGGCCTCGAAGACCTGGTGGACACGACAGAGCTGCTGGTCAGCGAGCTCGTCACCAACGCGCTGCGGTACGGCGAGGGAGACATCAGGCTCCGGCTGCTCCTCGACCGTACGCTCGTGTGCGAGGTGTGGGACGCGGGCCTGGTCCAGCCGCGGCGGCGCCGCGCCCGCGACACCGACGAGGGCGGGCGCGGGCTTCAGCTGGTGGGGCTGCTCAGCGCCGCGTGGGGATCGCGGCGTACACCGCGCGGAAAGACCGTCTGGTTCGAACTCGCCCTGCCGAAGGGGGAGGCGGAGAAGGGTGAGCTCAGTTTCGACCAGCTGCTGAGCCTGTTCTGAGGCGCGTCCGCGTCACCCGGTCTTCATGGCGGCCAGCCTGGCCTCGATCTCGGCGTCGTCGCCCAGGCTGTCCAGCTGCTCGAACTGGGCGTCCAGCGACGAGGCGGCGAGCTCCTGCTTGCCCATGGCCCTCGCCTCCTCGCGGCGTACCTTTTCCTCGAAGCGGCTCAGCTCGCTGGTCGGGTCCAGTACGTCGATGTTCTTGACGGCGTCCATCATCTGGTTCTGCGCCTGGGCGGACTTGGCGCGGGCCACCAGTTCGTCGCGCTTGGACGTCAGCTCGGTGAGTTTGGTCTTCATCTGGACCAGACCGGCCTTGAGCTTGTCGACCACCTCGGTCTGCATGGCGATGACCGGCTCGGCGGCCTTCGCCTCCTTCTCGGACTGGAGCTGGCGCTGGAGCGCGACTTTGGCGAGGTTGTCGAACTTGTCCGCCTCGGCGGCCGGCCCGGCCCCGCGCATCTCGTCGGCCTTCCTGCTGGCCGCGAGCGCCTTGACGCCCCACTCCCTGGCGGCATCGACGTCCTCCTTGTGGTCGAGCTCCAGGAGCCGCAGATTGCCGATGGTGGTGGCGACGGCCTCCTCGGCCTCCGCGATGTTGTTGGTGTAGTCGCGGATCAGCTGGTCCAGCATCTTCTGCGGGTCCTCGGCCTGGTCGAGGAGGGCGTTGATGTTGGCCTTCGCGAGCTGGGTCACGCGGCCGAGGATGGTCTGCTTCGTCATGCCGTGTCTCCTTGAGTGGTGTACGTCGGCGGTGTCGGTCGGTTACGTGTCAGAACCGGCCGCCGCCACCTCTGCGGGCCCGCGTGCCGCCGCCGCCGAAGCTGCCGGGGCCACGGCCGAAGCCGCCGCCGCCGAAGCCGCCGCCGCCGAAGCCGCCCCTGCTCCGGCCGCCGCCGAGGACTTCGCCGAGGATGATGCCGCCGAGCACGGCTCCGTTCAGGCCGCCGCCGCCGGCTCCGCCTCCGATTCCGCCGAAGCCGCCGAAGCCGCCGAAGCCGCCGACGTCGGCGCCGAGCTGGTCGGCGTACCCGTGTGCGTCCTGTTCGGCCAGGCTCTGCGCCTGCCGCGCCATCGCGTCCGCCTGCTGGGCCTCGGCGAGCGCGCTCGGCGCGTCGGACGCCGCGGCGGCCGCCGACCGTTCGAGGTGCCGCTGGGCCTCCGCGATGCGGGTGCGTGCCCGGCTGCCGACCGCGCCCCGGTTCGTCGTGATGTAGTCGGCGGCCGCGCCGATCGACGCGCGGGCGGCGAGAGTGGCCTGGTCGAGCAGGGCCCGCGCCCGCCGCCCCGCCGTCTCGCGCCGGCGCACCGCCGACAGGGCATCGTCGAGCACCGCGTCGGCCTCCTCGACGCGGCGCAGGGCGTCGATCGGGTCGTACCGCCCCGACTGCTTCTCCTGCTGTACGTCGATGACGACCGACTCGGCGCGGGCGATGCGCCCCTGGAGGTCTGCCGTCGAGACGCCGCTGCCCGTGTCCTCCTCCTTGAGGCCCTGGAGCAGACCGCGCGCGTCGGCCAGATCGGTCTCGGTCTCGATCAGCGCTCCGGGGAGCTTGCCCGCCGCCTCGGCGAGTTCACGGGCGCGGCGGTCGACGGCGTCGACGAGCGTGGCCGCCTGGCCGACGGCGCCCTCGGCAGCCCGTACGAACACAGCAGCCTTGCCCGTGTCGCCCGCGTCCACCGCCTGCCGGGCCTCGGTGAGGCTCGCGGTCGCGAAGGCGAGCCGGTCCTTGGCCTGCGCGGCGTTGCCGGTGATGGGCGCGGAGGCGGAGTCGGCGTACCGCTGGCGCATGGCGGTCAGCATGGCCTCCGCCGTGCCCGTACGGCCGACGAGATCGCGGAACGCGGCTTCGGCGGCCGCCAGCGCCTGCGGGGCGTTCTGCTCCAGGGCCCGGAGCTGGTCGAAGGCTTCCGACTCGGCGTCGAGCCGGCGGTTGGCCTCGGTGCAGCGGGCGATGATCTCGTCGAGCATGCGGCGGCGGGTGGCGTCGTCCTCCGGATAGGCGTCGTCGAGCTGCTGGCGCAGCCGGAAGGCGACGGCCAGCTCGCTCTTGGCGTGCGCGAGTGCCTCGCCGAAGGGGCGGGCGGCCTCCTCGCCGAACTGGGCGGAGGCGAAGCCCAATTCCTCCTCGCTGGTATGGATCGCGTCGTCCGCCTCGACGAGGTCGCGCTTGGCGCGGGAGTCGAGTTCGGGGAGGGGAGTCTGGGGCTCTTCCTTGTGCAGGGCGGGCGTGGTGCGGGTGGCCGACCGCTTTCTGCGCCGGGTGTATGTGTACGCCGCCAGCGCGACGGCCGCGCCGACCGCGACCACGGGGAGCACCAGGTCGCCGGCGCCGCTGACGCCGTCGTCCTGGTCGCCGCCGGGGTCGGCGACGCCCGGGGTGATCGTGGGCACTGGGACGGGCCGGCCGGCGAGCACGGCGGCGTAACCGTTCGCGGCGCCGATCGCTGCGCCGGCCCAGTCGTTCTCCCTCAGGGCCGGCTCGATCGCCGTCCTGGCGACGTCGTCGAGCTCGGAGTCGGTGAGGCGCGATTCGTGGTCGACGGAGTAGGCGTACTGACGGTCGTGGGTGGCGACGGCGAGCAGCGCGTCGTCGCGGCCGAGGCCGTTGCGCTCGGCGGTGTCGTCGGCCCAGCTCTGGGCGGATCTGCCGGAGAAGTCACGGACGTAGGCGACGAAGAGCTGGATGCGGCGGGTGTCGTAGAGCCGGTCGAGGGCGGACTCGACGTCGTTCGTACGGGTGCCGAGGGCGCCTACCTTGTCGGTGATCTGGCCTTCTCGGGAGAGGCCGATGGGGTCTTCGGCGCCGGCGGCCCGGGCGGCCGGGAGGGCGAGACAGCACGCGGCCAGCAGTGTGCTGAGGACTGCGCGGGCGGCGGCTGTTCGCGTCACGTTTGCGAGGTTATGTCGCGACTGTGCGCCCCGCGACCGGACGGCGGGCACGCGTTTGCGGCTCCGCCGCGCGAGGGGCTCCGCCCCAGACCCCGGTCCTCAAACGCCGGACGGGCTGAGGTCGCCGGGGGGTGGCTGGGGCTCCGCCCCAGACCCCGGTCCTCAAGTGCCGGACGGGCTGAAGTGGCCGGGGTGGCTGCCGGGGCTCCGCCCCAGACGCCGCTCCTCAAGCGCCGGAGGGGCTGAAGTTGCCCAGGGGGCTCGTCCGAGCTGGGGGCTTCGCCCCAGCTCGAGGTTGCCGCACTCTGGCGGATCCAGCGCAGCCAAATCCAGCCCGTCCGGCGTTTGAGGACACGCCCGTAGGGCGTCTGTGTTGTCTGGGGGGCTGGGGGCTTGCCCCCAGTTTCGGGAAGGGGCGGGTAGGGGACAGCCCCGCAGGGGGCCCGGCGGGGCGGAGCCCCGGGGTCAAGCCAGCTTGGTCAGGAGCAGGGACGTGTCGGCCGGGGTCAGTTCGATGCCGAACACGTCCGCCAGGACCTTCGGCACTTCCTCCGGCTCCAGCTCCCGCACCTCCGGCGGCCCCGGAACCCCCGGCCGGATGGTGGTCAGCGTGCGGTTGTCCAGGAGGTGCAGGCGGTCCGGGTGCACCCGCTGGATGAACGGGCGGTAGCTGAAGGGCGAGTGCGAGCTCGTCGCGATGAAGTGGTTCGCCATCCGGAAGTCGACCGGGTATTGCGGGTCCAGCGTGAAGGTGTGCCGCGCCATCCACCCGTCACCGGTGTCGTCGCTTTCGCCCTCGAGCTCGCCGGCCGGCTGGTACAGCGTCCACCCGTCCGCGCCCGGCGTGACCTCCCCGCGTCGCAGCCGGTACGCCCACACCCCGTCCGTCGTTTCCGTCCCGTCCGTCAGCTCGATCGGCTCCAGCGGGCTCGCCCCGAAACCGATGTCGCTCAGCCAGCGCTGCCCGTCGATCTCCACGATCAGCATGGCGTGCGTGGTCGGCAGCATCTTGGGCGCGCCCATCCGGATCCGGCCCAGGACCGCGAAGAACGTGAAGCCGAGCCGCTCAAGCGCCGCGGCGTACAGCGTGGCGTGCTCGAAGCAGTAGCCACCGCGCGCGTTCCCGATCATCTTGCTCTGGAGCGTGGCGAGATCGAGCGGAACGTCGCCGCGCAGCACCGAGTCCAGGTTCTCCCAGCGTACGGAAAGTACGTGCGCGCGGTGCAGTTCGCGCAAGGTCGCCAGGGTGGGGGAGCGGTCCCCCTCGTACCCCAGATGCGCCAGGTAGGCGTCCAGATCGAGTGCGTCACCGTTCCACATGCGTACGTTCCCCGTCGTCTTGTCCGTCGTGTTCGTCGTGTGCGACAGGTGAAGCGCGGGACGTACGAACTCTATTCCGGCTCTATTCCGGGCGGCGCCGGAAGATCTTGTCGCCCAGCCAGACCAGTGGGTCGTACTTGCGGTCAACCGCCCGCTCCTTCAAGGGAATCAGGGCGTTGTCCGTGATCTTGATGTTCTCGGGGCAGACCTCCGTGCAGCACTTGGTGATGTTGCAGTAGCCGAGCCCGTGCTCCTCCTGCGCGGTCGTCTTGCGGTCGAGGCCGGTCTCGGCGGCCGCGTCCAGCGGGTGCATGTCCAGTTCGGCGATCCGCATCAGGAACCGCGGTCCCGCGAAGGACTCCTTGTTCTCCTCGTGGTCGCGCACCACATGGCAGGTGTCCTGGCACAGGAAGCACTCGATGCACTTGCGGAACTCCTGCGGGCGCTCCACATCGATCTGCTGCATCCGGTACTCGCCCGCCGCGACCCCGGCAGGCGGCACAAAGGACGGCACTTCCCGCGCCTTCGCGTAGTTGAAGGACACGTCCGTCACCAGATCGCGTACGACGGGGAACGCCCGCAGGGGCGTGACGGTGATCGTCTCCTCACGCGAGAAGACCGACATGCGCGTCATGCACAGCAGCCGCGGCCGCCCGTTGATCTCCGCGCTGCACGAACCGCACTTGCCCGCCTTGCAGTTCCAGCGCACCGCGAGATCCGACGCCTGGGTGGCCTGGAGGCGGTGGATGATGTCGAGGACGACCTCACCCTCGTTCACCTCGACCTTGAAGTCCTCCAGAGCCCCGCCGTCCGCATCACCGCGCCAGACCCTGAAGGCCGCTGTGTAGCCGCTCATGACAGGAGCTCCTCTTCGGCTAGGTACTTGACCAGCTCTTCCTTCTCGAAGAGGCCCAGCAGATCGGGGCGGATGGGCTCGGTGGTCTCCCGTACGAGCGAGATCTGGCCCTGCATCGGATCGGCCGGCGCCATCGCACCCGACGGGTCCGTCAGCCGGCACAGGAGATTGGCGCGGCGCCACGCGCGCTCCATGGACGGGCAGTCCTCGCGGGTGTGGCCGCCGCGGCTCTCGGTACGCTCCAGCGCCGCCCGCGCGACGCACTCGCTGACCAGCAGCATGTTCCGCAGGTCCAGCGCGAGGTGCCAGCCCGGGTTGAACTGCCGGTGGCCTTCGACTCCGGCCCGGTGTGCCCGTACCCGCAGGTCGGCCAGCTTCTCCAGGGCCTGCTCCATCTCCGGCGCCCGCCTGATGATGCCGACCAGGTCGTTCATCGTCTGCTGGAGTTCCTGGTGGAGGGTGTACGGATTCTCCGGCGGGCGCCCGTCCGGCGCGCCCGGCGCGGGTCCTTCGGCGCTGAAGGGGCGCAGCGCCTCGGCCGCCGCCGCGTCCACCTGGGCCTCGTCCGGCTGCGGGCGTGCGGTCCCGGTCCCGGTCCCCGTGCCGGTCCCGTCCCCGAACCCGATCGCGTACTGCGCCGCGTGCAGCCCGGCTCTGCGGCCGAACACCAGCAGGTCGGAGAGGGAGTTGCCGCCGAGGCGGTTCGAGCCGTGCATGCCGCCGGCGACCTCGCCCGCGGCGTACAGTCCCGGGACGTTGCGGGTGGCCGCGGTGTCGGAGTCGACCGCGATGCCGCCCATCACGTAGTGGCAGGTCGGGCCGACCTCCATCGCCTCGGCGGTGATGTCGACGTCGGCCAGCTCCTTGAACTGGTGGTACATCGACGGCAGCCTGCGCCGGATCGTCTCCGCCGGCATGCGCGTCGACACGTCGAGGAACACGCCGCCGTGCGGCGAGCCGCGCCCCGCCTTCACCTCGGAGTTGATGGCGCGCGCGACCTCGTCGCGGGGGAGCAGCTCGGGAGGACGCCGGTTGTTGTCCGGGTCCTCGTACCAGCGGTCGCCCTCCTCCTCCGACTGCGCGTACTTCTCCTTGAAGACGTCGGGGACGTAGTCGAACATGAACCGCTTGCCTTCGGAATTGCGCAGTACGCCGCCGTCGCCGCGCACCGACTCGGTGACGAGGATGCCCTTCACTGACGGTGGCCAGACCATCCCCGTCGGGTGGAACTGGACGAATTCCATGTTGAGCAGCGGGGCTCCCGCGAGCAGCGCCAGCGCGTGTCCGTCGCCCGTGTACTCCCACGAATTCGACGTCACCTTGAAGGACTTGCCGATGCCCCCGGTGGCCAGCACCACAGCCGGTGCCTCCAGTACGAAGAAACGGCCGGACTCGCGCTCGTAACAGAAAGTGCCCGCTACCCGGCCTTCGTCGTCTTTCAGGACGCGAGTCACCGTGCACTCCTGGAAGACCTTCAACCGCGCCTCGTAGTCACCGAATTCGCGGAAGTCCTCCTGCTGGAGCGAGACGATCTTCTGCTGGAGCGTGCGGATCAGCTCCAGGCCGGTCCGGTCGCCGACATGCGCGAGGCGCGGGTACTCGTGCCCGCCGAAGTTGCGCTGCGAGATCTTTCCGTCCGGCGTACGGTCGAACAGCGCGCCCCAGGTCTCCAGCTCCCACACCCGGTCCGGCGCCTCGCGCGCGTGCAGCTCCGCCATCCGCCACTGGTTGAGGAACTTGCCGCCGCGCATGGTGTCGCGGAAGTGGACCTGCCAGTTGTCGCCGGAGTTCACGTTGCCCATGGAGGCGGCGATGCCGCCTTCGGCCATCACCGTGTGCGCCTTGCCGAAGAGGGACTTGCAGATGACCGCGGTACGGGCCCCCTGCTCCCGCGCCTCGATGGCGGCGCGCAGTCCGGCGCCGCCCGCGCCGACCACGACGACGTCCCACCCCTGCCGTTCGAGCTGCGTCATCAAACACCTTTCATTCAGTCGTCCGGGACAGCTAGAACAGCCGCGGGTCGTCGAAGGCGCCGGACGCCACCAGGTAGACGTAGAAGTCGGCGAGGGCGACGCTGATCAGCGAGGCCCAGGCGAGCTGCATGTGGCGGGCGTTGAGCTTGCCGACCCAGCCCCACAGGCGGTAGCGCACCGGGTGCTTGGAGAAGTGCTTGAGCTTGCCGCCGACGATGTGCCGGCACGAGTGGCAGGAGAAGGTGTACGCCCAGATCAGCACGATGTTGATCAGGAAGACGACCGTGCCCAGGCCCATGTGGCCCCACGCGTAAGTCTCGTCGCGGAAGGCGAGCACGGTGTCGTACGTGAGGATCCCGGCGACCGGGACGGCGGCGTAGAAGAAGTACCGGTGGATGTTCTGCAGGATCAGCGGGAAGCGGGTCTCGCCGGTGTACGTCTTGTGCGGCTCGGCGACCGCGCAGGCCGGGGGCGAGGCCCAGAAGCCCCGGTAGTAGGCCTTGCGGTAGTAGTAGCAGGTCAGCCGAAAGCCGAGCGGGAAGATCAGGATCAGCAGGGCGGGGGACAGGCCCCACCAGCTGCCGAAGATCTCCCAGTTGGGGCCGCTCTTCATCGGTACGCAGTTCTCCGCCAGGCAGGGCGAGTAGAACGGCGAGACGTAGGGCGCGGCGTAGTAGTCGGCGTTCGCGAAGGCCCGCCAGGTCGAGTAGACGATGAAGGCGAGCAGCCCGGCGGCGGTCGCGGCGGGCGCGAGCCACCAGCGGTCCGTACGCAGGTGGCGGGCGGTGATCGCGGCGCGTGAGGCGCTGTGGACGCCTTGGACGTCCGTACGGGGCTGGGGTTCTGTGCCAGTGGCCAACGATGACTCCGTATGGAGCGGGCAGTCGGGACAGGGCGGGGGTGTACCGCTGCGAACGCGGCCGTGCCGTCAGGGCGCGTGCCGGTCGCGCGCGCCGAGGCCCTCGTCGTCCGAGTCGGTCCACAGCGCGCTGTTGTACGGGTCGTCCGGGATGGTCACCAGGTCGGGGCGCGCCTCGGCCTTGCGCAAGGCGGGCGCGGCGTCGTTCAGCAGGGCGACGCTTTCGCGCAGATGGCCGGCGTCCGTGCGTACGCGCCTGATCTCCAGGCTGCCGCCGCCGACCTGCTGCTCGACCCGTTCGACCGACTGGACCAGGTTGTCGAGGCTGCGCTGAACCGCTGCCAGGTCTTCTTGCAGGGACATGTAGTGCCCTCATTTCCACGGTGGCGCGTGGTAACGCTCATGCGCCTGCGAGTGTCGCGCGTCACGTCCCCTCTTGTGAAGGGATGTGCAGCGATTCTCGGCGCGCGTCCCCCCGTGCGCCCCCTTCTGTTGGGCCGCACGGGTGGGGTTCGAGAGGTTCACCGCCGTGTCGCCGACGGCTCACGCGCGGGGTCCATTTCAGTGGAGTGGTAATTGATGTGATCACCATCATATGCCGCCAAATGTGAAAAACCGGGCTCATTCCGACAGGGGATGAGCCGGGCCGGCCCTGGAGGTACCAGCCATGTCCCACGTCGGCGTCCCACGCGGGGAGGCAGCCCCGGTAATCCACCGCAGGCACCGGCGAACGCGAGCCGCCCGCGCGCTCGCGCTCGTCACCGCCGGGGTGCTCACGCTGCCCGCACTGGCCGGCTGTACCTCGGGCGACGACGCGGACCAGGCGGTGACGGTCCCCCAGGACATCGCCCCTGCCGGGCGCGAGCAGGTCAAGGACGGCGGCACGGTGCGCTGGGCCGTCGACACGACGGCTCCCACCCTCAACGCCTTCCAGGCCGACGCCGACGCCTCCACCACGCGCATCGCGGGCGCCGTACTGCCTTCGCTCTTCACCCTCGACGAGCGCGGGCGCCCGCAGCGCAACGCCGACTATCTGGAGTCCGCCGAGATCGTCGAGCGCGAACCCAAGCAGGTCGTGCTCTACAAGATCAACCAACAGGCGGTGTGGAGCGACGGCCGGGAGATCGGGGCACCGGACTTCCTGGCCCAGTGGCGGGCGCTGGGCGGCCGGAACACGGCGTACTGGACCGCCCGCAACGCCGGCTACGAGCGCATCGAGAAGATCGAGCGCGGCGCCAACGACCTGGAGGTCCGGGTCACCTTCGCCAAGCCCTACGCGGACTGGCGCTCGCTCTTCACGCCGCTCTACCCGCAGGACGTGATGGGCAGCCCCGACGCCTTCAACGACGGGGCCCGGGACAAGCTCAAGGCGACGGCCGGCCCCTTCACGCTCAAGGAACTCGACCGCGCGGGCGGCACGGCCACGCTCGAACGCAACCCCCGCTGGTGGGGGCAGCCCGCGAAGCTCGACACGCTCGTCTTCAGCACCGTGACGCGCGACAAGCGCGCCGCCGCCCTCGCCGCCGGTGAGCTGGACATCGCCGACATCGGCCGCAGCACCGCCGACCGCATCGCCCTCGCCGGCCGGGACGCGGGCGCCAAGGGGCAGCAGCTGAAGCACGGCCCCGGGGCCGCCGTCACGCCCGCCTCCGCGCTCAGATCCTGGGCGATCGCCCACGGCTCCTCCGAGGAGCTGGCCGCCGCCGAGCAGGAGACGCGCAGGGAGTCGCAGGAGGCGATCAGGAAGTACGCCGCCGAGCAAACCGCACTGCGCGGCTTCGACATCCGCAAGTCCCTCGAACCCGCCTACACGCAGCTCGCGCTGAACGGCACCTCGGGCCCGCTCACCGACGACCGCGTACGCCGCGCCGTGGCCCGCGCCATCGACCGCCGGGAGCTCGCCGAGGCCGTCCTGAAGCCGCTCGGCCTGCCCGCCCACCCGCTCGGCAGCCACCTCGCGCTGGCCGGCCAGGAGGCCTACAGCGACAGCAGCGGCGCGCTCGGCGACCAGGACACCCAGGCCGCCCAGGCGCTGCTCGCGGACGCGGGCTGGACGCCGGGCGGGGCGGTGAAGCAGAAGCCGGACGGAGCGAAGGCGGGCGCCGGGGCGGAAGGCAGCGAGGCCGAAGACGGGAGTGAAAAGGAGGAGAAGAACGAGGGAAGCGCAGCCGACGAAGGGATGTACATCGTCGGTGACGAAGTCAACAGCGATTCCAAGCCCCGCGGCGCCCACAGCTCGGAATCCGGTACGTACGTCCTGGCCCCGGCGCCCGCCGCGGCGCTCCAGGGCCGGGCCGTTCGCATGCAGGCACGTTTCATCAAGGCGAAGAGCGTAGACACGACCGTCGAGGACACAGAGGACAGCGCCGACGGAAAGAAGAAGGGCGGCGTCGCCGGCGCCTACGCCCCGCGCGGCACCGCCGCCCCCGCGCCGGCCACGGCCCCCGCCGCCGGCGGCCCGCTCGCCAAGGACGGCAAGCCGCTGACCTTGCGTTTCGTGCTCCCGTCGGGCCCCGGATCGGAGTCGCTGCGTACCGTCGGAGAAAAGATCGCGCGGATGCTGGAGCGCGTCGGCGTACGTACGAACATCGTCAAGGTCTCCGACGACAGCTACTTCAAGGACCACGTCGCCTCCGGCGACTACGACCTCGCCCTCTACTCCTGGCCCGCCACCGCCTACCCGGCCACCGACGCCCGCCCCATCTTCGCCAAGCCGGAGCCGGCCGCCGACGGGTCCCTGGTCGTCGAGCAGAACTACACCCGCGTCGGCACCGACCACATCGACCAGCTCTTCGACCAGGCCATGACGGAGCTGGACGAGAAAGCGGCCCGCGACCTCGTGAAACGGGCCGACGCCCGGATCTGGGCAGCGGCCGGGTCCATCCCGCTCTTCCAGCGCCCCGAGCTGGTGGCGGTCAAGCCGGAGATCGTCAACGCCGGCGCCTTCGGCTTCGCCGCCCCGCGCTATCAGGACATCGGCTTCAAGAAGGCAGAAAACGCCAAGGGCGGAAAGAACTAGCAGGTCGGAACCAGGTCGGAACCAGGTCTGAACCCTCAGGATTCGCTCAAGTCCCTTGCCCGCCGGCGCCCCCGGCGGGCAAGGTGCTGGGTGCCCCTTGACCCGGGAGCCGCTCCGCACCCCACCCCACGCATGGCTCGAGTACGGCCCAAAAACTTCCCCCTCACACAGCTCCGCCGGACCCCCGGAGCCCTGGTGCGGGGCCGGTAACGATCGCCCGGGAAGCCCACGTGGCTCACTCCCCGTACCATGGGGGGTAGCCGTGGCGCGACCGCCCGGCGGGCGTATGAGGAAACGAACCGAATACGACGCCCGATCCCACGATCGAGAGAAGCGCAACTCACCCATGCCCACGCGCCACGACATCCGTAACGTAGCCATCGTCGCCCACGTCGACCACGGCAAGACCACCCTGGTCGACGCCATGCTCAAGCAGGCCGGCGCCTTCGCCGCGCACGCCGCCGAGCACCTCGACGACCGCATGATGGACTCGAACGACCTGGAGCGTGAGAAGGGCATCACGATCCTGGCCAAGAACACGGCCGTCAAGTACCACCCCAAGGATGGCGGCGACGTCATCACGATCAACATCATCGACACCCCCGGCCACGCCGACTTCGGTGGTGAGGTCGAGCGCGGCCTGTCGATGGTCGACGCGGTCGTCCTGCTGGTCGACGCCTCCGAGGGCCCGCTGCCGCAGACGCGCTTCGTGCTCCGCAAGGCGCTTCAGGCCCGGATGCCCGTCATCCTCTGCATCAACAAGACCGACCGCCCCGACTCCCGGATCGACGAGGTCGTCAACGAGACGTACGACCTGTTCCTGGACCTGGACGCGGACGAGGACCAGATCGAGTTCCCGATCGTCTACGCCTGCGCCCGTGACGGCGTCGCCTCGCTGACCAAGCCGGAGGACGGCACCGTCCCGGCCGACAGCGAGAACCTGGAGCCGTTCTTCTCCACCATCCTGGCGCACGTGCCGGCCCCCGAGTACGACGAGGCGGCCCCCCTCCAGGCCCACGTCACCAACCTCGACGCCGACAACTTCCTCGGCCGTATCGCGCTGTGCCGCGTCGAGCAGGGCGAGCTGCGCAAGGGCCAGACCGTCACGTGGATCAAGCGCGACGGCACGATGTCCAACGTGCGCATCACCGAGCTCCTGATGACCGAGGCGCTCACCCGCAAGCCGGCCGAGAAGGCCGGCCCGGGCGACATCTGCGCGGTCGCCGGATTCCCGGACATCATGATCGGCGAGACCCTGGCCGACCCCGAGAACCCGATCGCGCTGCCGCTCATCACGGTCGACGAGCCGGCGATCTCCATGACCATCGGTACGAACACCTCGCCGCTGGTCGGCAAGGGCGGCAAGGGCCACAAGGTCACCGCCCGCCAGGTGAAGGACCGCCTGGACCGCGAGCTCATCGGTAACGTCTCGCTCCGCGTCCTCGACACCGAGCGCCCCGACGCCTGGGAGGTCCAGGGCCGCGGTGAGCTCGCGCTGGCGATCCTGGTCGAGCAGATGCGCCGTGAGGGCTTCGAGCTGACCGTCGGCAAGCCCGAGGTCGTCGTGAAGATGGTCGACGGCAAGAAGTACGAGCCGATCGAGCGCATGACGATCGACTCCCCCGAGGAGCACCTCGGCGCCATCACGCAGCTGATGGCGACCCGCAAGGGCCGCATGGAGACGATGACGAACCACGGTTCGGGCTGGATCCGCATGGAGTGGATCGTCCCGTCACGCGGCCTCATCGGCTTCCGTACGGAGTTCCTGACGCAGACCCGCGGTACGGGCATCGCGCACTCCATCTTCGAGGGCCACGAGCCGTGGTTCGGCGAGCTGCGCACCCGTAACAACGGCTCGCTGGTGGCGGACCGTTCGGGCACGGTGACCCCCTTCGCGATGATCAACCTGCAGGAGCGCGGTGTCATCTTCCTGGAGGCCGGCACCGAGGTCTACGAGGGCATGATCATTGGTGAGAACTCGCGTTCCGACGACATGGACGTGAACATCACCAAGGAGAAGAAGCTCACCAACATGCGTGCGGCTTCCGCGGACAACACGGAGAACGTCGTGCCGCCGCGCAAGCTCTCGCTGGAGCAGTCGCTGGAGTTCTGCCGCGACGACGAGTGCATCGAGGTGACCCCGGAGACCGTGCGTATCCGCAAGGTCGTCCTGGACCAGAAGGAGCGCGGCCGCACGGCTTCGCGCGCCAAGCGCTGACCCCTAGGGGGTCGGCACACCGCGAGCACCCATGGCCCGCTGCACCGCGACGCGTTCGTGGTGCAGCGGGCCATCTGCATGGGGGCCTGCGGTCAGCAGAACTTCTTCGCGGAGGTCGGCAGGCCTCGGCACTTCGGCTGCCTGAGCTTCGTCGGGTTCCTGGGTCATCATGGCTGGCTGGCTGCAGCGGCGGGCCGACGCTGGCGAGTACCTGCTCGACCCGGCGCCCACCTTGTACCCGGGGCCCCGCCTCCAAGCTACGACCAGGCTCAGATGTTGCTCAAGAGTATGGCAACGGCCCTTCTGCGGAGGGTAGTTTCTGGCCGTACCCCGGCGCTGACCAAGCCTGGGAAATCAAGGGGGACCAGCCAAGTGCACACTTCCGCCCGCACCTTCGTCACGGCCGCCACCGCTTCCGCGGTCCTGGGCACTTGCCTGGTGGGACTGGCCGCAACACCGGCTTCCGCCGCCGAAGTCTGCGAGAACCAGTACAAGCGCAAGTACACGGAAATCTCGTCGGACTGGCACAAGATCGTGGCGTCGGGCACCATCGACAACCGCCGCAGCAGTGCGTCGGTGCGCCAGTCCGTGTCCGCCGAGGTCGCCGCCAGCCTGAAGGGCAGCGTCACCGGTGAGATCGGTGGCAAGCTCGATCTCGCCGTCGGGGAGATCAACGCCAGGACCTCGCTGACCGTCGAGGCGGGCGTCTCCATATCCATGGGCAAGTCCGTAATGGTCGTCGTGCCCGCCCGGAAGCGGGTCAGCTACAAGATCGGCATCAAGAAGCGCGTCTTCCAGGTGGCGGTCGCCCATCGGTGGAGCAACTGCCAGGTAGACAACTCCTTCGCCAAGGTCACGGTCGCCGACCACTACACCGAGACCCGCAACACCTGAGCGGTCACCCCGCGGCCGGTGTCAGCGACGTAGTCGTCGACTCCGATGCGGGCGGTGGGTCGGGCCTGGACACGCTCCGGACCCGGCCCTTTTCGCGTCCAGCGCGCAAAGCAGGGCGTGACGGCGGACCGGCAGAGACAGTGGGTCGCCCTCCGCCTCCGTCGGACTCGGTGAGACGTGCTGCGCGCAACTGGTTTTCCACAGCGGCGCGTTCGAAATCCGGATGGTTATCACCGATACATGGGTAACGAGTCCGTTTCGTGACCATCTATCTCTCATCGGTATGCCCGGATTTCGATACTTGTGGGCCGTAGGTGTGATCGAACCGAGACCAAAACTTTGTAGTCGAGCCGTACCCGATGGCCAATAGTTGAGCGCGTAGAGCTCGGGTCAATGGGTCACGCGCTGTGGGGAGCGTCGACTCACGAGCACACTCTGGGCATTGACCTTCCGCCGTCAGGGGTGTCGGCGTAGCCATCAGTGCCCTTCTTTAGTCAAAAGTGGACTCATGAGGAGGAACCCATGCGCGGTGCCAAGAGCGCCAAGCTGGTCGTGGGCGCGATAGTCGTGGCCCTTGCCGCGACTGCCTGTGGTGGCAGCGACGGCGGTAAGAAGAAGAACAACTCGGCTCCGGTCGAGAAGCGGACGCCGTACGTCAACCCGAAGTCGGCCCCGGATGCCAGCCCGAAGAAGGGCGGCACCTTCCGTCTGGGCCTGACCGAGCCGGCCGCGATCGACCCGGCCCTGGCTCAGGAGTCGGAGGGCTCGCTCGTCGTCCACCAGCTCTTCACCGGTCTGTACGCCGCCAAGCCCGACGGCACCCTGGTGCCGCAGCTCGCCACCGAGGCCAAGCCGAACGACAAGTGCACCACCTGGGACTTCACGGTCAAGACCGGCACGAAGTTCGCGAATGGTGAGGCCGTCGACGCCGAGTCGTTCGTCCGTGCCTGGTCGCGTGTCGCCCAGAAGAAGACGGCGTCCGACGTCGCCTACCACCTGTCCGGCATCAAGGGCTTCAAGGACACCCAGGGCGGCAAGTCGGACAAGCTCTCCGGTGTCACCGCGCCGAAGCCCGACCTTCTGAAGGTCGAGCTCTCCGCCCCGGACTGCGGCTTCAACATCAAGACCGTGCACGGTGTCTTCTCGCCCGTGCCGAAGGTCGCCGGCGCCGGCGACAACAAGGCCTTCAACGACGCCCCCATCGGCAACGGTCCCTTCAAGATGGCGGGCAAGTGGGAGCACAACAAGAGCATCAAACTCGTCCGCAATGACGACTCGGGCATCGTCAAGGCGCACCTCGACAAGGTCGAGATCTCGATCCTGAACCCGAACAACGGCGCTCAGCTGGAGACCACCGGCTTCCAGTCCGGCCAGTTCGACTGGGCCCGTATGCCGGTCCCGCAGATGCCGACGCTTGAGAAGAACTTCAAGCCGAAGAACAAGTGGATCGAGGCCGACACCTCGGGCATGAACTTCCTGATGCCGGTCACGGACAAGGGCCCGCTGAAGTCCAAGGAGGCCCGCCAAGCGGTCTCCTACGCGATCGACCGCAACGCGATCGCCAATGGTGTCTTCAAGGGAATGCAGTACAGCTCCTCCAACATCCTGCCCCCGTCCTTCGGCGATGCGTACAAGGCCGGCCAGTGTGAGACCTGCGTGAAGCAGGACAAGGAGAAGGCCAAGGAGCTCGCCAAGAAGGCGAAGCTGGGTCCGGGCACCAAGATCGAGCTGGCGCTCAACAGCGGTTCCGGTCACGAAGAGTGGATGCAGGCGACGGCCAAGCAGATCGAGGACGTCCTCGGCTGGAAGGTCGAGCTGAAGACCCTGCCGTTCGCCCAGTTCCTGGACGACCAGCAGAAGCCGACCGCCACGGGTGCCTACCGCTTCGCGTGGGGCGCGGACTACCCGACGCCGGACAACTTCCTGTACCCGCTGCTCTCGACCGACTCCATCAACAAGGACGAGACCGGCAAGATCGTCGGTGACAACCGCAGCCGTTACAGCAACCCGGAGTTCGACAAGCTCCTCGCCCAGGCGCGGGAGACCAAGGACGACGCGGCCCGTAACAAGCTGTACGTGCAGGCCGAGAAGATGGCTCTGGACGACCAGGCGCTGATCCCCATGTTCCTGCGTACGCAGTTCCGTCTGGCGAACACCGATAAGTTCGCGGGCGTCAACATGGACTTCTTCGAGGACCCGACCCTCGCGGAGATCTCGCAGCGCTAGTACTTGTGCTGAGGCAGGGGGCCCGGGCCGGGCCTGGGTCCCCCTGACCACCAGGGGCCGTGGAGCCGGGGGAACCCCGCGTCCCCACGGCCCTTTCCCCCGCTTCGCCCCCACGTCTACTGGTCGTGCCACCACCGTGGCCGGCCGACGGGGACCCCTCAGGAAAAGAAGGCAACACATGGGTCGCTATGTCGCGCGACGACTCGGACAGCTCGTCCTGGTCATCCTCGGCGCCACCATGATTCTCTTCACCTGCCTCTTCGTACTGCCCGGTGACCCTGTCGGGTCGATCGCGGGTAGCGACAAGGCACGTGACCCCGCAGTCGTCAAGCAGCTCCAGAAGGAATACGGCCTCGACAAGCCCCTCGTGGTGCAGTACGGCACCTATGTGGGCAAGCTCGCGCAGGGTGACCTCGGTGTGGACTACACCCAGCGCCGCCCCGTGTCCGAGATCCTCCAGCCGAAGCTGGTCAACACCGGGAAGCTGGCGCTGTTCGCCATCGTTCTCGACGTCGCGCTCGGTGTCATCGTCGGCATCATCGCCGCGCTGCGGAGATACAGCCTCGTCGATGTGATCACCACGGTGTCCACGACGTTGTTCCTCGGCGTACCCACCTTCGTGCTCGGCATGCTCTTGCAGAGTGTCTTCGTGGTGAAGCTGGGCTGGGTTCCCCTGCTAGGTGACGGCAGCTTCAAGACGATGATCCTTCCGGCTTTCACACTCGCCATCGTCGACGCCGCAATCGTCGCGCGGCTGATGCGTGGCTCCATGCTCGAAGTGGTCCGCGCGGACTATGTGAAGACCGCGATCGCCAAGGGTGTGCCCAAGCGTCAGGTACTGACCCGGCACATCCTGCGCAACTCGATCATCCCGGTGATCACCTACATCGGCATCTCTTTCGGCACGCTGCTGGGTGGTGCCCTGCTTACCGAGGCGATCTTCAACTGGGACGGCATCGGGCTGGCGCTGGTCACCGCGATCCAGCAGCAGAACAACCCCATCGTCGTGGGCGTGGTCACGATCAGCGTCGGCATCTTCGTAGTGATGAACCTGATTGTCGACCTGCTGTACGCGGTCCTCGACCCCCGTATCCGGCTCGGCTGAGCAACTCCGGTCAACGAAGAGAGATTTGACGATGACCAACATCGTGAAGGCCGAGGCCGGGACTGTTTCCGAGCCGACGGCGAACCTGCTGGCCGGGGGATCGGGCGAGTCGGAGATCAAGCCCGCCAAGCAGTGGCGCGACATCCGTAAGCGGTTTGTCGCCAACAAGCTGGCCGTGGTGGGACTCGCCCTGGTCTGCCTGCTGTTCCTGACGGCGATCTTCGCCCCGCTGATCGCCCCGTACGACCCGTACGAGCAAGACCTGATGAACACGCTCTCGCCCCCGACGGCCCAGAACATCGCGGGCACGGACTCACTCGGGCGTGATGTGTTCTCCCGCGTGATCTACGGTTCCCGGATCGCCGTGATCGTGGGTCTCGCATCCATGTTCCTGGCGTCCTTCCTGGGCATCATTTTCGGCTCGCTCGCCGGCTACTTCGGCAACAAGACCGACAGCCTCATCATGCGTGTGGCGGACATCTTCTTCGCCTTCCCGCTGCTCATCGGCGCGATCGTGATCATCCTGCTGACCGGTCGCGGGGTATTCCCCGTGGTGCTCTCGCTGGCGATCTTCGGCTGGGCGACTGTCGCCCGACTCCTGCGCAGCTCGATCCTGTCCACCCGTGAGGCGGACTACGTCATGGCTGCCAAGGCGCTGGGTGCGAGCACCGGCCGGATTCTGATGCGGCACATTCTGCCCAACTCCATCGCCCCCGTGGTCGTCTACGCCACCACCAGCGTGGCCAGCGCCCTGGTCGCGGCGGCTTCACTGTCCTTCCTCGGCGTCGGTGTCTCCCCGGAGACTCCCGAGTGGGGCAACATGATCGCCGCCGCCCGCGACTTCGTCGGCGTCCAGGATGTCTTCTGGATCGCCCCCAGCGCCGGTGTCGTCCTTGCCTGCCTCGGCTTCATCTTCGTGGGCGACGGACTGCGCGACGCACTCGACCCGAAGCTGCGGTGAGACCTGTGACCGGCGTACGAAAGACCATTGACGGACCGGGGGGTCGGAGGAAGACATGACCACGATAGAGAAGGACCCCGGCACGAACGGGGCCGCGGCGGCGAAGACTTCGGCGGCACCGCTGCTCGAAGTGCGCAACCTGCATGTGGAGTTCAAGACGGACGAAGGCATAGCCAAGGCCGTCAACGGGGTGTCGTACAGCGTCGGAGCGGGCGAGACCCTCGCGGTGCTCGGTGAGTCGGGATCCGGCAAGTCCGTGACCGCTCAGGCGATCATGGGCATCCTGGACATGCCGCCCGGGCGGATCCCGCAGGGCGAGATCCTGTTCAAGGGCCAGGACATCCTGAAGCTGTCCGGCGAGGAGCGTCGCAAGATGCGCGGCGCGAAGATGGCGATGATCTTCCAGGACGCGCTGTCCGCCCTCAACCCCGTGCACTCGGTCGGCACTCAGATCGGCGAAATGTTCCGGGTCCACCGCGGTATGTCCAAGAAGGACGCCAAGGCCAAGGCCGTCGAGCTGATGGACCGGGTCCGCATCCCGGCGGCGAAGGCGCGGGTGGGCGACTACCCGCATCAGTTCTCGGGCGGAATGCGCCAGCGCATCATGATCGCGATGGCGCTGGCCCTGGAACCCGACCTGATCATCGCGGACGAGCCGACGACCGCGCTCGACGTGACGGTTCAGGCACAGGTCATGGACCTGCTCGCGGAGCTGCAGCGCGAGATGAACATGGGGCTCATCCTGATCACCCACGACCTCGGCGTTGTCGCCGACGTCGCGGACAAGATCGCGGTGATGTACGCGGGCCGGATCGTGGAGACCGCGCCCGTGCACGAGATCTACAAGCGTCCCGCGCACCCGTACACCAGGGGCCTGCTGAGCTCGATCCCGCGCCTGGACCAGAAGGGGCAGGATCTGTACGCGATCAAGGGCCTGCCGCCCAACCTGCTGGCGATCCCGTCCGGTTGCGCGTTCCGCCCCCGGTGCGCCTCGGCCCAGTCCGTCTGTGGCGAGGAGGTGCCCGCCCTCGAGCAGGTCACCGAGCGCGATGGCACCGACCTGGCCGGCCGCGGAAGCGCCTGCCACTTCTGGAAGGAGACGATCCATGGCTGATCTCAGCAAGAACGACGAGGCTGTGGACGCGACGCCGAACGTCGTCGAGGTCGAGACGGTCGACGTGGCTACCGTGGAGGACGCCGTAGCGGCGATCGAAGCGCCGGTCGGGCGTGGCGAGCCGATCCTTCAGGTCCGCAACCTGGTCAAGCACTTTCCGCTGACCCACGGCCTGATCCTGAAGAAGCAGGTCGGCGCGGTCAAGGCTGTCGACGGCATCTCCTTCGACCTGTACCAGGGCGAAACCCTGGGCATCGTCGGCGAGTCGGGCTGTGGCAAGTCGACCGTCGCCAAGGTCCTGATGATGCTGGAGAAGGCGACTTCGGGCGAGGTCTTCTACAAGGGGCAGGACATCACCAAGCTGTCCGGCAAGGCCCTCAAGGCCGTACGCCGGAACATCCAGATGGTGTTCCAGGACCCGTACACCTCGCTGAATCCGCGCATGACGGTCGGTGACATCATCGGGGAGCCGTTCGAGATCCATCCCGAGGTGGCTCCGAAGGGCGACCGCCGCCAAAAGGTGCAGGAACTGCTGGATGTGGTCGGCCTCAATCCCGAGTACATCAACCGGTACCCGCACCAGTTCTCCGGCGGACAGCGCCAGCGCATCGGCATCGCGCGCGGCCTCGCGCTCAACCCGGAGATCATCGTCTGCGACGAGCCCGTCTCGGCGCTCGACGTATCCGTACAGGCTCAGGTCATCAACCTGATGGAGAAGCTCCAGGACGAGTTCAACCTGTCCTATCTCTTCATCGCGCACGACCTGTCGATCGTCCGGCACATCTCGGACCGGGTCGGTGTCATGTATCTCGGCAAGATGGCCGAGATCGGTACGGAAGAGCAGATCTACGACCACCCGACGCACCCCTACACCCAGGCGCTGCTGTCGGCGGTCCCGGTTCCCGACCCGGCGCTCCGTGAGGGCCGCGAGCGGATCATCCTCACCGGTGACGTCCCGTCCCCGGCCAACCCGCCGTCGGGCTGCCGGTTCCGCACCCGCTGCTGGAAGGCGGAGGACAAGTGCGCCGAAGAGGTCCCGCTGCTGGCGGTGCCCGAGCGCTTCAAGGCCTCGGGGACACCGGCGGCACACGAGTCGGCGTGCCACTTCGCCGAGGAGAAGGACGTCGTGCACGCCGCGTGACATGACGTCAGTGCTGTGGCCGGCCCCGTCCCCGCCCCGAGTATCTCGGACCGGGGGCGGGGCCGTCGCCGTTGCACCACGTCGCAGGGAAAGGAGTGTCATGGTGACCACCGCACCGGAGCCCGCTCTCAGGTTCACTGAACTCGGCGGGTTCGGCCTTCGGCTGCGCACCTGGGACGAGGATGACGCGGACACGGCCCTGCGCGGACTCAACGACCCGGAGTTCCAGCACTGGAACGGCGCCATGGCCGATGTCCTGGACCCGGCCGGTGTTCTCAAGTACATCCGGTCCAGGGCAGAGGGCTGGGAGAACGGTAGCCAGGCGTCGTACTGCATCGCTGACGCCGCCACCGGCGCGGTGCTCGGCCATGTCGGGCTGCACGAGATCGTGTACCGCATGGGCCACGCCGGCGTGGGCTACTGGCTGATGCCCGAGGCGCGCGGGCGTGGAGTGGCCACCCACGCTGTGGAACTGTGTACCCGCTGGGCCTTCGAGGAGGTAGGGCTCCACCGTCTCGAATTGGGCCACGCCCTGGGGAACGAGGCTTCGTGCCGGGTGGCGCTGCGTACGGGCTACCAGCCGGAGGGCATTTCGCGCGGGGGACTGCCCGCGAAGGAGCCGGGAACGTACTTCGACATGCATGTGCACGCCCGGCTGGCGACGGATCCGGCGCCCGCCGTCGCCTGAGTATCAATCCGGTTGTCATGCGCCAGTGGCAACGAGCTCGACCTCGAAGCCGTCGCTGTTCTCAAGGTAGGCGGCGTAATGCTGCTCTCCGCCTGCGTGGGGGTGACGGTCGCTGAACATCAGGCGCCAGCCGTGTTGCCGGGCTTCGGCCGTCAGTGCTCGCACCGTCGTTCGGTCCTCGACATGGAAGGCCAGATGGTTCAGTCCGGGCCGGCATCGGTCATGACGGTCCACGGTGAGGTCCGGGGACTGCTCGAAGACCAAATAGGTCGTTCCCAACCGCCAGCTGCGGCCGCTGTCCCAGCTCTGGAACAGCGTGTAGCCCAGGCTCTCCAGCAGCCAGCCGAGGGACTCGATGCTGCGGTTCAGGTCAGGCACCCACACCTCGATGTGGTGCAGCACCCCGCTCATCTGCTGCTTCACGCCGCTGCCCCGCAGATCGCTCGACCGGCCCGCCCATGCCGCGACATGCGTAGCCCCCAACAAATGAAACAGGATGTCTCACGATCAGCCGCGTTCGAAGCAGTGTATGTGGCCGATGACCGAGAAGCCGCGGCGCTCATACCAGTGGTGTGGCCAGTCCGCCGCATCGGCGGTCAGGAACCGCGTACCGCAGTCCGCGCCGGAGGCCATACCCAAGGCGGTGGCCAGGACGGCGTCGGCGTAACCGCGTCCGAGATGGGTCTCCGAGGTGACCAGGTCCTCGACCTGGGCGATGCCCGTTGCCGGGTCCAGGTAGAGGTCGGCCCATGAGGCGACCTCCCCCTCCTCCGTGCGGGCACCGATGAAGCGAACAGCCTCGGCGCCGCGGCGGCGGGCCTCGCGTCGGTCGACGAGGTGGCATACGACCTCGTCGTCGACGTCTGGAAGGAGGGCCCGCCAGCGCCGAGTGAGTGGGGCCCGGATCGCCTCGAGGTCCACCTCCTGCGCGCGGCCAGTGGGCGGCACCGGGCCTGCGTGCAGCATGACCAGGTAAGTGGAGTGGGCGTATCCGGCCTGGATCAGCGGCTCCGCGCACGCCGTTCCGACTTCGTCGTCCAGGACGGAAATCAGTCGGTGTGGCAGGTGCCTCAGTGCCTCGTCCGCGATGGCGGGCAGCGCCGCGGAGTCGACGGCCCTGTCGATGATGACCTGGTTGTTCGCGCGGGAGTGTGCGAAGGCGTCGTCGTATACGGCGAATCCGCCGGGGAGGTCGACGGTGCGCGCGGCCTGGCGGCGGGCGAAGGCTGACAGGAAGGCGCTTATCCGCAGTAGTTCTGAACTCGGCATGGAGGGAGCCTAGAGCGTGCTGCCGAAGTTGCGATGTGATATCTCCCTTGTATGCGTGAGGTGGTGAGGTTCGGGTCGTTTTGGGCGGCTGGTCCAGCAGCTGGGTGCGTAACTCGTACTGGAGCCGGTGCCACGCTCGGCGATTGGGCGGAAGCCCGCGTCTGGAGGGACTCGGGACGGCGGAGCAGTGTCAGTGCGTGACCGTGCTGGGGGCTTCGGCCAACGCTCGCCGCCGCGCTACCGTACCGGGCCCCAGTTTTACGGCTTTGGGCGTTGGCCAGTACCTGCTCGACCCGGGCGGCCGGCTCTGTACCCGGGCGCCGCCCGTTCTTTCGCGACAAGGCTCAGATCTTGATCAAGAGCGTGGCAACGGCCCATCTACCAGGGGTAATTTCTGACCCAACCCCAGCGCTGACCAAGCCGGGGAAATCAAGGGGGACTACCCAAATGCGCACTTCTGCCCGCACCTTCACCACGCTCGCCACCGCTTCCGCGGTCTTGGGCACCTGCCTGATGGGCCTGGCCGCAGCGCCGGCTTCCGCCGCCGAAGTCTGCGACAACCAGTACAAGCGCAAGTACACGGAGATCTCATCGACCTGGCACACGATTGTGGCGCAGGGCACCGTCGACAACCGCGACAGCAGCGCGTCGGTGCGCCAGTCGGTGTCCGCTGAGATCTCCGCCAGCCTGAAGGGCAGCGTCACTGGCGAGATCGGTGGCAAGCTCGACCTCGCCGTCGGGGAGATCAACGCCAAGACCTCGCTGACCGTCGAGGCCGGCGTCTCCATAGCCAAGGGCAAGTCCGTGACAGTCATCGTGCCCGCCCGGAAGCGGGTCAGCTACAAGATCGGCATCAAGAAGCGCGTCTTCCAGGTGGCGGTCGCCCATCGGTGGAGCAACTGCACAGTAGACAACTCTTTTGCCAAGGTGACGGTCGCCGACCACTACACGGAGACGCGCAACACCTGAGCGGCCATCCCGCAGCCGGAGAGTCGACGTAACCGGTGAGTCCGGTGCGGTCGATGATGCGGGGCCCGGACACGATCTGGGCCCCGCACCATTTCGCACGACCTGTCGATCGTCCGGCACATCTCGGACCAGGGGGGTGTCATGTACCTCGGCCGCACGCGAGGGCCGCGAACAGATCATCCTCCCCGGCGACGTCCCGTCCCCGGCGAACCCGCCGTCTGACTGCAGGTTCCGCACCCGCTGCTGGAAGGTGCAGGACAAGTGCGCGCAGGAGATGCCGCTGCTGGCGGTCCCCCGAGCGCTTCAAGTCCTCGGACACCCCGGCGGCCCACGAATCGGCGTGCCACTTCGCCGAGGAGAAGGACGTCGTGCACGCGGTGTAGTTGTCTGCTCCGGACTGTCGCACAGGGGGCGCCCCGGGCCATTACGGCTCGGGGCGCCTGCGTTTGTTTGCGCAGCGCAGCGCCGGTAACCAAGGCTTGCTTCTGGGGGTTTCGGGCCGTCCCGAGCGCTCGAGTGTCGGTGGGCCGTGACGGCGCGTCAAGGGCGCTCCTGCGTCGCGTCGCTGCGCGAGAGCCCTGCGGGCTCCCCTTGACCCGCCGCCCCGGCCCACCGCTAACGCTTGTACGGGGACGGCCCAAAGAAAAACGCCCTGCACGGGGGCTGGGGGATGGGCGCGGGTCGGCTTGGTGGCTTGCGGCGTGGTGGGTGGGGCGCATGAGGTCTATGGGGTGGCTCGGCCCCAGGTTCGGCGGGTGCGGGGACGGCCGCTGGTGCGACATCCCCATTCCCACGCACACGCGCACCCAGGCCGGTGGCCGGCTGGCCGTCGGGTCGACCTGCGGACTCATGTGTGCGTGGGTGGGGCGCGACACTTGAATGGGGGGACTCGGGCGGTGTGGCGTCCGCCCAGACCGGTGGTCGATGGAGGCTCAAGCGGGTTGCTGGTGTGGGGGTGGGTGGAGGGGCGCCCAGGGGCGGATGGGGCTGCCGACGGCCTGGCCGAATGAAACGAGCGGCTCGCAGGCTGGCTCGACACTCATGGCCAAGCCAGCAGCGGTTCGAAGCTTTCGGCCCGGCCGGTAGGGGCGGCGCACGTTCTCGGCCCGCCAGTGGGACAGCCGACACTCTCAGCCGGACAGATGAACAAGTTGACGACTCTCGGTCGGCGTGTAGGGCTTTGTCTCGGCTCCCGCACCGGCGGGCTGGGACGAACTCGGCACATGACACACAGGCGCGCCCTTTTCGCCCCGTTTTCACCACCTTGAGAGGTCTCGACGTGCGTCATGTGTGGGGTTCGTTGCAGCCAATGGCGCGGCGCAGGCGTAGGGGTGCACTCAACCCGGCAGAAGACGGCTCCCGACGGCCCACCAGTCGCACCCGTCACAACCGGCACCCGGTGGGGCGGACTCGGCCGCCTCGGGGCGTGATCATGGCGGGCCGGTGGGCGAGAAACCGGCTGGGCGGTGAGGCTGATGAGACCAACAGGGATGGCGCGCCGGTGACGGCCGACGCGGCAGCCGCAGCTTTGTCGCCGATCGGGTTCGGTCGCGTAACTCGCCGTTCCGGGGCGTCGGAACGCGACGAACCCAACACATGGTGAATCACATTGCCCCTCCAGTCCCACTGGTCTCAGCCGTTTGGCTTCCGGATGTCACGGGAGCGTTTCGACCCATGGCAGCCCCGCACGAGCCGCGCGCTGGACTGGTTGGTGTCGCTCGTGTTGCCGGTGAGCCGGTCAGCTGGTGTGACGGCTGGTCGTGCCGTCGGTCCGGCGGCCTGGCAGGAACGCGGTACTCGGGCACGTCCATTCCGACGCCCTCTGGGCTCAAGTAGCGCCCGACTACCGCCCTTGGCGGGCTCCGGGCTCGGAACGCAACTAACTCCACACTTGATGAATCCCAACGCCCCTCTAACCTCACCAGTCCCGGCTGTTTCGCTTCCGGCCGTCACGGGAGCGTTTCGACCCACTCGGCTCCCACGGACTGCGCCGAGCGTCGGGAGGGAGACGGCTGGTGTGGATGATGGGGCTCGTGGGTTCGTGCGGCTGGGAGGGCCCGGGGGGCCGCCGATGTTCTGCCGCGTTCCACGTTTCGGTGCGCCGCCACCCACCCACCTCAGCAACGGGCTTGTCGCTCAACCGGCCACCGGGCGGGGTGGGCGCCACACTGGCCCGAGTCGCCCCATTCAGCTGTCGTGTCCCACCCTCAGACGGTCCGGGCCTGCGGGGCGACCCGTCGGCCGGCCGTCCACCGGGGTGGGTGGTCGTGTGCGTGGGAATGGGGATGTCACGCCAGCGGCCGTTGCCGCAGTCGCTGACTCTGGGGCTGAGCCGCCCCCTAGACGTGGTGCGCCCCACTCACCGAGCCCGCCGCCCGGCGACGGTGAACGGCCACTTGCCGGAGTTTCCCCGTGGGCTCCCCCCGGGGGCCGCCCCCCAGAAGCATTGCGGCGGAGGGCCGGCGGAAGCTCCTATAGACCGTCAAGTGGTGTGGGGCAGGGGTGGTGTGGTGGTCTGTGTTCGGTGGGGTAGGTGTTTGTAGATCTCTCGGGCGACGAAGCGTTTGAGGCAGCGCATGATGTCTTTCTTGGCCATGCCTTCGGCGGTGCGTCGGGCG
>NZ_JBEXNQ010000023.1:0-126861 GCF_040611155.1 Streptomyces sp. NPDC002994
CAACATATCTGGCGTTGACTTTTGGCACGCTGTTGAGTTCTCAAGGAACGGACGCTTCCTTTGTACTCACCCTCTCGGGCTTTCCTCCGGGCTTTCGTTCGGTATTTCGTGTTTCCGACTCTATCAGACTCTTTCGTGTCCGATTCCCCGTCGGCGGGGCTGCTTTCAGGTTTCCGCTTTCGCGTTTCCCTTTCGGCGTGGTCACTACTTTAGCGGATTCCCCTTGCGGCTCATAATCGAGCCGGTGAGTCGGAATTCGGGCATGCCGAAATCGAACCCGTCAGGGAAAGTCGTAGGTAGTGGTTTGGCCGCTTCGGGGTCCGCCTCGGTCGACTCGTAAGCCTTACCGACAGCAGTGCCCGTCTCAAGCGGCTCGGGCCACATTAGGCGTCCGCCGGGGCCACGTCAAGTTCGTCGGCGGCGTGGTGTGTGGGCCCTGAATGGGCTCACTGTCGGGTCGCCTTCGATCCAGAATCGCCAGGGGTGGTCCGCGCCTTCGCCGCCCACTCCCGTGCGTGGTCCGTTCCGCACCAGGTCAGCGGGGGCGGGGGCGCCGTGCAGTACAGACAGAGCGGACTCGGGGCCGGCGCAGAGGTCGGTGCCGTCCAGGGTGCGGTCGATGGCGAGTCCCGTGGCGAGGCGGGCCGGGCCTTTGGCCAGTTCCTTGTCGCTTCGGGCCGAGAGTCGTCGTTTACGCACGAGGTCCTGGCCGCGCGTCACCTCTCCTCCTCGCAGAAGGACGCCACTCGCCGTGTGCTCCTGGCCGCAGACGAGGTTGAGGCTGAACCACATGCCGTAGATGAAGTAGACGTACGCGTGACCGGGTGGGCCGAACATTGACGCGTTGCGCTGGGTCTTTCCGCGGTACGCGTGCGATCCCGGGTCGCCCGGGCCGTCGTAGGCCTCGACCTCGGTGATGCGGAGCTCGATCGGGCCGTCGTCGGTCAGTCGTACGAGGGTGCGCCCCAGTAGGTCGGGTGCGACCTCCAGCACGGGGCGGTCGAAGAACGTCCTGGGGAGCGGCGTACGGTCGGGGTCCGTGATCATGCCCTCCGAGCGTAGTGGAAGTCGCGCGTTCGGGTAGGTGGCCTTGAGGCGTGCGCTTTGCCAGGGTGAGGGCCACGGAACCGGGCATGGCCCTTCCGCGTTTGTACTGGTCAGAGTCAGAGTCAGAACCAAAGATCTGGGAGAAGTCATGGGCTTCAAGAAGTTGCTTGCGAGCTTGGGTGCCGGTGGCGCGTCGGTGGAGACGGTGCTGACCGAGGCGAATGTCGTGCCTGGTGGTGTGGTTCAGGGCGAGGTGCGCATCCAGGGCGGTTCGGTCGATCAGCAGATCGAGGGGCTCTCCGTCGGCCTGCAGGCGCGCGTCGAGGTCGAGGGCGGTGACCAGGAGGTCAAGCAGGACATCGAGTTCACGAAGCAGCGGCTCGGTGGTGCCTTCGAGGTCAAGGCGGGCGCCGTGCATGTCGTGCCGTTCGGACTGGAGATTCCCTGGGAGACCCCGGTCACCAGCATCGCCGGTCAGCAGCTGCACGGCATGAACATCGGCGTGACGACCGAGCTGGAGATCGCCCGGGCCGTCGACTCGGGTGATCTTGACCCGATCAATGTGCACCCGCTGCCGGCGCAGCAGGCGATCCTGGACGCCTTCGTGCAGCTGGGCTTCCGTTTCAAGAGCGCGGACATGGAGCGCGGTCACATCCGGGGGACGCGTCAGCGGCTGCCCTTCTACCAGGAGATCGAGTTCCAGCCGCCGCAGCAGTACCGCGGGCTGAACCAGGTCGAGCTGACCTTCGTCGCGGACGACCGCGAGATGGACGTCGTCCTGGAGATGGACAAGAAGCCGGGGCTGTTCAGTGAGAGCAGCGACTCGTACCGGGCCTTCAAGGTCGGGCTGAACGACTTCCAGGGAACCGACTGGGTCGCCTACCTCAACCAGTGGCTTGCGCAGGTCGGCGGTCAGCGCAACTGGCTCTAGGCTCGGGAGCCGTCAGGTAGCAGCACAGTTCACATCGGAGGTTCAGACGTGTCAGAGGCGAAGAGGCCGCCGCTTCCCCATGACTTCCATCCGCCCGTGCCCTCGTTCACTGTGGTGAGTGAGGATGTCGTTGATGGTGGGGTGTTGAAGGACGCTCAGGTGTACGCGGCCGGCAATACGTCGCCGCACCTGCGGTGGGAAGGGTTTCCCGCCGAGGCCAAGAGTTTCGCCGTGACGTGCTTCGATCCCGACGCGCCGACCGGCAGCGGGTTCTGGCACTGGACCGTCTTCGACATTCCGGCGTCGGTGACGGAGCTGCCGGCGGGGGCGGGCAGCGGGAAATTCGAGGGGTTGCCGCCGGACGCCGTACAGGTCCGTAACGACTACGGGTCGAAGGACTTCGGCGGAGCGGCACCGCCGGCCGGCGAGAGGCACCGCTATGTGTTCACCGTGTACGCGGTGGACACGGAGAAGCTCGGTCCTGACGCCGACGCCTCCCCCGCCGCTGTGGGATTCAACCTCCGGTTCCACACCCTCGGGCGTGCGCAGCTGGTCGCCGAATACGAGGCTCCCGCGGCGAGTTGAGCGTTCACTTTCTGTTTGCCCGTCCCTGGTCTTGGAAGAGATCAGGGACGGGCATCTTTTTATTGCGTTGTCCATCTCGGTGTGCCCGGTCAGAGTTGATCCAAGCCCGCCATGAGGTGGGCCGGCGCAGGGAGGGTGGGCGGGATGCGGGACACGCTGGTACTGAACGCGAGCTTCGAGCCGCTGTCTACGGTGACACTGAACCGGGCGGTGGTGCTTGTCCTGACGGACAAGGCCGTCGTCGAACAGGCCCATCCCGGACTGCTGATGCGTGCGGCCGCCGTGGAGCTTCCGGTGCCACAGGTGATCAGGCTGTGCCGTTATGTCCGGGTGCCCTTCCGAAGACAGGCACCGTGGTCGAGGCGCGGTGTGCTGATACGGGACCAGCACCGATGCGCGTACTGCGGGCGGCGGGCCACGACCGTCGACCACGTGGTGCCGAAAGCTCAGGGCGGCGGGGACGGCTGGCTGAATACGGTGGCGTCCTGCGCGGAGGACAACCACCGCAAAGCGGACCGTACGCCGGACGAGGCGGCGATGCCGCTGCTGCGCAAGCCGTTCGTACCTTCACCCGCCGACGCGATGCTGCTGGCGCTGGGCGCGGACGAGCGGTCGGCGCTGCCGGAGTGGCTGGCGCAGTCCGCTTAGCAGTCGGTAAAGCGGTCAGTAAGAGCCCGCCTTCGTTGTTCGGGGGCGGGCTTGTGTGTGTCAGCGCAGCAGGAGTTGGACGATCGCCACCGTGCCTACGGCCACGATCAGTGCGCGTAGGGCGGCGGGTGGCAGTCGGCGGCCGATCTTGGCGCCGAGCTGGCCTCCGAGGGTGGAGCCGACCGAGATGAGTGCTACGGCCGTCCAGTCGAATTCCGCGGCGAAGAGGAAGAACGTCGCGGCGATGGTGTTGACGACGGCGGCGAGGACGTTCTTGGTGGCGTTCAGGCGTTGCAGGGTGTCGGTGAGCAGCATGCCCATCAGGGCGACGTAGATGATTCCCTGGGCCGCGGTGAAGTAGCCGCCGTACACGCTGGCGAGGAGGAGGCCGGTGATGAGGAGCGGGCCGCCGTCGGCGTCGCTGTGGGTGCCGTTGCGTTCGCGGCGGCGCTGGACGGCCTTGGTGATGCGGGGCTGCAGGATCACCAGGACGAGGGCGAGGCCGACCAGGACCGGCACGATCGTTTCGAAGGCGGTCGGCGGGAGTGCGAGGAGCAGTACGGCTCCGCAGAGGCCTCCGACGGCGGCGGCCGCGCTCAGGCGCAGGATGCGGCGGCGCTGGCCGGTGAGTTCCTTGCGGTAGCCGATGGCGCCGCTGATGGAGCCGGGGATCAGGCCGAGGGCGTTGGAGACGGTCGCGGTGACCGGCGGCAGGCCGGTGGCGAGCAGGACCGGGAAGGTGATGAGGGTTCCGGAACCGACGATGGTGTTGATGGTCCCGGCGCCCACGCCCGCGGCGAAGACGGCGAGCATCTCCCAGATGGTCACGGTGTGCCCCTGCTCCTGTGCATGATCGGTGCTTGGTGCACCGATCATGCACGACCACAGGCCCGCGTCAGTCGATGGGGGGTTCCTGGCGGCGTTCCTGGCCGGTCTTGAAGCCCGGGGCGCCATCCGTGAAGTTGCCGAAGGCGCCGCTGAGGCCCTTGAGTGCGTCGCCGATCTCGCTCGGCACGATCCAGAGCTTGTTGGCGTCACCCTCCGCGATCTTCGGGAGCATCTGGAGGTACTGGTACGCGAGGAGCTTCTGGTCAGCGTCGCCCGCGTGGATGGACTCGAAGACCGTACGGATGGCCTGGGCCTCGCCCTCGGCGCGCAGCGCGGACGCCTTGGCCTCACCCTCGGCGCGCAGGATCGCGGACTGCTTCTCGCCCTCGGCGGTGAGGATCGCGGACTGCCTGATGCCCTCGGCCGTGAGGATCGCGGCGCGCTTGTCGCGGTCGGCGCGCATCTGCTTCTCCATCGAGTCCTGGATGGAGGTGGGCGGCTCGATCGCCTTGAGCTCGACGCGGTTGACGCGGATGCCCCACTTGCCGGTGGCCTCGTCGAGGACGCCGCGCAGCGCCGCGTTGATCTCCTCGCGGGAGGTCAGGGTCCGCTCCAGGTCCATGCCACCGATGATGTTGCGCAGCGTGGTGACGGTGAGCTGCTCGATCGCCTGGATGTAGCTGGCGACTTCGTACGTCGCGGCCCGGGCGTCGGTGACCTGGTAGTAGATGACGGTGTCGATGTTGACGACGAGGTTGTCCTGGGTGATCACCGGCTGGGGCGGGAAGGGCACGACCTGTTCGCGGAGGTCGATCCGGTTGCGGATCGAGTCGATGAACGGGACGACGATGTTCAGGCCGGCGTTGAGCGTGCGCGTGTAGCGGCCGAAGCGCTCCACGATGGCGGCACTCGCCTGCGGGATGACCTGGATCGTCTTGATCAGGGCGATGAAGACCAGCACCACCAGAATGATCAGGACGATGATGACGGATGACATCGCGTGTTCCGTGCCCTTCGTGTTGTGCTTCTCGGGAGAGACCTTGATCTGATGATCAATCTTCCCAGAACGCCGGTCGGTGTGCGGGGTGTTCGGCTTACCTGGCCGGGTTGCGTCGGGCTACATCACTACCGCTGTCGCTCCGTCGATCTCGATTACGTCGACCTGCTGGCCCGGTTCGAAGCTCTGGCTCGCGTCGAGAGACCGCGCGGACCACACCTCGCCCGCGAGTTTGATCCGGCCGCCGCTGCCGTCGACCCGTTCCAGCACTACCGCCTGACGGCCTCTCAGCGCGTCTACGCCGGTGCGGTGTTCCGGCCGGTCGGAGCGGTGGCGGGCCGCTATCGGACGTACAACCGCGATCAGCGCGACCGAGACCGCGGCGAAGACCAGTACCTGGGCGACGATTCCGCCGCCCAGCCCGGCCGTCACAGCACCGGCGACCGCGCCCGCCGACAGCATTCCCAACTCGGGCATCGCGGTCACCACGAGCGGAATTCCCAGCCCGACAGCGCCGATCAGCCACCACACCCATGCGTCGATGTCCACATGGTCATGGTAGGTGCGGGTGGTCTTCGCGGACAGGGCGCGGACGTGGTGCGGGCGTTGGGGCGGACTGTCAGGCGAGCGGCAGGCCCTGGGCCGTCCAGCGGTCGGACCTGCGCTCGACGACGAGCGGGAGGCCGAAGCAGAGGGAGAGGTTGCGGGAGGTCAGTTCCGTCTCCACGGGACCCGCGGCGAGGACCTTGCCCTGCCGGATCATGAGGACGTGGGTGAAACCGGGGGCGATCTCCTCGACATGGTGCGTAACCATGATCATCGAGGGTGCGTACGGGTCACGGGCGAGGCGGCCGAGGCGGCGGACGAGGTCTTCGCGGCCACCGAGGTCGAGACCGGCGGCGGGCTCGTCGAGGAGCAGCAGCTCGGGGTCGGTCATCATCGCGCGGGCGATCATCGTGCGCTTGCGCTCGCCCTCGGAGAGCGTGCCGAACTTCCGGTCGAGGAAGTCCGTCATGCCGAGGCGGTCGAGGAAGGCGCGGGCGCGCTGCTCGTCGACCTCGTCGTAGTTCTCGTGCCAGGTGGCGGTCATGCCGTACGCGGCGGTGAGCACCGTCTGGAGGACGGTCTGGCGCTTGGGCAGCTTGTCGGCCATCGCGATGCCGGCCATGCCGATGCGGGGGCGGAGCTCGAATACGTCCGTGCCGGGGCTGCCGAGCGTCTCACCGAGGACCTTGGCGCTGCCGGTGGACGGGAAGAGGTAGCTGGAGGCGACATTCAGCAGGGTGGTCTTGCCGGCGCCGTTCGGGCCCAGGATCACCCAGCGCTCGCCCTCCTTGACCGACCAGGAGACGTCGTCCACCAGAGCGCGTCCGTCGCGGACCACGGATACGTCCACCAGCTCCAGTACATCGCTCATGAGCGCGTTGTCTCCCCATGCAGTCTCGAGAATGTCGGGCGTGCCTGTAGGCACAGCTCCAGGGGAAAACCTACGCCACCGGTCGGGTGATCCGGTTGGTAGGTCCGTTGCCTAGGCTGGGGGCATGCTTTCCGAACCTCGCTCAGGACGACTGGCCGCATGGGGAAATGCCCTTTTGGCCGGACTTGCTTCGCCGGATGATGTCGCGCTCGCCATTGTCGGGGAGGACGCGGTGCACCGGGTGGAAGGTGTCCCCGGGGAGGCGGGGCCGGTCGGGCTCACGCTGGCCCTGGGGCGGCTTCGTGCGCTGGGCGTGACCGGCTTCCGGGTCGCGCTGCCCGCGCCCGGGCATCCGCTGGGGCTCAGCGGGCCGCCGGAGTTCAACGCCCGGGCGCTGGAGGCGGAGGAGGCAGTGGTCTGCTCGGGGGCGGCGGTGGGGTTGGTGCCGGAGATGTACGAGGTGGGGCCGGCCGGGGATGTGCGGGTCGAGGTGACGTGGCACTGCCTGGCCGTACGGGAGGCGCCGCCCGCCGACGTGCCCTCGCTCGGGGAGGCGGAGCGGGAGCTCGCGGAGGGGCTTCGGGATGCGACGGCGGTGCTGTCGCGGCTGGACGTGGCCGGGTCGGGTCCGGTGGCGGAGGCGGCGCTGGACGCGTACCGGGCGCGGGCCGAGGCGGGGCGCGAGGTGCTGGCGCCCGGGTATCCGCCGCGTGCGGTACGGGTGTTGGAGCTGGCGCAGCGGGTGGGGCTGCTCATCTCGCTGGCGTACGAGAACGGGCACGGGGGCGCGGTGAGTGCGTCCGAGATGGCGGCTCGGGGGGAGGCGCTGCGGCCGGTGGAGCGGGTGGCCCGGCGGGCGCAGGTGGCGGCGTACAACGCGTGGGTGGAGGAGCGGGAGCGGGAGCGGTGAGGGCCCCCGCTTGAAGCAGTACGCGACCGGCCCCCAGGCGCTGGGCGCCTGGGGGCCGGTGGTCACCGCTCGACCGGGGGGTCGTCAGTGGTTGACGGCGTGGTTCCCGAAGGCCGGGTTGAGGACGCCGATGACGTTGACGCTGTTGCCGGAGGCGTTCACCGGGACGTGGACCGGGACCTGGACCAGGTTGCCGGAACCGACGCCCGGCGAGTGGACGGCCTTGCCCTGGGCCTGCGCACCGCTGTCGGTGGCGGAGGCAACACCGGCTCCGGCGGCGATGAGGCCACCCGCGACCATGGTGACGGCAGCGGCCTTCTTCAGGTTCTTCACTTCAGGATCCTCCTAGACGTCGCTGCGGCCAGCCGCCGCAGCACGCCATGAAGAACGCCCCGGCGTCGATCAGGATGCGCCATGTGGGGGACATACACCCGACGGTATGAATCTCGGACCGGACGTAGACCGTCCGATTAACCCGTAATCCCATGTCGGACGGCCCACAGCGCCGCCTGGGTGCGGTCGGAGAGATCCAGCTTCATCAGGATGTTCGAAACATGCGTCTTGACGGTCTTCTCGGAGAGGACCAGGGCGCGGGCGATCTCCCGGTTGGAGCGGCCGTCGGCGATCAGCGTCAGCACTTCCCGCTCCCGGTCGGTGAGCGTGCTCCCCCGGCCCGTGCCGCTGTTCGTTTCCTCCTGGGAGAGCAGGGCGTCCGCCACCTCGGGCTGGAGGAGGACGTGGCCCGCGTGTACGGAGCGGATGGCGCCGGCCAGGGCGTCCGGGTCCACGTCCTTGTAGACGTAACCCGAGGCACCGGCGCGCAGGGCGGGGACCACCGTGCGCTGCTCGGTGAAGCTGGTGACGATCAAGACCTTGGCGGGGTTGGCCAGTTCGCGGAGTTTGCGCAGTGCGTCGATGCCGTCTGTGCCCGGCATCTTGATGTCCATGAGTACGACGTCGGGGCGGAGCTCCTCGGCGCGGGCCACGCCCTCGGCGCCGTCGCCGGCCTCGCCGACGACCTCGATGTCGTCCTGGATCTCCAGGAAGGTGCGCAGGCCCCGGCGTACGACCTGGTGATCGTCGACGAGCAGTACGCGGATGCGGTTTTTCGCCGGTCGTGCGGCCGCTTCAGCCACCGGGGACCTCCATCTCGATCGTGGTGCCCTTGCCGGGCGCCGAATCCACGGTGAGTGTGCCGCCCGCCCCGCCGGCGCGGTCGCGCATCGAGACCAGGCCGAGGTGGCGGCCCGCTCGGCGCACGGTCTTCGGGTCGAAGCCGCTGCCGTCGTCCCTGACCTTCAGGCGGGCGCCCTGGCCGCTCTTTTCCAGTACGACGTCGACGTGGGCCGCGCCGGAGTGGCGCAGCGCGTTGTGCAGTGCCTCCTGGGCGACCCGCAGGAGGGCTTCCTCCTGGGCGGCGGGCAGTGCCCGTACACCCAGGCTGTGGAAGGTGACCCTGGCCGTGTGGGCGCGGTCCATGACCTGGATCTGGGTGCGCAGGGTGGCGATCAGGCCGTCCTCGTCGAGGGCGGCGGGGCGGAGCTCGACGACTGCGGCGCGCAGTTCGTCGGCCGCCTCGGCGGCCAGTGCGGCCACCTGCTGGAGCTCACCCTTGGCGCGGGCCGGGTCGCGGTCGACGAGGGCGGCGGCGGCCTGGGCGGTGAGGCGCAGGGAGAAGAGTTTCTGGCTCACGGCGTCGTGGAGCTCGTGCGCCAGGCGGGAGCGTTCCTCGGCGATGGTGAGCTCGCGGCTGCGCTCGTACAGGCGGGCGTTGGTGAGGGCGATCGCGGCGTGCTGGGCGAGCATGCCGAGAAGTTCCTCGTCCTCCTCGGTGAAACCGCAGGCTCCGTCGGGCTTGGGGCAGCGCTTGTTGGCGAGGAAGAGCGCGCCGATGACGTCGTCGCCGTCGCGGATGGGCAGGCCCAGGAAGTCGGACATCTCGGGGTGCGCGGAGGGCCAGCCCTCGAAGCGCGGGTCCTTGCGTACGTCGGCGAGGCGCTCGGTCTCGGCGCCGTGCAGCATCGCGGCGAGGATGCCGTGCTGGCGGGGCAGCGGGCCGATGGCCTTCCACTGTTCGTCGCTGACGCCGTCGACCACGAACTGGGCGAAGCCGCCGTGGTCGTCGGGGACGCCCAGTGCGGCGTACTCGGCGTCGAGCAGCTCGCGGGCGGAGGCGACGATCGTCTTGAGGACGTCGCGCACTTCCAGGTGCCGGCTCATGGCGAGCAGCGCGGTGCTGACGGCCGTCAGGCCGGAGCGCTGAGATGGCGTCTCCCCTGCTCGAACGCAGTTGAGAGCTTGGGGATTGCTCATGTGGTCACGGTACCGGCGGGTGTGGGGCCGCGTATCGGGCCGGGGGCGGCCACTGCTTAGGGCGCAGGGCCTAGGTCGAAAGTGCCTGGTGCGGTGGGCGTAGGCCGAAGTGCCCTGGTGCGGGGGGGACGCGCGGCTGAGGCGCGGGGCGGGGGCGGGTTCCTACGTTGGAGGCACCGAGGCGGTGTCGTGCGACGTAGACGTGAAGGGGACGGTTGGCATGCCGGTTGCGATCATCACGGGGGCTTCGAAGGGGCTGGGGCGGGCGCTGGCGACGGCGCTCGCGGAGCGGGGCTGGGACCTGGTGCTGGATGCCAGGACCGGTCCCGTACTGGAGGACGCGGCGCGGGAAGCGCGTAAGTACGGGACGCGTGTGGTGGCCGTGGCCGGTGATGTCACCGACGCCGCGCACCGGGCGGAGCTGGTGGCCGCCGCGCGGGGGCTCGGCGGACTGGATCTGCTGGTGAACAACGCGAGCGCGCTGGGTGCGGAGCCGCTCGTACGGCTGGAGGAGCTGCCGCTGGAGGGGCTGCGGGCGGCGCTGGAGACGAACGTGGTGGCCGCGCTCGGTCTCGTACGGGAAGCACTGCCGCTGCTGCGGGCGGCCGGGGGCGGCGTACCGGGGGATGGCGGCGGCCGTGGCGGCGCGGTCGTCTCGGTGAGTTCGGACGCGGCGGTGGAGGCGTACGAGACGTGGGGCGGGTACGGGGCTTCGAAGGCGGCCCTCGACCACCTGTCGGCGGTGCTGGCGGCGGAGGAGCCGGGCCTGCGGGTGTGGGCGGTCGACCCGGGCGACATGCGGACCGATCTGTACGCGGCGGCGGTACCGGACGACGACGCGCGGCGGCCGGAGCCGGCTTCTGTGGTTCCGGCGTTTCTGCGGCTGCTCGACGAGCGGCCACGGCCCGCGAGCGGGCGCTATGTGGCGTCGGCGCTGCTGGAGCGGGAGGAGGACCGGTGAGGGACGCGACCACTCGCCGGCCGGACGCCGGGGCGGCGGAGCGAAGCCGCCGAATAGAGGTCTCGGGGCCGGACCGCGCGAACGCCGGGGCGGCGGAAGCCGGAGCAGGCCGGCCAGAGCCCGGGCTGGACCCGCGGGGCGGCGCGGAGGCGGTCAGTGCGAGTTCCTCGGCGGGACGGGCCATGCCCGACGCGGACGCCACGGCGGCGGTGGAGGGCGACGCATGGGCGTCGGCGGACAGTGCGAGCGCCGGATCAGGGCGGGCGACGCTGGGCGCTAACCGCTGGGCCGTGGATGACGGAGCAAGCGGGCCAGGACGGGGGCTGGCCCCACAGGCCGGCCAGGAGACGGTCAATGCGAGCGCCCTGCCGGGACAGGCCATGCCCGACGCGGACGCCACGGCGGCGGTGGAGGGCGACGCATGGGCGTCGGCGGACAGTGCACGGGCCGGGGCGGCGGAGGCCGGAGCAGGTGGGCCAGGGCCCGGGCTGGACCTGCGGGGCGGTGCGGAGGCGGTCAGTGCGAGTGCCGGGTTGGGGCAGGTGGTGGCTGACGTGGATGGGGTGGCGGGGGTGTTTTGCGGGTTGGGGGTGCCGGGGGAGCTGGCTGCGCGGGTGCCCGCTGAGGAGCGTGGTGCGGGGCGTGACGATGTGCGGCTGCTCGTTTCGCGGGGTACGGAGGTCTCGCACCACGCCTTCCGGGAGCTGGCGGGGCTGCTGCGGGCCGGAGACGTGCTGGTGGTGAACACGTCCGCCACGCTGCCGGCGGCGGTGGACGGACGGGTGGAGGCGGCGGCCGCCGGCCGTGGGGCCGGCGAGCGGGTGGTGGTGCACTTCTCCAGCCTTGGGGACGACCTGCGCTGGGCCGTAGAGCTGCGTAGTCCTCTGGAGACGGGGGCCACCCTGCCCCGTCGCGGCGGGCCCGCCGGAACCGTGGTGCGGCTGGCCGGGGGTGGGTGGCTGGTGCTGGAGGAGCCCGTCGGGGCGGGCGGGGAGCGGTTGTGGTGGGCGCGGGTGTCTGTAAGGGATGTGCCGGGCCTGCTGGAGCGGTACGGGCGGCCCATCCGGTACGGGTATACGGAGCGGGACCAGCCGCTGGCGGCGTACCAGACGGTCTTCGCCCTGCCGTCCGCCGACGGCGGTGGCTCGGCGGAGATGCCGAGTGCCGGGCGGCCCTTCACGGCGGCGATGGTGGCGGAGCTGGTGAGCCGGGGTGTGCAGTTCGCGCCGCTCACCCTTCATACAGGGGTCGCTTCGGCCGAGGCGCACGAGCCGCCGTACCCGGAGCGCTTCCAGGTGCCGGCCGCCACGGCCTGGCTCGTGAACGCGGCGCGCGCGGGCGGCGGGCGCATCGTCGCCGTCGGGACGACGGCGGTGCGGGCGCTGGAGTCGGCGGCCGGGCCCGACGGGGTGGTGCGGGAGGCGGCGGGGTGGACCGGGCTCGTGGTCACGCCGGAGCGCGGCGTACGCGTCGTGGACGGGCTGCTGACCGGGCTGCACGAGCCGCAGGCGTCGCATCTGCTGATGCTGGAGGCGGTCGCCGGGCGGGCCGCTCTGCGCCGCGGATACGCCGAGGCACTGAGGCATCGCTACCTCTGGCACGAGTTCGGCGACGTACACCTCCTCCTGCCGGAGCAGACCGGAAAAGGGCGCTCACTCTGAGCATCGCAGGAGCAACTATTGGTGAGTTTGTTACGTGCCCGATGTGAGCCCGCGCATAGGACACACGTCACTTACGAAGGGCCGTAGTTGATGAATAAGGGCCGTATGGGCTGGGTATCGCCCCGCGCCCGGCACTTGTGCGAGGGCATACGTCCACTACCGGGGATCGTACGTCACACCTTTGCCACAGGATTTTGCGGACGCTAACAATGGCTGCCGTCGCGGACTCCGCGGCTTCCGCTATTCGAAGAGGTACGTCTGCATGTCCGCGTCTCGCACCCCTGGCTATAGCCGCCTGAACAAGAACCACAAGTTCTCGATCGCTGGTGTCGCCGCTCTCGGCGCCGCCGCCCTCACGTTCTCGCTCGTCCCCAGCAACGCGTCGGCCGAGGCCGACACGCACGCTGTCGACGCCGTCGCCCCGGTGGCGTGGGCCGCGGCCGCCGACAGCGCCCAGGCCAAGACAGTGCACACGAGCATCACGCAGCAGCAGGTCGGCGCCGACAAGGTGGCCAAGGCTGTGGCCGAGGCTCGGGCGAAGGCAGACGCCAAGGCCGAGGCTGCCGCCAAGGCGAAGGCCGCAGCCGACGCGAAGGCCAAGGCCGAGGCCAAGAAGCGCGCCGACGAGCGTGCGGCCGCGAGCCGCGCCGCCGCGCGCAAGCCGGTCTTCGCGAACAACCTCGACGGCTGGATCCGTGAGGCGATGTCCATCATGAAGAAGCACAACATCCCCGGCTCGTACGAGGGCATCCACCGCAACATCATCCGCGAGTCCGCCGGTGACCCGCGCGCGATCAACAACTGGGACATCAACGCCATCAACGGCATCCCGTCCAAGGGGCTGCTCCAGGTCATCAAGCCGACCTTCGACGCGTACCACGTCCCCGGCACGAAGCACGACCAGTACGACCCGGTCGCCAACATCGTCGCCGCCTGCAACTACGCGGCCGACCGCTACGGCTCCATGGACAACGTCAACAGCGCCTACTGAGCCTGACGTCCGAGAGTGCGCGAAAGGGCGGCACCCCCGTGGGGTGCCGCCCTTCGGCGTGTCCGGTGCCCGGTGCCCGGCGCCGTTACTTGCGCATGACTTCCGGCTCGTGGCGGCGCAGCAGGCGCACCACCAGGAGGCCGCAGAGGACGCCGATGCCGAGCAGTACGCCCATGTCGAGCACCCACTGGCCGGCGCTGTGGTCCCACAGCCCGTCGAGGTTGAGCGGGTCCCACGGCATGGTGACGTTGAGCTGCGCCGTGGTGCCGAGCGCCGCGACGGCCCAGCGTGACGGCATCAGCCAGGCGACCTGCTCGATGCCGGGGCTGTCGTGGAGCTGGAAGAGGACTCCGGTGAAAACGACCTGGATGATCGCGAACATGACCAGCAGCGGCATGGTCTTCTCCGCGGTCTTCACCAGGGCGGAGATGATCAGGCCGAACATCATCGAGGTGAATCCGAGCGCGCTGATGACGATCGTCATCTCGACAACCGGATACTCCTCGAAGATCACGCCCTCGGTCGGCAGCTTCGAGCGGGCGCCGAAACCGATCGCCGCGATGATCACGCCCTGGAGGGCGGTGATGAACCCGAGGACGATGACCTTGGACATGAGGTACGCCGAGCGGGACAGGCCGGTGGCCCTTTCGCGCTCGTAGATGACCCGTTCCTTGATCAGCTCACGCACGGAGTTGGCGGCGCCGGAGAAGCACGCGCCGACCGCGAGGATCAGCAGGATCGTGCCGACGTCCTTGTTGACGAGGCGGTTCTTCTCGGGGCCGAAGCCCAGGCCGCTGTCCGCCGGGATGACGGTGCTGACGATGCCGAGGACGGCGGGGAGGATCAGCATGAGGCCGATGAAGCCCTTGTCGGACACGATGACCGACACATAGCGGCGGATCAGGGTCCACAGCTGGGAGCCCCAGCTCTGCGGCTTGGGCGGGCGCATCTGCTGCGCGGGCGGCATGTGTACGGGCTGCGCGGCGACGGCGTCGATGTCCGCGGCGTACATCTGGTAGTGCTGGGAGCCGCGCCAGCGGCCCGCCCAGTCGTAGTCGCGGTAGTTCTCGAAGGCGGAGAAGACGTCGGCCCAGGTGCTGTAGCCGAAGAAGTTGAGGGCCTCCTCGGGCGGGCCGAAGTAGGCGACGGAACCGCCGGGTGCCATGACGAGGAGCTTGTCGCAGATCGCCAGCTCGGCCACGGAGTGCGTGACGACGAGGACCGTACGGCCGTCGTCGGCGAGGCCGCGCAGCAGCTGCATGACGTCGCGGTCCATGCCCGGGTCGAGGCCGGAGGTCGGCTCGTCGAGGAAGATCAGCGACGGCTTGGTCAGCAGCTCCAGGGCCACCGAGACGCGCTTGCGCTGGCCACCGGAGAGGGAGGTGACCTTCTTCTCCTTGTGGATGTCCAGCTTGAGCTCGCCGAGGACCTCGTTGATGCGCTGCTCGCGCTCGGCCTCCGTGGTGTCCGCGGGGAAGCGGAGCTTGGCGGCGTACTTGAGGGCCTTCTTGACGGTCAGTTCCTTGTGCAGGATGTCGTCCTGCGGGACCAGACCGATGCGCTGGCGGAGCTCGGCGAACTGCTTGTAGAGATTGCGGTTGTCGTAGAGAACGTCGCCCTGGTTGGCGGGCCGGTAGCCGGTGAGCGCCTTGAGCAGGGTGGACTTGCCGGAGCCGGACGGGCCGATGACCGCGATGAGCGACTTCTCCGGTACGCCGAAGGAGACGTCCTTGAGGATCTGCTTGCCGCCGTCGACCGTGACCGTGAGGTGGCGGGCGGAGAAGGAGACCTCGCCGGTGTCGACGAACTCTTCGAGCCGGTCGCCGACCAGGCGGAAGGTGGAGTGGCCTACGCCGACGATGTCGGCCGGGCCCAGCAGCGCGGTGCCGGACTTGGGGATGGGCTGGCCGTTGACGTACGTGCCGTTGTGGCTGCCGAGGTCGCGGATCTGGAACCGGCCGTCGGGGGTGGCGGTGAACTCGGCGTGGAGGCGGGAGACCTGGAGGTCGGAGACGACCAGCTCGTTCTCCAGCGCACGGCCGATCCGCATCACGCGGCCCATGGCCACGTGGTGGAACGTCGTCGGGCTGCGGTCGCCGTACACCGGCGGAGCCCCCGCGACACCGCCGGCCGGGGCGCCGCCCTGGCCTCCTTGCTGGTGGGGCACCTGCGGCTGGTGGGGCGCCGGCTGCCATGCCTGCTGGGGCTGTTGGGGCTGGTGCGGCTGCTGGTGGTTTTGTTGCTTTTGCGCCGCGTCCTGCGGCTGGTGCGGTGCCTGGGCTGCCCAGCCGGGCGCGCCCTGCTGGTGCGGTGCCGGCTGCTGTGGCTGAGGCGCCTGCTGATGCGGTGCCTGCTGGTGGGCAGTCATGGCGCCCTGCCCGCTGGGCACCCCCGCGCCGGACAGGCTCAGCCGCGGGCCGTCGGTGGCGTTGCCCAGGTGCACGGCGGAGCCGGGGCCGATCTCCATCTGGTGGATCCGCTGGCCCTGCACGTACGTGCCGTTGGTGCTGCCGTGGTCCTCGATGACCCAACTGCGGCCGCCCCAGCTGACGGTGGCATGCCGCCACGAGACCCTGGCGTCGTCGATCACCAGATCACCCTGCGGATCACGCCCGAGGGTGTACGACCGGGACGGATCGAGCGTCCAGGTCCTTCCATTCAATTCCAGTACGAGTTCCGGCACTCCGCGCCCCACTAGTTGTCCCCCGAGTTACCCCCGTCGCAGGGAGTCTAGGGATGCTGAACATCGGGAGGAACTATTTCAGGCCCAGTCCCGAATTAGAAAGTCGAGCCCTGTGAAGACCGCGCAGGGGCTGCCCGTTGACGCGGGAGAAATACCTCCGGAGAGTGGTAAGCACGCATGAGTACGTACGGATCATGTGCGAATAGAACAACTTAGGACAGTTCAGCACGGATCGGGGGGCCCTGATGAGTGCGAGCGGCAATGGCGGCGTGCGGTGGGGCGATGTACTGCTCGCCTCTGTTGCCGCGGTGAGCTGGGCGTTGGTGGGCATGGCCGGCGTGGCTTCGCTCGGGCTTCATCTGCTGGGGGCGGATTCGGCGGGGTCGCTGGGGCCGATGACGGCGGCTGTTGTGGTGCTGGGGGCGGGTGGTTCGGTCAGTCCGTCCGGCGATGTCTCGGCGTTCGGTCTCGACGGCGCGGAGGCGACGACCGCCGTCGACATCACGCCACTTGGAGTGGGGCTGGCCGGTGCGCTCCTCCTGTCGTTCTTCTTCCTGCGGTCCTTGCGTGGCGCGGGGAAAGTGATCTCCGGGGGCGAACTGGCCGCCAGGGCGGGAGCGGTGGCGGTGTTGTTCGTCGCCACGATGGGCGGGCTCGCCTGGGCGGGGCACGACGTCATCACCATCGACGGGGATGCGCTCGGAGCCGGGGCGGGGTCCGGGCTCGGCGAGGTGCCGGGCAGTGACGCTCCCGGTGGGATCGGCGAGCTGCTGCCCGACGGGCTCGGGGACATCGGCGGGCTGCTGCCCGACCGGCTGGCCGACCTCGCGGGCGCGAAGGCGTCGGTCGGCTTCAGCGTCAACACCGGCGAGTCGCTGGTGGGCGCGGCGTGCTGGGTGCTCGGGGTACTGGTCGTCGCGCTGCTCGCGTCGCGTCGTACGCCGCTGCCGCGCGGGTGGGACGCGGTGCACCGGGTCGTACGGCCGGCCGTGTCCGCTCTGGTCACGGTGCTCGTGGTCGCGGTTCTCGCGGGGTTCGCCGCGGCGGCGTACGCGGCGGCCGGGGAGGTCGGGGAGGTCGGGGACCTCGGGGGCGACCATCCGAAGCGGATCGCTGGTGCGGCGCTGCTCGGCGCACCCAACGGGGTGTGGCTGGGGATCCCGCTCGGGCTGCTCGTGCCGTGGGACGGGCGGGCGACGGGCGGGCTGGCGAAGGTGCTGCCGGATCCGCTGGATGAGCTGTTGCGGGTGAACGCCGCGGAGCCGGTGACGCTGGGGAGGCTGGCGGGGCTGGACGGGCGGGTGTGGCTGCTGGGCGTCGCGGTCGCGGTGATGATGCTGTACGCCGGGGTGCTCACGGCGGCGCGGACGCCTCGGGGGCGCGGCGCGCCCCTTTCGGTGCTGGGGTTCGCGGGGCGGTGCGCGGTGCGGCTGGGGGTGGCGACGGGGGTCGCGCTGCCGCTGCTGGTGTGGCTGACCGACGTATCGGCTGATGCGTCGCTGTCGGTGCTGGGGTTCGACGCGTTCGGCGCGGGGATCGAGCTGCACGGGAGCGTGCCGATGGCGTTACTGCTGGGTGCGGCGTGGGGGGCGGGGGCGGGGGGCTTGGGGGCGCTGCTGGCGTGTGCGTTTGGGGCGGCGGGGAGTCGGGTGGCTGCGCTCGCTGTGGGGGGTGGTGGGGTGGGTGGTGCGGGTGGGAGGACGTATCCGGATCTGGCTTATGTGCCGGGGCCGTATCGGCCGTCCCCCGCGTATCGGCCGTCGCACCGGGATACGAATCCTTATCTGCGGGCGCCGGAGGATGTGCATGGGGCGCCGACTGTGGTGGGGCCGGTGGTTCCGCCGCCGGGGCCTCGGGCGCGGCCGGGGCCTGCGCCCGCTCCTCCGGAGGAGGGGCCTCCGCCGCCGGGGCCGCCGAGCTGGCGGGGGTGACCGTCCCTGCGGGGCTTTCCCCTACCCGCCCCTTCCCGAACTGGGGCGCTGCCCCAGACCCCGGTCCTCAAACGCCGGACGGGCTGAAGTGGCCAGGGGGTGGCAACGGGGCTCCGCCCCAGACCCCGCTTCTCAAATGCCGGAGGGGCCGAAGTGGCCAGGGGGTGGGCACCTGGGGCTCCGCCCCAGACCCCGCTCCTCAAGCGCCGGAGGGGCTGGATTTGCCGGGTGAGGTGGGATCGGGAACGGCGGGGGAGCCGGTGGCGTGTCCGGTCCTCGGGACAGGAGGTGAGCGGGGGCAGGGGGCCCGATACGGTAGAGGCATCATGAGCGCTTCTCAGCCCAGTCAGCCCAGTCAGTCCCCTGACGCTGCCCCCACCCTTCTCGTCAAGATCTTCGGGAAGGACCGCCCCGGCATCACCGCCGGGCTCTTCGACACGCTTGCCGCCTACTCCGTCGACGTCGTCGACATCGAGCAGGTCGTCACCCGTGGCCGCATCGTCCTGTGCGCCCTCGTCACCGAGCCCACCGTGAGCACCGCCGGTGAGCTGCGTGCCACCGTGCACAGCTGGGCCGACTCCCTCCGGCTCCAGGCCGAGATCATCTCGGGTACGGGCGACAACCGGCCGCGCGGCAGTGGGCGTTCGCACGTGACCGTGCTCGGGCACCCCCTCACCGCGCAGTCGACCGCCGCCATAGCGGCCACGATCACCTCGACCGGCGGCAACATCGACCGCATCTTCCGGCTGGCCAAGTACCCGGTCACCGCAGTGGAGTTCGCCGTATCCGGTACGGAGACCGAGCCCCTGCGCACCGCGCTCGCGCTGGAGGCGGCCGAGCTCGGGATCGATGTGGCCGTGGTGTCGGCGGGGCTGCACCGGCGCGCCCAGCGCCTTGTTGTGATGGACGTCGATTCCACGCTCATCCAGGACGAGGTCATCGAGCTCTTCGCCGCGCACGCCGGCTGCGAGGACAAGGTCGCCGAGGTGACAGCCCAGGCGATGCGCGGCGAGCTGGACTTCGAGCAGTCGCTGCACGCGCGCGTCGCGCTGCTCGCCGGGCTCGACGCCGATGTCGTGGACAAGGTCCGGGAGGAGGTGCGGCTCACGCCCGGGGCGCGCACTCTGATCCGTACACTCAAGCGGCTCGGCTACCAAGTGGGCGTCGTCTCCGGCGGGTTCACGCAAGTCACGGACGACCTGAAGGAGCGGCTCGGGCTGGACTTCGCGTCCGCCAATACGCTGGAGATCGTCGACGGAAAGCTCACCGGCCGCGTCATCGGCGAGGTCGTGGACCGTGCGGGCAAGGCCCGGCTGCTGCGCCGCTTCGCCGCCGAGGCGGGCGTACCGCTCGCCCAGACCGTCGCGATCGGCGACGGCGCCAATGATCTCGACATGCTGAACACGGCCGGCCTCGGTGTCGCCTTCAACGCCAAGCCCGTCGTGCGCGAGGCCGCCGACACCGCCGTGAATGTGCCGTTCCTGGACACCGTGCTGTATCTGCTCGGCATCACCCGGGAAGAGGTCGAGGCTGCCGACGGGCTCACAGAGTGAGTGCGTGAGTGCGTGAGTACGTCTGGGCCCCGGTGCGGATCGCACCGGGGCCTTTTTCGTACGTACTCAGTCGTGTGGGGCCCAGTAGTCGACCAGCTTGCCCACGCCGTGCTCCACGGACTTCCAGGAGCCGTTGAAGCCGACGATCGCGAACGACGCGGTCGGGAAGCCGCTCTTGGTCATCCGGGCCATCGCGTCACCCTCGCTGCTGCCCGAGAGCGCGTCGGCGGCCGCGTGAATGCTGGGGTTGTGTCCGATGACGAGGAGGTCGTTCACCTCGTCCGGGGTCTCGTTCAGGAGCGCGAGGAGGTCACCGAGAGTGGCTTCGTACAGCCGCTCCTCGTAGACGGTCTTGGGACGCTGCGGCAGTTCGTGCACGGCCAGCTTCCAGGTCTCGCGGGTCCTGGCCGCGGTCGAGCAAAGAGCCAGGTCGAAGGTGATGCCCGTGTCCGCCAGCCGGTGGCCGGCAACCGGGGCGTCCTTGCGGCCGCGGTCGGCGAGCGGCCGATCGTGGTCGGACACTTGCGGCCAGTCGGCCTTCGCATGCCGGAGTAGGACGATCCTGCGGGGTGTATCGACGCTCATGCATCCCAGCTTCGCACGAATCGCGCCACGGGGCGCAGGGTGTTGGCGGGCTCCCCCAGCACGGGTGAATGGGGTTCCGGCGACCAGCGGGACCTAGTGGGACAGGGCCTGCTGGATGCGTTCCACGAGGTACGCGACCGTCGGATCGCCGGTCGCCGCGTGCGCCTCGCCCGGCCCCGCGATCAGGAGCAGCAGGACGGCGAAAGCGAGGGCGGGGAGTGCGACGGCCCACCACGGGAGGCGGATGCCGACGCCGGAGGGCCCGGCAACCGGGGTGTGGGTCCGGGGGTGCGCGCGGGCCGCCATGACCGCCTCCGTTTTACTGTTCGACTGATGTACGTCGAACCTACGGAGTGCGCGCGCGGGAACCCATCCGGTGACCCACCCACTTCACCCTGACCCTGGCCCCCTAGGGGATGGTGGGGCCAGCCCCACCATCGCCGCTTACGGGGAGGCCAGCGTCGCGATGATCGAGATGATGACCGTGATGGCCATCATCGAGCCGAGCACGAGCAGCAGCTTCTTCTGGCCGTTCTGGGGATTGGGGTCGAGTACAGGCATACGGCCAGTCTCGCACCCTTTGTACGCCCGGCTCCGGCCGGGTCAGCGCAGCTCGTCCTCGATCGTGCGGTTGCGCCCGGCCAGCACGCCGACCACGATCTGCGGCACCATCAGGCCCGCCATGAGGCCGATCGGCAGGCCCCAGCTGCCGCTGTGCTGGTAGAGCACGCCGACCAGCAGCGGCCCCGGGATCGAGAACAGGTAGCCGGTGCTCTGGGCGAACGCGGAGAGGCGGACGACGCCCGCGCCGCTCCTGGCCCGCATGCCGATCATGGTCAGGGCCAGCGGGAAGGCGCAGTTGGAGACGCCGAGCAGCAGGGCCCACGCCCAGGCGCCGGAGGCGGGGGCGACGTAAAGGCCGGCGTAACCCATGAGGCCGCATAGGCCGAGGACGACGACGATCGGGCCCTGGCTACGCATGCGGGAGGCGACGCGCGGGATGACGAACGCGAGCGGTATGCCCATCGCCATGGTCACGGCGAGCAGCACACCGGCCGTGCCGGCGGAGACTCCCGCGTCGCGGAAGATCTGCGGCATCCAGCCCATGGTGATGTACGCCGCGGTGGCCTGGAGGCCGAAGAAGCAGGCGAGCGCCCAGGCCGTACGGCTGCGGGTGATGCTGAAGGTGGGGGCCGGGGCGCCGCTCCCCTGCTCCTGGGCGGCGGGGGTGTGCTTCTTGGGCGACCGGGTGCTGGGGTGGCGGGTCAGGACCAGCCACGGCAGTACGGCGACGGCGGCCAGGGTGCCCCACACCGCGAGGCCGGTCTGCCAACTGCCGCCCAGCGCGTGCGTCATGGGGACCGTGGCGGCCGCGGCGAGCGCGGTGCCGAGTGCGAGGGCCATCGAGTAGAGGCCGGTCATCTGGCCGACGCGGTCGGGGAACCAGCGCTTGACGATGACCGGCATCAGGATGTTGCTCACGGCGATGCCCATGAGCGCGAGCGCGCTGGCCGCGAGGAATCCGGCCGTGCCGCCCAGGTAGGGGCGGATGAGCAGGCCGAGCGCGATGGCCGCCATGCCCGCGCAGACGATCGCGCCGGGGCCGAAGCGGCGGGCGAGCCGGGGTGCGGTGAGGCCGAAGACGGCGAAGCAGAGCGGCGGTACGGAGGTCAGGAGGCCGGCCACGCTGCCGCTCATGCCGAGGTCGGTGCGGACCTCTTCGAGGAGCGGACCGAGGCTGGTGATGGCCGGGCGGAGATTGAGCGCCGCCAGGACGAGTCCGAGGATCACGAGCCGGGTCACCCAGACCGACCGCGAGCTTGGCTCCTCCTGTGGTACGGAGGCTGCTGGGGCTGCGGGGAAGGGGCTCAGGGCTCGGGTCTCGTCTTGGGCCATGGGACCATCATAGAATCATGGGATGATTGGTTGTCCAATCGGTTGTCCAATCCTGAACTAGGAGCACGAGCACCATGGCGCTGACCTCTCCCCGGCGTTCGGCTCTCGCCGATCAGGTGATCACTGAGCTGCGCAACCAGATCACCTCGGGCGAGTGGCCGGTGGGGTCGCGCATCCCGACCGAGCCCGAGCTGGTCGAGCAGCTGGGCGTGGCCCGCAACACCGTCCGGGAGGCGGTGCGCGCGCTGGCGCACAACGGGCTGCTGGACATCCGGCAGGGATCCGGTACGTACGTCATCGCCACCAGCGAGCTGGCCGGCGTCATGCACCGCCGGTTCGCGGGCGCCGACCCGCGCCATATCGCGGAGCTGCGTTCGACCCTGGAGTCGTCGGCGGCCCGGCTGGCGGCGGAGCGGCGTACCGAGCGTGATGTGCGGCAGCTGGACGCGGTGCTCGCGCGGCGCGAGGAGGCGTGGGCCTCGGGCGACGCGGAGCTGTTCGTCCGCGCGGACGCGACGCTGCACCTGGCGGTGGTCGCCGCCTCGCACAATGACGTGCTCATCGGGCTCTACGCCGACCTCGGCGACCTGCTGCGCGACTGGCTGCGCGACGACGTGGGGCAGGAGCTGCGCCCCGAGGACCACATGGATCACGGGCGGCTGATCGAGGCGATCCGGGCGCGGGACGCGGAGACGGCGGCCACCGAGGCGGCGGGCTACTCGCTCAAGTGCCTCGGGGACCGGGTGTAGCCCCGTACGGGCTGCATAACGGCCCGTACGCGGCGCTACATCCGGTGGTGGCTGACCCAGGCCGCTCGGACTTCCTTCCAGCAGCGGTCGGTCAGCCGCACTGTCTGCGCCGGACCGACCTCGACGGGTGAGCCGTCCGCGTCGATGTCCCACCAGCGGTCGCATTCGGTGTGCAGCTGGACCAGGTCGGACTCGGGGAACGGGTTGTGGCAGTACGCGACGACACGCGAGCCCTCGATGGTCGTCCGGCAGGTGGAACCGAAAAGCGTGACCTTCTCGGCGACCTTCTTTGTGGGCCTTTGCTCGGGATCCGCTGCTCGCTGGGCAACGGCTGGGGCAGCGATTCCGGCCACTGCGACCGAGGCCAGCACGAATGCTGCCGCTCGACGGTTCGACGGGCGCACATGCGCCACCTCCTCCCCACAGAGCGCCGGGTATGTCCCGGTTCCCTCAGTCTGAGGGGAGTAGCCCGTCTTTTCGACTTGAAGCGACGGATCACGCACAGAGGGTGGACAGGCTCCCTGCGTACATCGCCCTGCGGGCGAGCCGCAGCGCACGGAAGCCGCGCGCCGTCTGCTGGACGGTCGCGCGGCTTCGTGAGGGCTGTGCGGGGTTACGCGCCGATTGCGTGCAGGCCGCCGTCGACGTGGACGATCTCACCGGTCGTCATCGGGAACCAGTCGGAGAGCAGCGCGACGACGCCGCGGCCGGCCGGCTCCGGGTCGGACATGTCCCACTTCAGCGGGGAGCGGTTGTCCCAGACGCTCGCGAGTTCCGCGAAGCCGGGGATGGACTTGGCGGCCATGGAGCCGATCGGTCCGGCGGAGATGAGGTTGCACCGGATGTTGTCCGGGCCCAGGTCGCGGGCGAGGTAGCGGGAGGTGGCCTCCAGCGCGGCCTTGGCGGGGCCCATCCAGTCGTACTGCGGCCAGGCGAACTGGGCGTCGAAGGTGAGGCCGACGACCGAGCTGCCGCTGCCCATCAGCGGGCGGCACGCCATGGTGAGCGACTTCAGCGAGAACGCCGAGACGTGCATCGCGGTGGCGACGGACTCGAAGGGCGTGTTGAGGAAGTTGCCGCCGAGCGCGTCCTGAGGCGCGAAGCCGATGGAGTGGACGACGCCGTCGAGGCCGCCGAGCTCCGCGCGGACCAGGCCTTCCAGCCGGTCCAGGTGCTCGGTGTTCGTGACGTCCAGCTCGATGACCTTGGCCGGCTTCGGCAGCTTCCGCGCGATGCGCTCGGTCAGCGTGGGGCGGGGAAAGGCGGTCAGGATGACTTCGGCACCCTGCTCCTGGGCCATCTTGGCGGTGTGGAAGGCGATGGAGGACTCCATCAGCACACCCGTGATGAGGATGCGCTTGCCGTCGAGAATTCCACTCATGTGATCAGTGACCCATGCCCAATCCGCCGTCAACCGGGATGACGGCTCCAGTGATGTACGACGCGTCGTCGGAGGAGAGGAAGCGCACGGCGGCGGCGATCTCCTCCGGCTGCGCGTAACGGCCGAGCGGCACCTGGGCGACGATGCCCTTGCGCTGCTCGTCCGTGAGCACGCCGGTCATGTCGGTGTCGACAAACCCGGGCGCGACGACGTTGAAGGTGATGTTGCGCGAGCCCAGCTCACGGGCGAGGGAACGCGCGAAGCCGACCAGACCGGCCTTGGACGCGGCGTAGTTCGCCTGCCCGGCCGAGCCGAGGAGTCCGACGACGGAGGAGATCAGTACGACCCTCCCCTTCTTGGCGCGCAGCATGCCGCGGTTGGCGCGCTTGACGACCCGGAAGGTGCCGGTGAGGTTGGTGTCGAGGACGGACGTGAAGTCCTCCTCGGACATGCGCATGAGGAGCTGGTCCTTGGTGACGCCGGCGTTGGCCACCAGCACCTCCACGGGACCGTGCTTCTCCTCGATCTCCTTGTAGGCCTGCTCCACCTGCTCCGTGTCGGTGATGTCGCACTTGACGGCGAGGCAACCGAGTTCGGTGAGGGCGGCCGGCGGTTCGCCGGAACGGTACGTGAACGCGACCTTGTCGCCGGCGTCGGCGAAAGCGCGGGCGATGGCGAGGCCGATGCCCCGGTTTCCTCCGGTGACGAGAACCGAGCGGCTCAACGGATCACCCTTTCGATAGCGGTCTGGTACTGACCGAAACTATCGGTACCGGACCACGTACGGAGAATCGACCCCTGACAGCGCCACGGAGAAGTCGCTGTCGGGTCTCTACAGAAAGCGGTGGGCAACGGGCAGCCGGGCGCGACATGATCTGAGGGACCGGTCCCGACGACAGGAGTCTCTGTGCCTCATTCCATCGACGAAGCGTTCACGGCGCTGCCGTTGCGCGCGCTCGCCGACGCGGCGCTCGCGCGTGCCCGGGCGCTGGGCGCCGACCATGCCGATTTCCGCTTCGAGCGGGTGCGCAGCGCGGCGTGGCGGCTGCGTGACGCCAAACCGTCGGGTTCCTCCGACACCACTGACCTCGGGTATGCGGTACGGGTCGTGCACGGCGGCAGCTGGGGGTTCGCGTCCGGGGTGGACCTCAGCATGGACGCCGCCGCGCGGGTGGCGGGGCAGGCCGTGGCGATGGCCAAGCTGTCAGCGAAGGTGATCAAGGCGGCCGGGTCCGACGAGCGGGTGGAGCTGGCCGACGAGCCGGTGCACGCGGACCGGACGTGGGTCTCGTCGTACGACATCAATCCCTTTGACGTGGCGGACGAGGAGAAGTCGGGGCTGCTCGCGGACTGGAGCGCGCGGCTGCTGGCGGCCGACGGCGTCGCGCATGTGGACGCCTCGCTGCTGACCGTGCAGGAGAACAAGTTCTACGCGGACACCGCCGGCACCGTCACCACCCAGCAGCGGGTGCGGCTGCATCCGCAGCTCACCGCGGTCGCGGTGGACGCGACGAGTGGTGAGTTCGACTCGATGCGGACGATCGCGCCGCCGGTCGGGCGGGGGTGGGAGTACCTGCTCGGGACGGGGTGGGACTGGGACGGCGAGCTGGAGCGGATTCCGTCGCTGCTCGCCGAGAAGATGCGCGCGCCGGGTGTGGAGTCGGGGACGTACGACCTGGTGGTGGACCCCTCCAATTTGTGGCTGACCATCCATGAGTCGATCGGGCACGCGACCGAGCTGGACCGTGCGCTGGGGTACGAGGCGGCGTACGCCGGGACCTCCTTCGCCACCTTCGACCAGCTGGGGAAGCTGGCGTACGGGTCGTCGATCATGAATGTGACGGGTGACAGGACCGCCGAGCACGGGCTCGCCACGGTGGGGTACGACGACGAGGGTGTCGAGGCGCAGTCCTGGGACCTGATCAAGGACGGCACGCTCACCGGCTACCAGCTGGACCGGCGCATCGCGAAGCTGACGGGGCTCGGGCGCTCGAACGGCTGCGCGTACGCCGACTCGCCCGGGCACGTGCCGGTGCAGCGGATGGCCAATGTGTCGCTGAAGCCTGATCCGGGCGGGCTCTCGACCGAGGACCTGATCGGGGGCGTCGAGCGCGGTATCTACGTGGTCGGGGACCGGTCGTGGTCCATTGACATGCAGCGTTACAACTTCCAGTTCACCGGGCAGCGCTTCTTCCGGATCGAGAACGGGCGGCTCGCGGGCCAGCTGCGCGACGTCGCGTACCAGGCGACGACCACCGAGTTCTGGGGCTCGATGACCGCGGTCGGCGGCCCGCAGACGTACGTCCTGGGCGGCGCCTTCAACTGCGGCAAGGCCCAGCCGGGCCAGGTCGCGGCCGTCTCGCACGGGTGTCCTTCGGCTCTCTTCCGCGGGGTCAACATCCTCAACACGACGCAGGAGGCCGGTCGATGAGCCGCACAGCCAAGCCGTACGAGATCGTCGAGCGGGCGCTGGAGCTGTCCACGGCCGACGGCTGCGTCGTCATCGCCGACGAGAATTCCTCCGCCAATCTGCGCTGGGCGGGCAACGCGCTGACGACCAACGGCGTCACTCGCGGGCGCACCCTCACCGTCATCGCGACCGTCGACGGTACGGAAGGGACCGCGTCCGGGGTGGTGTCGCGGTCTGCCGTGACCGCTGATGATCTTGAGCCGCTGGTACAGGCCGCCGAAGCCGCGGCACGTGGCGCCGGGCCGGCGGAGGACGCCCAGCCGCTGGTGTCCGGGGTGCCGGACTCCCCGGACTTCAGGGACGCGCCCGCCGAGACCTCCTCCAGCGTCTTCACCGACTTCGCGCCCGCACTCGGCGAGGCCTTCGCCCGCGCCGGCGCCGGGGGCCGCGAGCTGTACGGCTTCGCGAACCACGAGATGACGTCGACCTACCTCGGTACGTCGACGGGTCTGCGCCTGCGGCACGACCAGCCCAACGGCACGCTGGAGATCAACGCCAAGTCACCGGACCGTACGCGCTCCGCCTGGGCCGGGTACTCCACGCGGGACTTCAAGGACGTGGACCCGGCGGCCGTCGACGCCGATCTGGCCACGCGGCTCGGCTGGGCCGAGCGTCTGATCGAGCTCCCGGCGGGGCGGTACGAGACGCTGCTGCCGCCCACCGCCGTCGCCGACCTGCTGATTTATCAAATGTGGTCGTCGGCGGCCCGGGACGCCGCGGAGGGGCGGACGGTGTTCAGCAAGCCCGGCGGAGGGACTCGGGTGGGGGAGACATTGTCCGAGCTGCCGCTGACGCTGCGCAGCGACCCGAACGAGCCCGGGCTGGAGTCGGCGCCCTTCGTCGTCGCACACTCCTCGGGGGACGACTCGTCCGTCTTCGACAACGGGCTGCCGCTCTCCCCGACGGACTGGATGCGGGACGGCAGGCTGGAGCGGCTGATCTCGACGCGGCACAGCGCGGGGCTGACCGGGCTGCCGGTGGCCCCGGGGATCGGCAATCTCATCCTCGACGGCGGGGGCGAGCGGTCGCTGGAGGAGATGGTGGCCGGTACCGAGCGCGGGCTGCTGCTGACCTGCCTCTGGTACATCCGCGAGGTCGACCCGGCGACGCTGCTGCTGACGGGACTGACCCGGGACGGCGTCTACCTCGTCGAGAACGGCGAGGTCGTCGGCCAGGTGAACAACTTCCGGTTCAACGAGTCGCCGGTCGACCTGCTGTCGCGGGCCGCCGAGGCCGGGCGAGTGGAGAAAACACTGCCGCGTGAGTGGGGCGACTGGTTCACCCGGGCCTCGATGCCCGCGCTGCGCATCCCGGACTTCAATATGAGTTCGGTCAGTAAGGGCGTATGACGCCCATAGACTGGCCGAGAGCAATCCTCAGCGTTCAAACACTGTTCACATCGTTCAAGGAGACTCAAGACCGTGACGGACATCGTCGACGAGCTGAAGTGGCGCGGGCTGTTCGCCCAGTCCACTGACGAGGACGCACTGCGTAAGGCGCTCGCGGACGGTCCGGTCACGTTCTATTGCGGCTTCGACCCGACAGCGGCCAGCCTGCACGTGGGGCACTTGGTGCAGGTCCTCACCGTGCGCCGGCTCCAGCAGGCCGGGCACCGGCCGATCGCCCTGGTGGGCGGGGCCACCGGCCAGATCGGTGACCCGCGGCCGACCGCGGAGCGCACGCTGAACGACCCGGAGACGATCGCGAACTGGGTGACGCGGCTGCGCGGCCAGATCGAGCCCTTCCTGTCCTTCGAGGGGCCGAACGCGGCCGTCATGGTCAACAACCTGGACTGGACCGCGGGCATGTCCGCGATCGAGTTCCTGCGGGACATCGGCAAGCACTTCCGCGTCAGCAAGATGCTCGCGAAGGACTCCGTCGCCCGGCGGCTGGAGTCCGACCAGGGCATCAGCTACACGGAGTTCAGCTACCAGCTGCTTCAGGGCATGGACTTCCTGGAGTTGTACCGGCGCTACGGCTGCACGCTCCAGCAGGGCGGCAGCGACCAGTGGGGCAACCTCACGGCGGGTCTCGACCTGATCCACCGCCTGGAGCCGCACGCGAACGTGCACGCGCTGGCGACGCCGCTGATGGTCAAGGCGGACGGGACCAAGTTCGGCAAGTCCGAGAGCGGCGCCGTCTGGCTCGACCCGGAGATGACCACGCCGTACGCGTTCTACCAGTTCTGGCTGAACGTGGACGACCGGGACATCGCGCCGTACATGCGCATCCTCAGCTTCAAGAGCCGCACCGAGCTCGAAGAGCTGGAGAAGCTGACGGAGGAGCGGCCTCAGGCCCGCGCCGCCCAGCGTGCGCTGGCCGAGGAGCTGACGACGCTGGTGCACGGCGCCGAGCAGTGCGCGGCGGTCATCGCGGCGTCGAAGGCGCTGTTCGGGCAGGGCGAGCTCGCCGGTCTGGACGCGGCGACGCTGGCCGCTTCGCTGTCCGAGCTGCCGCACGCCAAGGTCGCGGAGCTCGGGTCCGTCGTGGACCTCTTCGTGGAGGTCGGGCTGGCCCCGAGCAAGTCGGCCGCCCGGCGCACGGTCAAGGAGGGCGGGGCCTACGTGAACAACGTCAAGGTCGCCGACGAGGACGCCGTACCGGCGCCCGACGACCTGCTGCACGGCCGCTGGCTGGTGCTGCGGCGGGGCAAGAAGAACCTGGCGGCGATCGAGGTCGCGGCCGGCTGAGTCGCTTACGCGCCCAGAAGCGGCCGGGAGCGTGGGATTCCACGCCCGGCCGCTTCTCTTTGCCCATATGGCTGTACGTACAGGCGCACGTCGCTCAGGTCGTCCGGCGTCTCTTGCCCTTCATCGATGCCCACAGCATGTCGCCGACTCCGACGATCACGATGGCGCCGATCAGCTGCAGCAGATGCCGGATCCAGTCGATCCCCTTGGTGTCGTCGACGCCGATGCCCGCGGCGACAGAGTTGCCGACGATGCTGCCGAGGATGCCGAACACCACCGTCAGCCACAGCGGGATCTGCTGCTTGCCGGGGATGATCGCCTTGGCGAGCAGACCGAGGACCAGACCCACGATGATTGCCCACAACCAACTCATGTCGCCTCCTCATCGGCGCGGTGTGCGCATGTGTTGCCCAGTCTCGGGCGGTCGCCCGTACAGCGCATGCCGGACACCGCCATACGTGATCCGGCGGTGGGCGTGCGCGCAGGTACGCGCAGGTAAGGGATGCCCCGATCTCGAACGCGGCGGACCCTCGGCGTACCGTGGAAGGCGTCCGGTCAGGGAGCGTCCGGCGCGGAATCGGGTGGTGGAACGTGATGCGGAAGCACAGCGGAACCGAGGTCTTCCGGATCACCGGAGCCCGGCAGGGGCTGGCCGACGATGTGCGCCGCCGGCAGCGCCGGTATGTGATCTCGATGTCGATACGGACGGTCGCCGTGATCCTGGCCGCGGTCCTGTGGGACGTGCAGCGGCACGTCGCGATCGTGGCCCTGGCTCTGGGCCTTCTCCTCCCGTACATCGCCGTGGTCATCGCCAACGGTGGCCGGGAGAGGCCTTCGCTGCCCTCGGCCTACATTCCGACGCCCGTCCGCCCGGCCCTGGAGCGCCCCGCCGAACCGGCCGCCGACGAACCGGCTCCGGAGGCCTCGGGACCGGGCCGTGAACAACAGGCGCATGAACAGAGTTGATCCCGCCCGGTCTGCAAAGCTCAATAAAAGCTCAGATCAATCATGAAGTTCCGGTGCACCACACCCCGTGTCGCGTGACATACTTCGTAGGCGCTCCGCATCCCCCGTCGGAGCGACGGACCGACGCCGGGCAGCTCCCCCCGTGGCTGCTCGGCGTCGCCTTTTTGACCTAGGGTTGAGTGCGTGAACTCCCCTGATTCCCTTCTTTTTCCCGGTTCGTCCGATGTCGGCGCCACCGTCTGCTCCGCCAAGGGCTGCCGCTCCGCCGCCGTGTGGGTTCTCGCCTGGAACAACCCGAAGCTGCACACGCCGGAGCGCCGCAAGACGTGGCTCGCGTGCGACGAGCACCGGGAGCACCTGTCCCAATTCCTCGGCGTGCGCGGCTTCCTGAAGGACGTCGTGACGCTGGAGGAGTGGGAGGGTTCCGTCGCCGGAGGCGACTAATGGACGCTTTAGCCTCCGATAGCTGACATGGGGCGGTCGGGCTGCAGGAAGGACGGGTCGTCGAGTCCGGAGCCCGCCTTCTTGCCCCACATCGCCAGCTTCCACAGCCGGGCGATCTCCTCGTCCGGGGCGCCGGAGCGCAGGGCCCCGCGCAGGTCCGACTCCTCGCGGGCGAACAGGCACGTCCGTACCTGACCGTCGGCGGTGAGCCGGGTCCGGTCGCACGCCCGGCAGAACGGCCGGGTGACGGAGGCGATGACGCCGACGCGGTGCGGGCCGCCGTCGACGACCCAGCGCTCGGCGGGCGCCGAACCGCGCTCGTCCTCGCCCTCGGCCGTGAGCGTGAAGCGCGTACGCAGGGATTCCAGGATGTCACCGGCGGTTATCATGCCGTCGCGCTTCCAGCCGTGCTGTGCGTCGAGCGGCATCTGCTCGATGAAGCGCATCTCGTACGCGTTCTCGACGGCCCAGGCGAGCAGGTCGGGAGCCTCGTCGTCGTTGAGCCCGGGCATCAGGACGGCATTGACCTTGACCGGGGTCAGGCCCGCGTCGCGGGCGGCCTCCATGCCGTCGATCACGTCGTGGTGACGGTCGCGGCGGGTGAGGGTCTTGAAGACGTCGGGGCGCAGGGTGTCGAGCGAGACATTGACCCGGTCCAGGCCGGCCGCCTTGAGGGCGACGGCGGTGCGCTTGAGGCCGATTCCGTTGGTGGTGAGGGACATCTTGGGGCGCGGCGCGAGTGCGGCGCAACGCTCGACTATCCCGACCAGACCGGGGCGCAGCAGCGGCTCGCCGCCGGTGAAGCGCACCTCGGTCACGCCGAGGTCGGTCACCGCGATGCCGATCAGCCGGACAATCTCGTCGTCGGTGAGCAGATCCGGCTTCGCCAGCCACTGCAGACCCTCCTCGGGCATGCAGTACGTACAGCGCAGATTGCAGCGGTCGGTGAGCGAAACACGCAGGTCAGTGGCTACTCGGCCATAAGTGTCGATAAGCATCCTCGACCCACTCCCCGATCCGGGATTCGTCTTTCTCGAACGTTGTCGAGCCTACGCGACACCTCTGACAACAACAGGGCTCCGATACCACGGGAGCGGTGTGGCCGCGTCGTATGACTCTACGACGCGGCCACAAAGCCCCCGCTGTGGGAAAAGAGGTGCGCTCCGTGCCCTCAGTACGCTCAGTGCGCGCCGATGCCGGTGAGTGACTTGACCTCCAGCTCCGCGTACTTCCCCTTGTCCGGCTCGTCCTTCGACAGTACGGACCCGAGCCACCCGAGCAGGAAGCCGAGCGGGATCGAGATCAGTCCGGGGTTCTCCAGCGGGAACCACGCGAAGTCCGCACTCGGGAACATCGACGAGGGCTTGCCGGAGACGACGGGCGAGAAGAGCACGAGGCCCACGGAGGTGACCAGGCCGCCGTAGATGGACCACAGGGCGCCCTGCGTCGTGAACTTCTTCCAGAAGAGGCTGTAGAGGATCGTCGGCAGGTTGGCGGAGGCGGCGACCGCGAAGGCGAGGGCGACCAGACCGGCCACGTTCAGGTCGCGGGCGAGGGCGCCGAGCGCGATGGAGACGACGCCGATGGCGACCGTCGCCCAGCGTGCGGCCCGTACCTCTTCCTTCTCGGTGGCCTTGCCGCGTCGGATGACGTTGGCGTAGATGTCGTGCGCGAACGACGACGAGGACGCCAGGGTGAGGCCCGCGACCACCGCGAGGATGGTGGCGAACGCGACGGCGGAGATCACGGCGAGCAGGATCGCGCCGCCCGCGGAGCCGGCGCCGCCGCCGATCTCCAGGGCTGCGAGCGGGGCCGCCGTGTTGCCTGCCTTGTTGGACGCGATGATGTCGCCGGGCTTGAGGATCGCGGCGGCGCCGAAGCCGAGCACGATCGTCATGAGGTAGAAGGCGCCGATGATGCCGATCGCCCAGTTCACGGACTTACGGGCGGCCTTGGCCGTGGGGACCGTGTAGAAGCGGATCAGGATGTGCGGCAGGCCGGCGGTGCCGAGGACCAGGGCGATGCCGAGCGAGATGAAGTCGAGCTTCGAGGTGGCGGTGAGGCCGTACTTGAGGCCCGGCTCCAGGAACGCGGAGCCCTTGCCGCTGTTGGAGGCCGCCGTACCGAGCAGGTCGGAGAGGTTGAAGTTGAACTTCAGCAGGATCAGGAAAGTGATCAGCAGGGTGCCCGCGATGAGCAGGACGGCCTTCACCATCTGGACCCAGGTCGTGCCCTTCATGCCGCCGATGGTGACGTACACGATCATCAGGACGCCGACCAGGGCGACGATAAGGATCTTGCCGGCGTCGCTGGTGATGCCGAGGAGCAACGAGACCAGTACGCCCGCGCCCGCCATCTGCGCGAGCAGGTAGAAGATCGACACGACGATGGTGGAGGTGCCCGCGGCGGTGCGCACGGGGCGCTGGCGCATGCGGTACGCGAGGACGTCGCCCATCGTGTAGCGGCCGGAGTTGCGCAGCGGCTCGGCGACGAGGAGCAGCGCGACCAGCCAGGCGACCAGGAAGCCGATGGAGTAGAGGAAGCCGTCGTAACCGAAGAGGGCGATGGCGCCGGCGATGCCGAGGAAGGACGCGGCGGACATGTAGTCGCCGGAGATGGCGAGGCCGTTCTGGAAACCGGTGAACTGGCGCCCGCCGGCGTAGAAGTCGGAGGCGCTCTTGGTCTGACGACCCGCCCAAACCGTGATGAACAGGGTGGCGACGACGAAAAGACCGAAAAGGGTGATGATAAGCGGCCGGTGCTCGCTGGCGTCGCCGGCGGCGGCGAACTGGAGCGTGGTCGCCGTGGTCAGCGCGGGGCTCATGCGTCGCTCTCCAGACGGGACTTGATCGCCTCGGACTTCGGGTCGAGCTGTGTGGCGGCGTGCCGCGAGTAGAACCAGGCGATGAGGAAGGTGGTCGCGAACTGGGCGAGGCCGAGGACGAGAGCGACGTTGATGTTGCCGAAGAGCTTGGTTCCCATGAAGCCGCCCGCGTAGTTGGACAGCAGGACGTACAGCAGGTACCAGGCGATGAAGGCGATCGTCAGGGGGAAGGCGAAGGAACGGTGGGCACGGCGCAGTTCACCGAATTCGGCGCTCTCCTGCACCTCGACGAATTCCTCTGTCGTGTGCCCTGTCCGGATCAGGCCCGGGCCGCCCTGGGGCGGTGGTGCATCGGTTGCCACGGAATCTCCTCGCGACGCGGGTGCGACGGGTGGGGTGGGTGGGGTGGACAAAGTGACCTCACAGGTGGGGGGCTTGTGATGCTCGTCCCCCTGACAACGGCACGGATCGCATCACGACTCGGTTCGGCATCCGCCATTTCTTTTCCCAACACGTTGATACGAACGCATGATCGGCGCTAGCTTCACTCGTCATGTACCCGCTCATGTGCACCCGCGCAGGGGCGGCTCTTACGGATGATGTGGAGAACCCATGGCTCATCTGGGATCCAGACGGCAGCGCACACTGGCCCTGCCCGTCGGACTGGCTCTCACGGCTACGCTCGGCTTCCTGCCCGGAGCGGCCGCCTCGGCCGCACCGCTGGACGGCCCCGCCGTGACGGCGGCCTCGACCGCCACAGGTCCGAAGCTGTCGTACGTGGTCAACACCAAGGGTGGCCACGGCACGAGCGCGTCGGTGAAGCGGGCGATCGCCGCTGCCGGTGGCACCGTGGTGCACGCCTACGACCAGATAGGTGTCATCGTCGTCCACTCGCAGAACCCGGACTTCGGCAAGCAGATACGTGCCGCCAGGGGCGTGGCTTCGGCGGGCGCGACCCGCACCGCGCCGCTCACGCCGGTCGGTATCACCGAGGAAGGCACCACCCAGAAGCTGTCCGCGGCCGAGGCCGCGAAGGCCGAGGCCGCCGCGGCGCCCGGCCAGGAGCCGCTGGAGGCCAACCAGTGGGACATCCGCGCCATCGGTGCGGACAAGGCCGCCAAGGTCAATGACGGCAGCAGCAAGGTCACCGTCGGCGTGATCGACACGGGTGTCGACGACACCCACCCGGACCTGGCGCCGAACTTCTCCAAGTCCCAGTCGGCCAACTGTGTCGGCGGCGTCGCGGACTCCTCGGAGGGCGCCTGGCGTCCGTACGCCGACGGCAGCGACCACGGCACGCATGTCGCCGGTACGATCGCCTCTCCGCGCAACGGTCTTGGCGTCGCCGGTGTCGCGCCGGGCGTGAAGCTCGCGGGCATCAAGGTCAGCGAGCCGGGCACCAGCCTCTTCTTCACCGAGGCGGTCGTGTGCGGCTTCGTGTGGGCCGCGGAGAACGACATCGACGTAACGAACAACAGCTATTACGTCGACCCATGGATGTTCAACTGCGAGGACGACCCGGACCAGAAGGCGCTCCTGGACGCCCTGACGCGCGCGACGAAGTACGCGGAGCGCAAGGGTGCCCTGAATGTCGCGGCGGCGGGCAACTCCAACTTCGACCTGTCGGCCGACGAGATCCTCGACAACTCCAGCCCCAATGACACCACCCCGAGCGACCGGATCATCGACCCGTCGGAGTGCCTCGACATCCCGACGCAGCTGCCGGGCGTCATGACGGTCACCGCGACGGGCGACAAGAACGTCAAGTCGTACTACTCCAGTTACGGGTACGGCGTCGCCGACGTCGCGGCCCCCGGCGGCGACAAGTGGCAGATCCCGGCCACGCCGGACGCCAACGGCCGGGTCCTGTCGACCGTCCTGAACGGTGGTTACGGCTACAAGCAGGGCACCTCGATGGCCACCCCGCACGTCGCGGGCGTAGCCGCGCTGCTGAAGAGCACGTACCCGAAGGCGACTCCGGCGCAGCTCCAGGCGCTGCTCAAGGCGCAGGCCGACAACCCGGGCTGCCCGACGCACGTCTACGACTCGGCCGGCAAGTGGGTCGAGGCCACCACCTGTGAGGGCGGCGAGAACTACAACGGCTACTACGGCTCCGGTGTCGTCGACGCTCTCGACGCCGTCAAGCGGTGACCGCCCGAGTACCCGACCGCTTCAGCGAACCGGAGGCTTTATGACGCCGCACCGCACCCCGCGGTCCCGCCGCACCGTGGCCATATCCGCGGGCATGGCCATCACCGCCGCGCTCGCGTTCCTGCCGGGCACCGCGTCGGCGACGTCGGCCGACGCGCTCGGTACGCCGGGCACGCTCGATGCCAGGCCGGCGCTCGCCGAGACAGCGGGCACGCCGCTGAGTTACGTCGTCAACGTACGCCCCGGCAAGGGCAATTCGGACAGGGTGAAGAAGGCCATCGGCCGGGCCGGCGGCACGATTGTCCACGCGTACGACCAGATAGGCGTGATCGTCGTCCACTCGTCGAACGACGCGTTCGCGAAGACGATGCGGGGAGTCAAGGGCGTGCAGTCGGCGGGTGCGACCCGTACGGCGCCGCTGCCCGCCCAGTCGACGAAGGATGTCGGTACGCCGAAGGCCCTCACCGGCGCCGAGGTCGAGGCGGCGTCCGCGCTCGCGGTCGCCGGCCAGGACCCGTTGCAGCCGCTGCAGTGGGACCTGCCCGCCATCAAGGCGGACAAGGCCCACGAGAAGACGCTCGGCAGCAGGGACGTCACGGTCGCCGTGATCGACACGGGTGTCGACGACACGCACCCGGACCTGGCGCCGAACTTCGACCGCGAGGCGTCGGTCAACTGCGTGACGGGCAAGCCCGATACGGCGGACGGCGCCTGGCGCCCGTCGGCCGAGGAGAGCCCGCACGGCACGCACGTGGCGGGCGAGATAGCCGCCGCGAAGAACGGTGTCGGCGTCACCGGTGTCGCGCCGGGCGTCAAGGTCTCCGGCATCAAGGTGTCCACGACGGCCGGCTTCTTCTACACCGAGTCGGTGGTCTGCGGCTTCGTGTGGGCGGCCGAGCACGGTGTCGACGTAACGAACAACAGTTATTACACCGACCCGTGGATGTTCAACTGCAAGGACGACCCGGACCAGAAGGCGCTCGTCGACGCCATCGTCCGGGCCTCGCGGTACGCCGAGAAGAAGGGCGCGGTGAACGTCGCCGCAGCCGGCAACTCGAACTACGACCTCGCGGCCGACTCGATCAATGACACGACGAGCCCGAACGACACCACCCCGGTGCCGCGCGACATCGACCCGAGCGAGTGCCTCGACGCTCCGACGCAGCTGCCGGGCGTCGTGACCGTCGCTTCGACCGGCGCGAAGGGCATCAAGTCGTCGTTCTCGAACTACGGTCACGGTGTCATCGACATCGCGGCTCCGGGCGGCGACAGCACGGCGTACCAGCGGCCGGCGCCTCCAGCGGTGAGCGGTCTGATCCTGGGCCCGGTTCCGGGCGGCACGTGGGGCTACATGGCCGGTACGTCGATGGCCTCCCCCCACGTCGCGGGTGTGGCGGCGCTCATCAAGAGCACACACCCGCACGCCTCGGCGAAGCGCGTCAAGTCCCTCCTGGCGAGCCAGGCGGACGCGGCGCCGTGCACCGACCCGTACGACATCAACGGCGACGGCAAGATCGACGCGGTGTGCGAGGGCGGTAAGAACTACAACGGCTTCTACGGGGTCGGCATCGCCGACGCGCTGGACGCCGTGACCAAGAAGTAGGCACGTACGCGTGCGAGCGGGCCGCCCGGACTCCATCCGGGCGGCCCGTTCGCATGTCAGGCGTCACTGACCTGGTGCTCAGACGGTTGTACCGGTTGTGCGGCCTTGATGGTACGCCGACGGAGCGGCCGGGGCCTCCTGCCGCCGCCCCAGCACCCCTGTGACCAGCAGATACTGCGCGGCCGCGTAGGTGAGCATGATCCAGAAGTCGGGTGCGGGCAGCTGGGGCCACTCGGCGACGCCCGTGGCGATGAGGGTGTCGGAGAGCAGGAAGAGTGCGCCGCCGAGTCCGGCGTACAGACCGAGGCCACTCGCTCGCCATGCCATGGCGGTGAGCAACAGGCTGTATCCGGCCACCGGGATGCGCAGTTCGGCGGGGAGGTCGGGCCACAGGAGGGCGACGGTGGTGAGGAGTGCGACGGCGTACCCGGCGCCGAGGACTTTGGACGTACGGCTGGTACGGCTGTCGCGTCCGAACAGCAGGAGATAGCAGACGTGTCCGGCGGCGAAGGACGCCATACCGACGAGGAAGGCCCAGTCCGCGTCGGCGAGCAGGAACACATCGCCGCCCCAGCCGAAGAGCAGCGCGACGACGAGCAGGCGCGGTGCGCCGCGCACGGCCGCGTACGCCGCGAGCAGCGGCATCAGCAGTGGCTTGGCGATCATGTGGCCGGGGTCGGCCCCTGCGATGAGCGAGCCGAGGTCGGCGAGGGCCGCGACGACGAAGGCGGCGAGCAGCCCCCGGGACCACCCGCTGGTGGCGCTCACGCGGTGCCTCCCGCAGCGGCTTCCTGCGTCTGCCCGGTGACTCCCGACTCCGCCGGGCGGCGCGGCTGCCAGCCCGGGCCGCGGAATATCCGGCCCGCGCGCTCGCGCCAGGTGGTTGCCGCGCGTACGTCGCGGGCGATGGCGGCGTACTCGTGGGTGGCGACGCGCAGCGGGTTGTAGGTGCTGATGTTCTTCGTCAGGCCGAAGACGGGCCGCTCGGTCTCGGCGGCGAACGAGCGGAAGAGCCGGTCCCAGAGGATGAGGATGCCGCCGAAGTTCCGGTCCAGGTAGCCGCCCTGGGAGGCGTGGTGGACGCGGTGGTGGGACGGCGTGTTCAGGACGTACTCGAAGGGGCGCGGCAGCTTGCCGACGCGCTCGGTGTGCACCCAAAACTGGTAGACGAGGTTCGCGGACGAGCAGAAGGCGAGCGCGGCCGGGTGCACGCCGCACGCGATCAGCGGCAGGTAGAACGGCCAGACGGTGAGCGTCGTCCAGGGCTGGCGCAGGGCGGTGGTGAGGTTGAACTTGCGGCTGGAGTGGTGGACGACGTGGCAGGCCCAGAGGATGCGGATGACGTGGTGGCCGCGGTGGGACCAGTAGTAGAAGAAGTCCTGCGCGAGCAGCATCAGCGGAATCGTCCACCAGAGGAGGGGGACGCGGGCGGGCGTCAGCTCGTACACCGCCATGTAGATCGCGACAATCGGGATCTTCCAGAGCAGATCGAACGCGATACTGCCGAGCCCCATGCTGACGCTGGTGACGGCGTCCTTGGTCTCGTACCCGGCGGCGTCCTCGTCGGGATGGAGGCGGTAGCTCACGATTTCGAGAAGGGTGAGCAGTACGAAGGCGGGTATCGACCACAGCACGACATCGGGCAGGTTCGGCATGCCCGCACGATAGAGGCGCAGGTGAGCGCTCGGCTAGGGGTTGTTACCCACAAGTATGTAAGACGATCCGTCAGCGCCGGCCAGGGGCGATCAGCGGTTCTCGTGGTACGCCGGTGACGTCATGAGCGCCAGCAGCCGCTTCTCGATGTCGGCGGGCTCGACGAGCTCGGCGAGCACCCGCGTCGGTACGGCGTCGGGGTCGCGCACGACGGCGAGGAGGAGATGCTCGGCGCCGGTGTGCCCGTGGCCGAGGCCGGTCGCGATGCGGCCCGCCTCGGCGACGAGGGCATCAAAGCGGGGTGTGTGGTAGGGAGTTGGGCCGGTGTCAGTCAGGTCATTCGGCATACGATGCATTGTCCGCCGAGACGTACGCCGGGAGGAACACCGTTGCAGGGTCTCGAATTAGTCCTCGCCCGGCTCGCGGGAACGGTCGCCGGCGCGGCGGCCAAGTCCCTCCTGATCCCTCGCCCCGGTGCGGGCCTGGTCAGCGCCCCGGTCCGCCCGCTGCCGCGCCCGGCAAGCCCGGAGAGGCTGGCGAAGGTGCTGGGGCGCCGGCTGTCCGACTCCTCGTACGCCGGACTGCCGGAGGCGGAGCGGCTGGCGGCGGCGGACGCGGTACGGGACGCGTTCGAGGCGGCGGGTGAGATCGGCCCCGAGCGGCTGTTCGCGCTGGACCTGGACCCGGTGCGGCTGGCGGCCGAGTTACGACGGCCGGTGGCCGGGTTGGGCTCGCGGGCCGAGGACCTGTACGGCGAGCTGCTCGACCTGTGCTGCGCGCATCTGGTGGAGCAACTGACGGCGCACCCCCAGTTCCCCGCGCGGGCGGCGGTGGAACAGACGCGGGCGGCCGGACGCACGCGGGAGCTGGTGGCGGACGTACGGGCGAGGGTGGGCCCGCGCCCGGACGCGGAGGCACTGGCCTTCGAGCAGCGGTACGCGGACTTCGTGGCGGGGACGCACGGGCGGCTGGAGCTGTTCGGGCTCACCATCGACCAGTCGCGCAAGGAATGGCCACTGGACACGGCGTACATCAGCCTCGCGGTGAGTACTGAGCACCGGAGCGAACTGGGAATCCCGCACCCGGGCCAGAGCGTGGTGAAGGCCGAGCAGGCACTGTCCGCAACGGACCGGCTGCTCCTGCGCGGGCCCGCCGGATCCGGGAAGAGCACGCTGGTGCAGTGGCTGGCACTCAACGCGGCGCGGCGCACCTTCGGCCAGGAGCTGGACAACTGGAACCGGTGCGTTCCGTTCGTACTGCGGCTGCGGTCCTTCAACACACCGGACACGCTGCCGATGCCGGAGGATTTCCTACGGGCGGCGGGAGTGCCACTGCACGGTTCCGCGCCGACAGGGTGGGCGGAATCCCTGCTGAGCAGCGGGCGGGCGCTTGTGCTGGTCGACGGCGTGGACGAGGTCCCTATGCGGCTGCGCAGCCATACCGCAACATGGCTGAAGTCGCTGATCGCGGCCTTCCCGCGCGCACGGTACGTGGTGACGACGCGGCCGTCGGCCGTACCGGAGGACTGGCTGGCAGGCCAGGACTTCGTCGCGCACACCCTGCTCCCCATGGAGCGTGAGGACATCCGTGCGTTCGTCGTGCACTGGCACGACGCGGCACGCGAGGAGTGCGTGTCGGACGCGGAACGGGGTCGGCTCGACACGTACGAGCAGTCCTTGGTGCGGGCCATCACCAGTCGCCGGGATTTGAGCCGGATCGCCACCAACCCGCTGATGTGCGCTCTGCTGTGCGCCCTGAACCGCGACCGCCGGATGCAGCTCCCGCGTGCGCGGAAGGAGCTGTACGACGCGGCGCTGGACATGCTGCTCGTACGGCGCGACACGGAACGCGAGATCACGGGCACCGAGGGCGTCGACCTCTCCCGCGACGAACAGACGCTACTGCTGCAACGGCTCGCGTACTGGCTGATCCGTAACGGCCTGACTGAGGTGGCTCGCCAGGACGGCATGCACGTGATCGGCGAGTGTCTGACCGCCATGCCGCAGATCCAGGGGGACGCCGACCAGGTCTTCTCCCATCTGCTGATCCGCAGCGGGTTACTGCGCGAACCGATTCCGGGCCAGTGGGAGTTCGTACACCGCACTTTCCAGGACTACCTGGGCGCGAAGGCGGCGGTAGAGGCTCGGGACTTCGGTGTGCTGGTGAGCAACGCGCACGACGACCAGTGGGACGACGTGGTCCGGATGGCGGTCGGTCACGCGCGCGTAGAGGAACGGGCACGGCTGCTGCGGCAGTTACTGCGCCGAGCGGACAAGGCCAAGCGGTGGCGGCATCGGCTGGTGCTGCTGGCGGCGGCGTGTCTGGAGCATGCGCCGGAGCTGGATCCGGTGGTGCGGGCCGATGTGCAAGCCAGGACGGAGGAGTTGCTGCCGCCGCGCCGGGTGGAGGAGGCGGAGGAACTGGCCAAAGTAGGGGAGCTGGTACTGGAGCTGCTGCCCGGACCGGAGGGGTTGGACGAGGCAAGTGCCGGCGCGGTCATCCGGACGGCGGGGCTGGTCGGCGGTGACGCGGCACTGGAGGTCATCGCCAGGTTCCGCGAGGACGGTCGGTTCCCGGTCGCGTTCGAGATCTCCAGCCAGTGGAGCGCCTTCGACACCGGAGAGTACGTGGACGAGGTGCTGTCCGGCGCCACACTGCCGAAGACGTACCTCAAGGTGCGTACGCCCGCACAGGTGGCGGAGCTTCCCAGGCTGCGTCACCTCTCCTACGTCTGGCTCGAAGGCGATCACGGCCTCCCGGCGGAGCTCACCGCTCACACCTCACTCGAAGCGCTGTTCCTCAACAGGGACCACGGGCTGCGCGACCTGTCCCCCCTCGCCGCACTGCCACGCCTGGAGTCGCTCGGCATCGAGGAGTGCCTGTCGGTGACGGATCTCGCGCCACTCAGGTCGTTACCTCTCCAGCAACTGATGCTCATCCGGCTCTCCGAAGGACTGTCGCTGGCCCCGCTTGCGGGACTCCCCTCGCTGCATTCCTTGGTGATCTCCTTCTTCCTCCCTGCAGTCGGGAGGGTTGGGGACATCCCGGCCGGTCCCGAACTCCGGTCTCTCAACCTTCTCGGAGAGGCGGGCACCATCGGGCTCGACGGGCTCGAACGGTGGCCCCGCCTTCAAACGCTGAGCATCACGGGCGACACGCAGGGCGCACAACTGGCCCGGCGACGTACCCCGATCCGACTGACCACTTTGCAGATGGCCGACCAGTCCGCCCTCGACCTAGCATCCGTGGTGCATTACCAGGACCTCGAAATGCTGCGCTTGCACAAGTGTCGGCTCGTCTCGGGGCTGGAGGCTCTGCGGGACCTGCCGCACCTGACGTTGATCTCCCTGGGTAACTGCGCAGGTCCCATCGACCTGTCTCCGCTCGCCGGCCTGGAGAACCTCGTGATTCACACGAACCTCGCCACGACCGTGCACGGTACGCACCTCATCCCCCCCGAGCGGCTCCTTCACCGCCCCTAAACCCCCGCCGCCCCCAACAACGACCCCGCCCCGTACGTAACTGCCATGGCCAGCGCCCCGCCCGCCATGTTCCGCAGCACCGCCGGCCTCGGCGGCGCGGCGCCCAGCCTGGCGCTGCTCCAGCCCGTCAGGGCCAGGGCGAGCAGGACCGAGACGACCGTGACCGGGAGTCGCCAGGACGGGGGCGGGAGGACGATCGCCAGGAGCGGGAGCAGTGCGCCCACCGTGAAGGCGACGAAGCTGGCGGCCGCCGCGTGCCAGGGGGTGGTGAGGTCCTCGGGGTCGATGCCGAGCTCCACGCGCGCGTGCGCGCGCAGCGCGTCGCGTTCGGTGAGCTGCTGGGCGGCCTCGCGGGCCACCTCCTCGGACAGGCCACGCGCGGCCAGCAGTTCGGTCAGCTCCGCCAGTTCCGCCTCCGGCTCCTCGCGCAGCTCCCGCTTCTCCTGGGCCAGCGCCGCCTCCTCCGAGTCGCGCTGCGTCGACACCGATACGTACTCCCCCGCCGCCATCGACATCGACCCGGCCAGCAGCCCGGCGAGGCCCGCCGTCAGGAGCACCGACCGTTCGTCGGTCGCCCCGGCGACGCCGACGACGATGCCGGCGGTGGAGACGATGCCGTCGTTCGCCCCGAGCACCCCCGCGCGCAGCCAGTTCAGGCGCGCGCCGAGGGCTCCCCCGTGGGCTTCGTCATGAGTCTGCTGCTCGGTCACCCGGGGAGGGTCTCACCCGCGCCGTCACCAGACGCGTACCGACCCGCCCGGCGCGAAGGCCGGACTCGTCGCGTCGGGCGGGATCTCGGTGAGGGGCTCGTGGATCTCCCCCACGGTGGGGCCGGCTTTCGCCGCGATCGGGTCGAGGAGGGCGAGGTCGAAGCCGTACACGCGGGCCGCGTTGCCGCCGACCATGGCCGCGATCTCCTCGCGCGGCAGTCCGGCGTACGCGATCCGCAGGCCCTCGCGGGAGTACGGCGCCGTACCTTCGTCGTGGGGGTAGTCGCTGCCCCACATGATCTTGTCGAGGCCGATCCGGTCGCGCAGCGGCACCTCGTGGGGCCGCATGAAGCTCGCGCCGACGTAGCAGTTGTCACGCCAGACGTCGCTGGGGCTGTTGCCCATCGAAGCGGCCAGTCCCGCGCCGAACTTCGACTCGGCGGTGGACGCGCGGGTCGCTGCCGCCACCAGACGGGAGTGGTAGTAGTCGAGCATCTCGATCACGCCCGGGATCCAGCCCGAACCCTGTTCGGTGAGGACCAGCTTCAGGCGGGGGTGGCGGCGGAACGCCCCGCCGAACATCAGGTGCCACAGGGCCCGGTGCGAGAACCACGTCGTCTCCACCATGAAGACGGCGCGGGCGGCCGGCTCGTCACCGAGCGGTGGGGAGGCGGACCCGCCGTGGTGGTTGACGGGGACCTCCAGCTCCTCGCAGACCGCCCAGATCGGGTCGTACGTCGACGAGTAGAGCTCCGGTATGCCGGAGCCCGGCGGTGCCCCCGGCAGCAGGATGCCCCCGGTGAGGCCTGCCGCCTTGGTGCGGCGGATCTCGCGTACCGCCTCTTCGACGTCGTTGAGGAGGATCTGCGCGACGCCTGCCCGCCGCCCGGGAGCGTCCTCGCAGAAGTCCGCCAGCCAGCGGTTGTGCGCGCGCAGGCCCGCCCAGCGTTGCTCGTACTCCTCGCGGGTGGGCGCGGGGGCCATCAGCGATGCGCTGGGGAAGAAGGGCGGGATGGTGTTCGGGAACACCACTTCCGCCACGATGCCGTCCGCCTCCAGCTCGGCCAGGCGCCGGGCGGAGTTCCAGTTGCGGTCGGCGGTGTCGGCGAGGAGGTCCTCGTACGGATTGACGTACGTCGCCGCCCACGCGTCGAAGTCGTCGTGGTGCCGCTTCTCCAGGTACGGCTTGTAGTCGAGGAGATCGGCGCCCGCGTGGCAGTCGGCGGAGATGACGGTGTAGCGGTCGTCGGTCATGGTGAAACTCCCAGCTGCGGGAAGTCGTGGTCGGTCAGCCAGTGCCGGCCCACCTCGCGCGACCTCGCCCAGGACGCCTCGACGGCCGGCTGGTCGTCCGGCTGGCCCAGTTCCTGCGGCGTCGGGCCGATGCGCCGGGCGAGCGGGGTGAGCTTCGCCGTGTCGAAGCCGAAGACGTCCGCCGCCGCCAGGCCCAGGATGCGGCGGGTCTCGCCGACGGGGATGTCGTGGAAGGTGCGCTTCAGCCACGCGCGCGTGTCGGGCCAGGTGCCCTCGGGGTGCGGGAAGTCGCTGCCCCACAGGATGTTGTCCACGCCGATCTCGTACCGCTGGGCGAGTTCGCGGCGCTTGGTGTTGGTGGCGCAGATGAAGACCTGCCGGTCCAGGTACTCGCTCGGCGGCCGCTTCAGCTCGGCGAAGGGGGAGAGTTTCTTGCCCCCGTGCGCGCCCAGGTACAGACGGTCCATGAACCACAGCTGGTTCGGCAGCCACCAGCAGCCGGACTCCGCGACACCGAACCGCAGCCCGGGGTGGCGCTCGAAGACGCCCGACCACAGCAGGAACCACAGCGGCCTGGCGGGCCACCACGTGACCTCGGAGACGTAGATGCCCAGGTGGTCGCCGTATTCGTGGCGCGGCGCGGCGCCCGAGTGGGTCACGATCGGCATGCGCGTCTCGGCCGCCGCCGCCCACACCGGGTCGTAACGGCGGTCGTGGTACGGCGGCCTGTCGACCCACATCGAGGGGATCATCAGCGCGCCGAGCCCGGACTCCTTGGCCCGGTGGATCTCTGCGACGACCTTCTCCACTTCGCCCGTGATGGGCAGGAGCGCTACGCCGCAGTGCCGTTCGGGGTTCTGGGAAACGAATTCGGCGAGCCACCGGTTGTGCGCCTGCGCGCCCGCCATGCCCAGGGTGGGGTCCTGGTCGCCGGAGAGGCCGAGGCCGACGCCGAAGGGTGCGGCGGTCTGGCTGTCTACGGCATCGGCGTCGGGGAAGACGACCTCGGCGGCCACCCCGTCGCCGTCGAGCTCTTTGAGCCGCTGGGCCGTGTCCCAGCCGCCGCGCAGCCCCTCCTCGTTGTCCTGGAACCACTTGGCGGCGAAGGCCTCGTTGCGTACGCCGAGGCGCGTCATCTCCTCGCGGCGGGCGTCGCGCTGCCCGAGGAATTCGTCGAAGTCGCGGTGGAAGGCGCTGTCCAGGTAGGGCCGGTACTGCTCGGTCGGCAGACCGGCGTGGCAGTCGGAGGAGATGATCAGGTACGGATCGCTCTGTTCTGTCATCGCATGTCCCCCTCAGTCGAGAATGAAGTTCTCCAGGTACGACGGATTGGCGCGGTCGAGCATCGACTGCGCCCTCGCGCGGATCTGCCGGTCGCTGTGCTCGCTCGCCGGCAGCATCCAGAAACGGTCTGCGGTGATCCCCTCCACGACGGTCTCGGCGACCTCCTCGACCGGCGTGAACTCGATCTCGTGCCCCGCCTCCCTCATCGCCGTCTCCCACTGCCCGAGGCTGCGGTACGGCGTCCTGCGCGGCCGTTCCTTGGCGTAGCGCGACGGCCGGTTCCGGTGCGACTCCCACAGCCCCGTGCGGAGCATGTGGGGTCCGGGGAACAGCACGGAAGCGCTCACGGGAACGCTCTCCGCCCGCAAATGTGCGTACAGCGACTCGGTCATCGTCACGACGGCCGCCTTGGTGACGGCGTACACGGACGCGGTCGGCAGCGGGGCTATTCCGCCGTCGCCCGACGACGTGTTGACGACGTGCCCGGGTTCGCCGCCCGCGAGCATCCGTGGAACGAACGCCTGGATGCCGTGGAACACGCCCCAGACGTTCACCGCGAACGCCCATTTCCAGTCGTTCACCTCGTGCTCCCACATGCGGCCCTCCGCGCCGGAGCCGACCCCCGCGTTGTTGCACAGCACGTGCACCGCGCCGAAGGTGTCGTACGCCGCGTCCGCGAGCGCGGTGACGGACTCCCGTTCGCTGACGTCGACGACACGGGCGAGCACCTGTGCGCCCTCCGCCCGGAGTTCGGCGGCGGCCTTGTCCAGCGCCCCCTCCTCCACGTCGGCGAGTACGACCTTGAGCCCCTGGGCCGCGAACCGCCGGACCATCGCCAGCCCGATGCCGCTCGCCGCGCCCGTGACGACGGCGACCTGCCCCTCGCGCAGCCGCATCAGACGACGCTCCCTTCCGGCGGGCCGTCGAGGATCTGCTGCGGGTCGTCGTAGCGCTGGTGGATGTACGGGAGCAGGGCCTGCGCGCTCACCCGTTCCACCACCCTGCCCTTCTGGTCGGTGGTCTTCTCGCCGATGGTGATCTCCACGACGCGGCGTACGGGCAGATCCGCGACCGGGTCGTACATCGACTCGCGCAGCACCACGTCGCCCGTGATCCGCTCCAGCTTGCGCACCTTCTCGTTGCGGACGCAGTGCACGAGGACCGGGTCGGCGTCGAAGCCGCGGCCGTCCACCGCCGGCAGGAACTTGAAGTAGAAGTCGACCTTCTCCGCCGGTTCGGGCAGCGGCAGGGGGCCTTCCACAGCGCCCCGCACCTCGACGAAGGCGATGCCGTGCCGGGCGAGCGCCGCCCGTACGACCAGGCCGTCGCGGTCGACGGTCACCTCGCCCAGCTTCTTCGGCTCACCGAAGACCTCGCGGCCGCCGATCAGGGCCCGTTCGTGGGTCATCGGCATGACCAGGGGGTACCAGCCGGTGATCCCGTCGTGGACGGCGGCGACCGCCACCGAACCGGCGCCCAGCGGGTAGCCGGGCAGGTCGACCTTGCTGATGTTGGCCCGTACGAGCGGCCGCTCGGCGGGCTTGAGCGGCGGCGGCAGTACGGCCGCCACCGCGTCCGGGTCGCTCTCCCAGAGGGCCACCACACCGGTCGACCAGATGTCGGGGAGCTTGGTGCTGGATTCGCGCGCCGCCGTGATCTCGGCCTCGGTCCGCGCGCCGTACCGTACGCGTGCCATGTCGTACCGCCTTTCGCTTTCGCTCTCGTCGGCAGCCTGCAGCTCGGTAGTCTGTAACACAGTTACACCGAGGGACATGAAGGGTAAATAGGCGTGCACGCACGAGAATTGGGGGCCCCATGCCACGCACCGCCCTGACCCGCGAAGAGGTCCTGGAGGCCGCCACGGCTCTCGTCAAACAGCACGGCCCCGCCTCCCTCACCATGCGCAAGCTCGCCGCCGAGCTCGGTACGGCGGTCACCTCGATCTACTGGCACGTCGGCAACCGCGAGTCGCTCCTGGACGCCCTCGTCGAGCGGACCGTCGAGGAGATGGGCGCCATCACCCCGCGCGGCCGCACCCCCGCCGACCGCGTCGTCTCCGTCGCCCGAACCCTCCGCCGCGAACTGCGCGCCCGCCCGCACCTGATCGCGATGGTCCACGAACGCGGCCTGACGGAACGGATGTTCCTCCCGGCCCAGCAGGCCCTGGTCCACGAGGTGCACGCGGCCGGCCTGCGCGGCGCCCGGGCCGCGGAAGCGGTACGCGCCGTCCAGTTCCAGGTCGTCGGCTTCCTGCTGGTCGAGCGCAACCGCGAACGCGCCCCCGTGCAGTCCCCCGGCGAAGGCGATCTGTGGTCCGCCGTCACCGCCGAACACGACCCGGCACTCGCCCGCGCACTGGCCCGGCCCGCCGATCCTGAGAAGCTGTTCACCACATCCGTACGCGCCCTGGTGAGCGCGCTGCTCACCCCGGACAGCAGCCCGGATTAACCCCCATTAAATCGCTGGAACCGCCGCCGGACTCCTGCCTAGAATCACCGCAGCGGGGGCGGCTCCGCCGCGCGCTTCCTTCTCATCCTCCGACGACCGTAGCGCGCCCACTCTCCGCCCCCCTCTTCGCTGTTCACCCGCGGAAAGGCCCCATGCCCACCCTTCAGTCCGTGCTGCTCAGACGCACCCAGACTGTCCATCTCGACCACCGCCCGGCGTCCTTCAAGGACCCGCTCACCGCGCCCCGCCTGGTGGTCCTCGAGACCGAACTCCTCGACCGCGGCTATGCGTTCACCGCGCCGCTGCACGCCGCGTTCGCCGCCCTGGACCACCTCGACCTCGCCCAGGCGGGCCGCCGACTGCTGGCCCAGGTCGACGACCTCCTCGGCTCCAACCGCACCCACACCCCGCTCTTCGAGCGCTTCCCGCTCTCCACCCCGGCCGACACCGGCCGGCTCTTCGTGGACCGCGTGTTCAGCCTGCTCCTCCAGCTTCCGGAGCAGCCCTGCGTGTTGTGCGGCGCGGTCGGCAGCGTCCACCCGGTGTCCCCCTGCGCGCACCTGGTGTGCCGCGGCTGCTGGGACGGATCTGACTACTCCGGTTGCCCGATCTGCCACCGCAGGATCCATCGCGACGACCCGTTCCTGAGCCCCGTGCGTCCCGTGCGCCCCGTGCGCCCCACCGGCCGCCGGAGCGAAGCCCCGGCCCGTACGCTGCGGCTGCTCACCCTCGGCACCGACCGGGCCGCCGAAACCGCCGCCCAAGTGCGCCTGTTGGCGGCCCGCCTCACCCCGCTCTCCGCGCAGGACAGCGAAGACCTGTCCGTACTGCTCCAGCAGGCGCCGGCGGACCTCGGCTGGCTGCCGGACGACATTCCCGTACGCGAGACCAAAGCGCTCGTCCTCGGCACCCTGCTCCGCGACCCCCGCACCTCGGCCGCCGTGCGCCCACTGCTGCGCGAACGGCTCACCACCGCCACCGATGTGCTCCGGCTCCTCGCCGTACACTCCGGAGGTTCCGCGGCCCTGCTGAAGCCGCCGCGCTTTCGCAGCCTCTCCCGCGCACTGCGCCGCGAACTCCTCTCCGTGCTCGACGGACTGCACCTCGCCTCGCTCATCGAGGACCTCGGGCGCCACCCGCGCGTCTGGAAGCGCGCCGCCGAAAGCCTCCACCCGTACGAGCAGCACACCCGCCACCCCAAGGCCACGCTCGCCTTCGCCGTGCTCCGCGAGACCGACACCACGGCCTTCCCCGAGCTGCTGGAGCTCGCCGCCGAACACCCGCAGTGGGTGAAGCCGGAGGGCGACCGGTTGCGCGCCGTCACCTGGAACGGCCGGCTCGAGGTCGCCCTGGCCGAGCGCGAGCTGTCCACCGCCGTAAGCCTGTTGCGCGGGCGGCCCGGCGAGCTGTTGCGCCGCCTCGACCATGTCCTGCGGCTGTACGGGGAGGACGCACTGCCCACCGAGCTCGCCGAAGCCCTGGCGCACGCCCTGCCCAAGGCGGGCGTGGGGCCGCTGCTCTCCGCGCTCGGCTCGCTGCGCGTACGCCACCGCCCCGGCGGGCGGCGGGTGTTCTTCCCGCGCGGGGAGGTCACCCACGCCTTCGTACAGGACGACAGCCGTGCGCCGCTGCCGCGCACGCTGACCGAGCAGGCCTGCGCGCTCCTGGAGGCGGAGGTGCTGAGGCGACTCGGCAGCCGCGAACCGTACGACCACGCTGTGATCGACCACGGTCTCGCGGACCTCACCGTCCCGTTCGCCGAGCACGCCTGTGCGAAGACGCTCGTCGCCGTACCGAGGGGGAGCACGCAGCCGCTGCCCGACGGCGACATCCTGCGGCTGTTCCTGCACTGGACCCAGCCTTCGGGCACCCGCATCGACCTTGACCTGTCGGTCGCGTTCTTCGACGCGGAGTGGAAGTTCGCCGGGTTCTGCGACTACACGAACCTGGTGCACGCCGACCGGGCCGCCGTCCACTCCGGCGACCTCACGTCGGCGCCCGCACCCGACGGCGCGACCGAGTACGTCGATCTGGACCTGCCCGCGCTCGCCGCGAGCGGCGCGGTGTACGCGATGCCGATCGTCTTCAGCTTCAACAACGTGGACTTCGACGAGCTGCTCGACGCGTTCGCGGGCTTCATGGAGCTCCACTCCGACCGCCCGCGCGACTCCTCGTACCATCCGCGCACCGTCCGTCAGCGCTTCGACCTGGCCGGAGCGTCACTCGTCTGTGTGCCGATGCTGGTCGATCTGAGGACCCGCGAGGCCCTGTGGACGGACCTCCATCTGCCGTCGGCCGCGGGCTTCCAGAGCATCCACTCGCACACCGGGGACCTCGGCAGGATCGGCCGCGACCTGTCCGCGTACTTCGGCTCCGGAAGCCGGACGACCCTGTGGGACCTCGCCGTCTGGCACGCCGCCGCGCGCACGCGCGTGGTCAGCGTGGTGCGGCGGGACGGTGAGCGGTGGACGTATCACCTGCGTCCCGGCGAGGACCCGCGGTCCTTCGCCGCCCGGATATCCGCCCTCAACACCCCGGACGGGACCGGTACTTCACCGGAGGGCGGGCGGGTGCTGCTCGCCCAGGTGCACGGCTCGGCCGCGCCCGCAGGAGCGACCGGCACGGTCTACCGCCTCTTCCCCGGACCGGTCGACGGGCACCCCGGATTCGAGCGGGTCACCGCCGGAGACCTGGTCGCGGAGCTGATCCCGGACCTGAGCCCGGGCATGAGCGCGGACCTGGGTGAATAGGGGACTGTCAGTCCGGGCCCGTATTCTCTGTGACCATGCTCGACGACCGCCAGACAGCAGCAGCGCCAACAGCGTGGCCGACCGCCTACCCCAAGGGGTACGCGGTCGTCGACGTGGAGACCACCGGACTCGCGCGCGACGACCGGATAATCTCCGCTGCCGTCTACCGGCTGGACTACCGGGGGGACGTCGAGGACCACTGGTACACGCTGGTCAACCCGGAGCGCGACCCCGGCCCGGTCTGGATCCACGGCCTCACCAGCGATGTGCTCGTGGACGCCCCGCTGTTCCCGGACATCGCGGCCGAATTCTCCGAGCGGCTCGACGGCCGCGTGCTCGTCGCGCACAACGCCATGTTCGACTGGTCGATGATCGCCCGGGAGTACGCACGCGCCCAGCGCACCGCGCCCGTCCAGCAGCGGCTGTGCACCATCGCGCTCTCCAAGGAGCTTCGACTGCCCCTGCCCAACCACAAGCTGGAGTCGCTGGCCGCGCACTTCGGCGTCGTACAGCAGCGTGCGCACCACGCGCTCGACGACGCGCGCGTGCTCGCCGAGGCGTTCCGCCCGAGCCTGCACGCGGCCGCGCAGGGCGGCGTACGACTGCCGCTGCTCGAATGCCTGCCGCTCACCGAGTGGTCGGACTCCCCCGCGACGCCGCGCGTGGGCTACCAGGCCTCGTACCGGGGCGGCATGGGCGGGGGCGGCGGGAGCTGGCGCCCGTCGCGCAAGCGGCCGGCGTGCCCGTACCCGAACCCCGGGCGGTACGAACCGGGCAAATTGCTCAAGCAGGGCATGCGAGTAGCGTTTTCAGGTGATACGTCCGTGGACCGCGAACTGCTGGAGGACCGGGCGGTCGAGGCCGGACTGCACATCGCGACGAGTGTGTCGCGGCTCACGAGTCTGCTCGTCACCAACGACCCCGACTCGGCGACATCCAAGACCGTCAAGGCCAAGTCCTTCGGCACCCCCGTCGTCGACGAGGCCGCCTTCACGCAACTGCTGCGGGACGTGTCTGAGGCAGACGGGTGATTGGCGGCGACTCGCCCGCCGACCGCTCGCCCTGCCGCCGCCCGCAGTCCCACCCTGTGGCGCATGGCACGTTGTGAGGTCTGTGGAAATGATTACGGCATGTCGTTCGAGGTGCACGCGCAGGGCGCGGTGCACATCTTCGACTGCTTCGCCTGCGCCATCCACCGGATGGCACCCATCTGCGAGCACTGCAGGGTCCAGATCCTCGGCCAGGGCGTGGAGGTCGAGGGCCGCTGGTTCTGCGGCGCTCACTGCGCACGCGCGGAAGGGAAGGTGGGCATCGTCGACAAGGTCTGATCCGCGAGATTCGAGCCACAGCCCCCGGCGGGCGGCCACTCGGACCCACCCGCCGGGGATCACCGCGCGCCAGGTAACGTCAGGGACGTGTACCGCTTCCTGTTGTCCCGGCAGTGGGTGATCCTCACCCTCCTGATGCTCGTCCTCATTCCCACGATGACCGAGCTGGGCTTCTGGCAGCTGCATCGCCACGAGCACCGGGTCGCGCAGAACAAGCTGATCTCCGGAAACCTCAGGGCCAAGCCCCTCCCCGTCGGCGACATCACCTCCCCCGGGCACACCGTTCCGCGCGCCGACTACTGGCGCCGGGTGACCGCCACGGGCACGTACGACACCGCGCGCGAAGTCGTCGTACGCCGCAGGACCAACGCCGACGACAAGGTCGGCCACCACGTTCTGACCCCGCTGATCATGGACGACGGCCGCGCCGTTCTCGTCAACCGCGGCTGGATTCCCTTCGACGCCGACCAGCAGGCCTTCCCCAAGATCCCGGCCGCTCCCAAGGGCGAAGTCACCGTCACCGGACGCCTGAAGGCCGACGAGACCACAGCGGGCAGCGGCATCAAGGACCTGAGCGGTCTGCCGCCCCGGCAGGTCATGCTGATCAACAGCGCGCAGCAGGCCAAGACACTCGCGCGGCCCGTCCTCGGCGGCTACATCGAGCAGACCGAGCCCGTCCCCGCGGGCCCGAAGCCGGAGCTCGTGCCCGATCCCGACGCCGACTCCATCGGCCCGCACATGGCATACGCCGTGCAGTGGTGGCTGTTCGCCGCCGCGGTGCCGTTCGGCTGGGTCGTGCTCGTACGCCGCGAACTGCGCGACCGCGCGGAGGCCGCCGGGACCCTCGGCACCACGTCGGCGGAACCCGCCACGGCAGACGCCTGACCCGGCGCGCCAGCGGCATCGCCACCGGCACCGGCACCGCCACAGCTCATGGCGGCTTAATGCCACGCCAGTGCGGGAACACGAGTGTGCGTGACCCAACGCATCGAGGACTACGCGCTCATCGGGGACCTCCAGACCGCGGCACTGGTCGGCAAAGACGGTTCCATCGACTGGCTCTGCCTGCCCCGCTTCGACTCGGCAGCATGCTTCGCCGCGCTGCTCGGTGACGAGGAGAACGGCCACTGGCGCATGGCCCCCGCGGGCGCGGGCGCCTGCTCGCGCCGTTCGTATCGCGGCAACAGCCTCATCCTGGACTCGGTCTGGGAGACCCGCTCCGGCAAGGTCAAGGTCACCGACTTCATGCCGCAGCGCGACAAGGCCCCCGATGTCGTACGGATCGTGGAGGGTCTCTCCGGCGAGGTGACGATGCGCTCCACGCTCCGGCTGCGCTTCGACTACGGCAACATCGTGCCGTGGATGCGGCGTACGACCGGTCACCGGGTGGCCGTCGCGGGCCCCGACGCCGTCTGGCTGCGCTGTGACCCCGTGGACCGGGTGAAGAGCTGGGGCCAGCAGTACACCACCTTCTCGTCCTTCACCGTAGCCAAGGGCGAAAAGGTGGCATTCGTCCTGACTTGGCATCCGTCGCACGAGCCGCAGCCCGCCTTCACCGACCCGTACGAGGGACTGGAACACAGCCTCCAGGACTGGGAGGACTGGGCCGCCCTCTGTTGCTACGAGGGCCCCTACCGCGAGGCCGTGGTGCGCTCGCTCATCACCCTCAAGGCACTCACCTACGCCCCGACCGGCGGCATCGTCGCCTCCCCCACCACCTCGCTCCCGGAGGAGATCGGCGGCGTACGCAACTGGGACTACCGCTACTGCTGGCTGCGCGACGCCACCCTCACCCTCGGCGCGCTCGTGGCCGCCGGTTACATCGACGAGGCGGCTGCCTGGCGCGACTGGCTGCTGCGGGCGGTCGCGGGCGACCCGGCCGACCTCCAGATCATGTACGGCCTGGCCGGCGAGCGGCGGCTGCCCGAGACGGAACTGCCGTGGCTGAGCGGCTACGAGGGATCGAAGCCCGTTCGTATCGGCAACGCGGCCGTCAAGCAGCTCCAGCTCGATGTGTACGGAGAGGTCATCGACACGCTCCATCTGGCCAGAGCCTGGGGCATGCGCGCCAAACCGCACGCCTGGAATCTTCAGCTCAGCCTGCTCGGCTTCCTGGAGTCCAACTGGCGCGAGCCGGACGAAGGCCTGTGGGAGGTCCGGGGGCCGCGTCGGCACTTCGTGCACTCCAAGGTGATGGCGTGGGTCGCGGCCGATCGCGCCGTACACGCCCTGGAGGACGACCCGGCACTGCGCGGCGACGCGGACCGGTGGCGGGCGATGCGCGACGAGGTGCACCGGGAGGTCTGCGAGAAGGGGTACGACCCCGAGCGCAACACCTTCACGCAGTACTACGGCTCCAAGGAGCTGGACGCCGCCACGCTCCTCATCCCCCGGGTCGGCTTCCTGCCGCCGGACGATCCGCGGGTCGTGGGGACGGTCGACGCGGTGCAGGCCGAGCTCGGCCGTGGCGGCTTCATTCGCCGCTACAGCACGGACGGCCTCACGGTGGACGGGCTGCCCGGCGACGAAGGAACGTTTCTGGCCTGCTCGTTCTGGCTCGTCGACGCGCTGCGGCTGACAGGGCGCGCGAAGGAGGCCCGGGAGCTCTTCGAGCGGCTGCTGACGCTGCGCAACGACGTGGGGCTGCTCTCCGAGGAGTACGACCCGTCCACCGGGCGGCAGCTCGGCAACTTCCCCCAGGCATTCAGTCATATCGGACTTGTGGGGTCCGCGCTCGCTCTCGGCGGGGAAGAGGCGGCAGGATGGCCCCATGGATCTTGAACTGAAGGACCGGGTGTACGTCGTCACCGGTGCCAGCCGCGGGCTCGGCTTCGCCTCGGCGCGGCAGTTGACCGCGGACGGCGCGAAGGTCGTGGTGAGCGGCCGGGACGAGAAGGCGGTGGCCGACGCCGCGGCGGAACTCGGGCCGAACGCGGTTGGTGTCGCCGCGGACAATGCCGACCCGGCGTCGGCGGAGCGCCTGATCGGCGCCGCCCGGGCGCACTTCGGGCGCTTCGACGGCATCCTGATCAGCGTCGGGGGCCCGGCGCCGGGCGTCGCCGCCGAGAACACGGACGAGCAGTGGCAGGCGGCTTTCGAAGCCGTCTTCCTCGGGGCGGTACGGCTGGCCCGTGCGGCGGCGGCGGAGCTCTCCGAGGGCGGCGTGATCGGCTTCGTCCTGTCCGGTTCGGTCCACGAACCGATCCACGGCCTCACCATCTCCAACGGCCTGCGGCCGGGCCTGGCGGGCTTCGCGAAGTCGCTCGCCGACGACTTGGGCCCGCGGGGCATCCGGGTGGTGGGGCTCCTCCCGGCCCGGATCGACACGGACCGGGTGCGGCAGCTGGACGCGCTGTCCGGCGACGCGGAGGCCGCGCGTGCGGCCAACGAGTCGCGTATCCCGCTGCGGCGGTACGGGAGGCCGGAGGAGTTCGGCAAGGCGGCGGCGTTCCTGCTGTCGCCGGCGGCGTCGTACCTGACCGGCATCATGCTCCCGGTCGACGGCGGCGCGCGTCACGGCTTTTAGGCCACGGCCCGGCCGAGCGGAGCGGCTCCGCCGTGTGGAGGGCGCTGCCCCAGACCCCCCGGTCCTCAAACGCCGGACGGGCTGAAGTCGGCCGGGGGTAGCTGGGGCTCCGCCCCAGACCCCGCTCCTCAAACGCCGGAGGGGCTGGATGGTGCCCAGAGGGCTCATCCGAGCCGAGGGCTTCGCCCCAGCTCGCGGTTGCCGCACGCCGCGGATCCAGCGCAGCCAAATCCAGCCCGTCCGGCGTTTGAGGACACGCCCGAAGGGCGTCCCGGGGGCCCGGGGGCTTGCCCCGGTTTCGCGGGGCCGCGCCGACCGAGGGCAGCAAGCCGCACCCGCTCAACTCACCCGCCGCGCCCCGTGCTTCACCTCGCGCAGGCGGACCTCCGTCGGGAGGGAGTCCAGGCCCGCTGAATCCCGCGCCTGGGCCAGCGCCCCGTGCGTGAGCCCGGACAGGGTTTCGGCCGGTTCCGCGTGGGGCGCGAGGAGCAGCGCGACCCGCGCCCGGGGCGCCTCCCGGCGGCCCGTCAGCGTGACGTGCGCCCGCTCCACGCCGTCCAGCGTCTGCGCCTCCCCCGCCAGCGCATGCTCCATCGCCCGCCCCCGCAGCACCGCCCCCTCACCGTCACCGCTGTCGACCAGCACTTCGGCGAGCCGGTGCCGGCGCAACTGGGCCAGCAGCCACCACAGCGCGAGCAGCACCAGCACGGCGAGGACCGCGATGACCACCGGCCACCACCACCCCTCACCCCGCCACCGCGTCCGGTCCGCCTCGCTCAGCAGCACATCGTCACGCCCGTCGAACGGCCACCACGACGGTACGGACATCCCCAGCCCGGTGGCCAGCACTCCTCCGCCGACGGCGAGCAGCACCAGACCCGAGAGCCCGAGCAGGACACGGTTGACCTTCTTGGGCATCGCCCCGTCACCCCTTCTTGACCGGCCGGTCGACGCGCACGGACAGACCCGGCCGCCCGGCCAGTCCAAGCTGCCGGATCCCGGCTGCGAGCGCCGCGTCCAGGTCGGCGCGTACGTCGTCGAGTTCGCGGAAGTGGGACATGGCCCGCACCCGCACCTTGGAGCGCCCCACGCGCACCCGTACGGACTGCACTCCGGACACCTCCATGGCCCGGTCGCGGAGCATCATCGCGGCGGCCGGACGGTCGAGCCCGGCCCGTACGTCGGCCGACGTACGCCGCATCGGCAGAATCGCGCGCAGCCCGGGGGTCAGGGCGAAGAGCAGCAGCCACAGGCCGAGGGCCGCCGCGACGCCCGCGCCGACGAGCACCCATACGTCGTCCAGGGGCCGCGTCGCGAGCTCGTCGGCCAGTTCGCGGCGCCACCACATCGCGGGGCGGCCGGCCCGTACCGCCGCGACGTCGTACAGCAGGAGGCCGGCCCCGCCGAGCACGACCAGGGCGACCAGCGCGGCCGGCACCCGGCGGGCGGACCAGAAGCGTCCGGCTCTCCCGCTGTCCTCCTCCTGGAGGGTCGGAACCGGGTCGTGCACAGGTGCGGACGCATCGCCCCGCTCGCGTTCGATGATGGGAAGCCGCTGCGTGCGCCCGCTGTCGTCGCCGGCGGGTTCGCTCATCGGATCCTCCCTCGCTCCCCGTGACGGGTCTGCGCCGAGTGCAGCCGCTCGACCTGAACCGCCACTTCGGACACTTCCATTCCCGCCAACGTGCGTACTCCCAGGGCGACTTCACGGCGCACCGCACCGCACTGAGCGCCGATGTCCGAGGGGTAGCCGAGTTCGAGAATGACCCGCACCCGCGCCTTGTCGTGATGCACGGTCACTGTCGCGCGCGGCGGCTTTCCGCCCTCCGGCACCTTTCCGAGCGCCTCGCGCGCCGACTGGGCGGCGATCTTCGCGACGACCCGGTCGGCGATCCGGGTCGCGCCGCGCTCGGCGGCCTCGACCTGACCGGCGGCCATCGCGGGGGTCACCTCGGCCGGCCGCCGCGCTCACCCACGCGGAAGAAGTCGCCCGGTTCGAGGTCGCCGTCGGCGAACTTGCCCACGACGAAGCCGATCGCGCCCAGCGCCGCCACCAACACAAATGCTCCGAAACCGCCGAAGTATCCGGCGAATCCGAGCGCCATACCGGCCACCAGGCCGACCACCGCCATGCTCATCCTGCTGCTCCTTCTACTGGAGACGTGGCTCCGGCTCGTCCTCTTCCTCGTCGGGCAGCTTCACATCGCTGACCGCGATATTGACCTCGACGACTTCAAGGCCCGTCATGCGTTCCACCGCCGATACGACGTTCTCCCGGACCGCGCGGGCGACATCGGCGATCGACACCCCGTACTCGACAACGATTTCCAGGTCGAGGGCGGTCTGCACCTCGCCGACCTCGGCCTTCACGCCCCGGCTGACGGACTTCGCGCCGCCCGGAACCCGGTCCCGAACGGCCCCGAAGGTGCGGGAGAGACCACTGCCCATGGCGTGCACACCGAGTACGTCGCGAGCCGCGAGGCCGGCGATCTTCTCGACCACGCCGTCGGCGATGGTCGTACGCCCGCGGGAGCCGGGATCACCGCCACCCCGCTTCGTCATGGAGGGCTTTCGCGCCTCGTCGCCGGACGACCCCTTGTCGGGCGGATTGTCGGGCCGGTTTCGCTGCGTGGTCTCAGTCATAGCCGTTCGTCCCTTTCCGGGCGGTACTGGACTCCACTGCCCACATTAGGTGCGGTTGCCCGATCTCGCGCCGGGGATGCGGCAGGCTGGAGCAATGGCACCTGACGGATTGACCAGGGCGGTACGGCAACGACTCGGCCTGGGCAGGCTGCTGCCTCTGGGCGAGGCGTCGGACGGCGCGTGGCTCGCGGAGAAGGCGGCCGATTCGGTTCTGCGGCAGGCGGCGGCGCAGGTCGCCGGCGTCGGTCTGGGGCCGCTGCGCATCGGGCTCGCCGACCCGGACTCGGCTGCCGCGCCCGCCGTTCCACCGCCGCCGGGCGCGCTGCCGCCCGGGCCGCTGCGTATCGAGGCGGACTTCATCGCCACGGCGGGGGGCGAGCCGCTGCCGCACCGGGCGGAGCGGCTGCGCATCGCACTGCGGGAGGCGGCTTCGGCGCGGCTGGGACTCGCGGTCACCGCCGTGGATCTGCGCGTGACGGACCTGGTGGAGGCGGGGCAGGAACCCGTCGCGACCACTGCGCCGGACGAGGCAGGCGGCGACGGCGACAGATACGAAGAGGGGTACGGAGAGGCGTACGACGCCGACTCCGCGCGGCCGGCGGAAAGTCAGGACCGGCCGCAGGAGGGCGACCGGGCCGCGCGCGCAGCCGCGGCCGCGACGTCCGTCGCCGGCGTGGCGCGCCTGACCCGCGTCCTCGGCGCCCCTGTCCGGCTTGGCGACGGCCACGTGCAGGTCGAGCTGGCGACGGCGGCTGACCACCGCGCGCTGGCGGTCGCCATCGCCGTACGCCGGGCGGTCGCGGCGTCCCAGGACGGCCGGCCGACGGTGACCGTCCTGGTGACCCGCGTGGAGTGAATCAGTCGCCGAGACCCGCGAGGTCGCGCAGCCTGCGGGCCTGGGCGGCGCGCTCCGCGATGCGCTGCTCCTCGTACGTCCGAGAGGCCGCACCCTGGAGCAGCGCCTTGGTCTCGATCACCGCGTCGCGCGGCGCGGCCAGCAGTGCGCCCGCCAAGTCCCGTACCGCGCCGTCGAGTTCTTCGCCGGGCACGACAAGGTTGGCCAGGCCGATACGCTCAGCCTCCGCCGCGTGCACGAAGCGGCCGGTGGCGCAGATCTCCAGCGCACGCGCGTAACCGACGAGGCCGGTCAGCGGGTGCGTACCAGTGAGGTCGGGTACGAGACCGAGGCTGGTCTCGCGCATGGCGAACTGCACGTCCTCGGCGACGACCCGCAGGTCGCACGCCAGGGCGAGCTGGAAACCGGCGCCGATGGCGTGGCCCTGTACGGCGGCGATGGTGACGAGGTCGCCGCGCCGCCACCAGGTGAACGCGTCCTGGTACTCGGCGATGACCGCGTCGAGGTCTTCGTCGGAGCCGCGTGCGAGATCAAGGAAGGAGGGCTCACCGTCGAAGCCCTCGGGGCTGAACGCCTGCCGGTCCAGGCCGGCGGAGAAGGACTTGCCTTCGCCGCGCAGCACCACGACCCGCACGTCGCCAGGAAGAGACCGTCCGGCTTCTGTCAACGCCCGCCACAGAGCGGGAGACTGGGCGTTGCGCTTGTCCGCATTGGTCAGGGTCACCGTGGCAACGGCGTCCTCGACGGTGAGTCGTACGCCGTCCTTGTCGAGCACAGAGTCGAGCGAAGCCATGTGGCGCCTCCGGTTCGGGTGGCAGTCGCGCAGTCACTAAAGAACCGCATCAGTAAGTGACTGCACAGTAACCACCCGGGCGATCCTGCGATCGACCGGGTGGCCACCGCCCAAAAACCGGTGAGCCAGGCCCGCCCGAGGCGGTCAGGCCGTAGCGGCCTTCTTGCCTCGTGTCGCCCCGCCGCGTCCCCGCAGCGTGACGCCGGACTCGCTGAGCATCCGGTGTACGAATCCGTAGGAGCGGCCGGTCTCTTCGGCCAACGCCCGGATGCTCGCACCGGAGTCGTACTTCTTCTTCAGGTCTGCCGCGAGCTTGTCGCGCGCGGCGCCGGTTACCCGGCTGCCCTTCTTCAGAGTCTCGGCCACCCGTGCCTCCTCAAGGAAGTGCGCTCTGGACTCTCATGATCACCCCTCCCGGGCTTCCTGGCCACCCATTCGGCAAGGTCCGTACAACAACGTTCGCCGGGAAGGAACCGAACGCCACAATCGGAATTTCAGATTCCGCAGGGTTTCCGGCGTACGGCCGGACCGAGCCAGGAGGGAATCAGCAGGTCAGGGCGCCAAAAGGATCGCGGAACGCAAAGGGCCCGCCCCACAGGGGGCGGGCCGCAATCCGGTGCATGACACGCCGCGGTACGAGAGCCACTCACTCAGATGAAGGATCACCCGTAAGCCGAATGATCCATCCGAAGTGGATCAGACCGGGGGCGGGCCGGGATCAGGCCAGGGCGACGAGGTCCTTGTAGTCCGGACCCCACAGGTCCTCCACGCCGTCCGGCAGCAGGATGATCCGCTCCGGCTCCAGTGCGTCGACGGCGCCCTCGTCGTGCGTGACGAGGATGACCGCGCCCTTGTAGGTGCGCAGGGCGCCCAGGATCTCCTCGCGGCTGGCCGGGTCGAGGTTGTTCGTCGGCTCGTCGAGGAGCAGGACGTTCGCGGACGAGACGACCAGGGTCGCCAGCGCGAGGCGGGTCTTCTCGCCGCCGGAGAGGACTCCGGCCGGCTTGTTGACGTCGTCGCCGGTGAAGAGGAACGAGCCGAGCGTCTTGCGGACCGCGACCAGGTCGAGGTCGGGCGCCGCCGAGCGCATGTTCTCCAGGACCGAGCGCTCCGGGTCGAGCGTCTCGTGCTCCTGGGCGTAGTACCCGAGCTTGAGGCCGTGTCCCGGGATGACTTCACCCGTGTCGGGCTTCTCCGCGCCGCCGAGGAGGCGCAGCAGGGTCGTCTTGCCCGCGCCGTTGAGGCCGAGGATGACGACGCGCGAGCCCTTGTCGATGGCCAGGTTGACGTCGGTGAAGATCTCCAGCGAGCCGTACGACTTGGACAGGCCCTCCGCCATCAGCGGGGTCTTGCCACAGGGCGCGGGATCGGGGAAGCGCAGCTTGGCGACCTTGTCGGAGACCCGTACCGCTTCGAGGCCGGAGAGCAGCCGCTCGGCGCGCTTGGCCATGTTCTGCGCGGCGACGGTCTTCGTCGCCTTGGCGCGCATCTTGTCGGCCTGCGAGTTGAGGGCGGAGGCCTTCTTCTCGGCGTTCTGACGCTCGCGCTTGCGGCGCTTCTCGTCGGCCTCGCGCTGCTGCTGGTAGAGCTTCCAGCCCATGTTGTAGACGTCGATCTGGGAGCGGTTGGCGTCCAGGTAGAAGACCTTGTTGACGACCGTCTCGACGAGGTCGACATCGTGGGAGATCACGATGAAGCCGCCGCGGTACGTCTTGAGGTAGTCCCGCAGCCAGACGATCGAGTCCGCGTCGAGGTGGTTGGTCGGCTCGTCGAGGAGCAGGGTGTCGGCGTCGGAGAAAAGAATCCGGGCCAGCTCGACGCGACGGCGCTGACCGCCGGAGAGGGTGTGGAGCGGCTGGCCGAGCACGCGGTCGGGCAGGCCCAGCGCGGCGGCGATGGTGGCGGCCTCGGCCTCGGCGGCGTAACCGCCCTTGGTGAGGAACTCCGTCTCCAGGCGCTCGTACTTCTTCATCGCCTTTTCGCGGGTGGCGCCCTGTCCGTTCGACATGCGCTCCTCGTTCTCGCGCATCTTGCGCAGGACCGAGTCGAGGTCGCGGGCGGAGAGGATGCGGTCGCGGGCGAGGACGTCGAGGTCGCCGGTGCGCGGGTCCTGCGGGAGGTAGCCGACCTCGCCGGAGCGGGTGATGGCTCCGCCGGCGGGGGTGCCTTCACCTGCGAGGCACTTGGTGAGGGTCGTCTTGCCCGCTCCGTTGCGGCCGACGAGGCCGATGCGGTCGCCCTTGGCGATACGGAAGGAGGCGGACTCGATGAGGAGGCGGGCGCCGGCGCGCAGCTCGATGCCGGAGGCGGTGATCAAGGGGAAAACTCCAGGGCGGTATGGACGGCGGAAGGGACGGACGGAGAGATTTCTTCGACGCCGTCTAATGCACAAGGAGAGTTGCCATAGACCCAGTCTAACGGTCGCCCGCAACTACTTTTCGGGCGCGGGTTCCGTCGCCCGGCAGGGCGTTGCCGAGCGGTGTGCGATCGGGCACGATCCGGCCGAGATCGTCCACGGCGATCAGTTCGGCGGTCCAGGAGGCGCCGGCGCCGCAGGGTTGCGCGACCAGCAGCGCGCCGCCGTTGCGGACCGTCCGGCGCGCGTCGAAGGCGCAGCCGGGCTCGGCGGGCAGCACCCAGCGCAGGTCGCCGTCCACGGTGCGGTACGCCGCGATGCGCTGCGGAGTGACGACGGCGAGCATGCCGGCGGCGGGGTCGAGGGGCTGCAGGACACCGGCGGCGCGGTCCTGGCCGCCGGCGGCCAGCCAGTGCGAGAGGCCCGGGACGGCGCGGTGCCAGTGGACCGTACGGCCGTCTGTGCGGGCGGTGTCGGTGACCAGGCCGTCGCTCCACAGGACGAAGGCGTGGCCGGGCGCGGGGCGCAGGGCGAGCGCGCGGCGTCCCGCGCGGGCGTGCGTCCAGTGCCGCAGACCGCTGGTCCTGTCGTACGCCTCGACCGCCTCGCCGCGGATCCGCAGGGCGGGGTCGGGGCGGGCCGTGGGGGTGTGGGCGGTGAGCCGGTCGCCGTACGGGGCGGGCCTGGCCTGGTGGGCGGCGGTGACCAGGGGCAGGGCGAGGGCGGCGGCGGCGAGGGTGAGTGCGAGGCGGGGGCGGGGGCGGGGGCGCGGGGGGCGGGGGGTGAGGGAGCCGAATGACGTGCTGGCAGTCACGATTCCCCCTTGCGGCGCCGCCCATGGCCATGGATCAGGCACAGAACGTAGCTGCGGGCGTCGGGGGCCGGGCGGCCGGGCCTGGCCGACACGGCGGGCCGGGGCGGCTGCGTCCCCCGTTCGGCCGCGTCCGGACCGCGGCGCCGTGACCTCCGTTGTCAGTGGCCGGTGCCAGACTGAGATCCACGTCACACCGGACGAGAGGATGAGGTGATCGGCATGGCCGGCGCACCGAGCATTTACCCGACGGTTCTTTACAAGGACGCCAAGGCCGCCATCAGGTTGCTGAAGGAGGCTTTCGGGTTCCGGGAGGTGGCTCTCTACGAGAGTGAGAGCGGTTACGTCGAGCATGCGGAGCTGGCGCACGGCAATGGCGCGGTGATGGTGGGGTCGCACGGGCGGGAGGGCGTCTTCGCCAAGGCGATGGCGAATGCGGGGCCCGTCGGCGTGTATGTGGTGGTCGCGGACGTGGACGCGCATCATGCGCGGGCGGTCGAACACGGGGTGGAGATTCTGATGCCGCCGACCGATCAGGACTACGGCTCGCGGGACTACATGGCGCGGGACGCCGAGGGCAACATCTGGAGCTTCGGCACGTACACCCCGGCGATCGAAGGCTGACACGGCGCGACCGCTGCGCGGGGCCTTTCCCCCGACCCGCCCCTTCCCGAACTGGGGGCAAGCCCCCAGCCCCCAGCCCCCAGACAACACAGACGCCCTACGGGCGTGTCCTCAAACGCCGGACAGGCTGAATGGTTGCCGCAACGCGGCACTGTCCAGCCCCTCCGGCGTTTGAGGAGCGGGGTCTGGGGCGGAGCCCCTCACGCGGCGGAGCCGCAAAGTGTCACAGCGGGAAGGGGCGGGGCGGGGAAGGGCCCCGCGCAGCGGCGTGTTAGACCCCGCCCGTGTGGACCTGGAACGCCGCTCGGCGTACTGCCTTCGCGAGGGCGGGGTCCGGGTGGGCCGCGGCCAGGGCGACCAGGACCTGGACCGTGCGGGGGTGGCCGATGGCGCGGACCTCGTCCAGGAGGGCAGGCACCGTGGACTGCACGGCCGCGTCCAGGTGCCGTACCAGCAGCTGCGTCTCACCGTGGTCCGCCACGGCAGCCGCCGTGTCCACCCACAGCCACGTGGACTCCTCACGGGTGAGGATCTCGTGCGCGTCCTCGGGATCGGCGCCCTCGTACTCCGCCAGCCACAGCAGGGCGTACGGACGCAGCGAGCTGTCGTCGGCGGCGGCCCGTACGCCGGACTCCGCGGGCGCGCCGACCACCCGCAGCGCCTCGAAGGCGAGTCCGCGCAGCAGCGCGTCCTCGCCGCGGGCGGCTTCGAGGAGCTCGGTCACGGCGCTGGAGACGGTACGGGCGGCGAGCCAGGCGCGGTACTCCGCGCGGGCCGGGCCCGGCGTCAGACGGGCGCAGCCACGCAGCATGTCCTCGGCGGACTGCTCGATGTTCCCCGCCGGGCTCTGCGCCGCGACGCAGATCTGCTCCAGCTTGACCCACACCGCCCAGTTGCCGAGCGCGGTGAGCGTGGCGAGTCCGGGGGTGAGGGTCAGGGCGCCCACGGCCGCCTGGCCTTCCAGCGCCCAGTTCAGGAGGGGGAGGAGAGGGACCGTCGGAGGAAGGGGCGGCTCGGGGAGCGGCTCGGGGCCGTACGGGACCTCGCAGCGCTCCTCGCGGAGTTCGGCGACCCGCTGTTCGAGCAGGTCGAGCAGGGCCGGCACCTGAACGGGACCGGCCGAGAGCTGGAGGAGCGAGAGGACCTGGGGGACGGCTTCCACTACCTCGGCGACAGAGGTGGCGGTGATCCCGTCCGGCGCGGGGTGAACGATCGACCACGCGTCGAAGAGCGCGACCCAGCCGCGCAGAACGGCCGCGTCGTCACGGTCCCAGGCGCGCAGCCGCCAGCCGGGGCGGGTGCGGTCGCCGTGGAGTTCGATCAGGCCGGCGAGCCTGGCCCTGTCCCAGCCCGCGCGAATCTGGGACGGGGTCAAGTCCAGGTCCGCCGACGCCTGTTGGACGGCCACGGCGGACAGAGCGCCGTCCCGGCCGGGCTCGACGTGGGACTTTCCGCCGCGCAGGGACGGTGAGGCCCAACGTGCTACCCGTACGGCGTCGGCGAGCACGGCCCTGGCCTGACGGGCCAGTTCCGCGGGGGGCGGAGTGCCCTCCGGGGGCCTCGGGGCCGGGCGGGTACGCCGGTTCGTCACGGCCTGGGCTCCGCCCTGAGAAGTCAGGGGGAGGGCAGCGGCGAGGGGTCGCGGGCGGACAAGTCGGAGCCTGGAGTCGCGCGGGGTACGGGACGTCACGGGGAGCAGTCTCTCCGCTGACGCCCCGAAAGCCCAAACGGAATCGAACTTGCCGTTCATGGACGTCCCGTGGCCGGAACCTTTCCCCACCGGACGGGCCGGACATTCCGGGAAGAGGTGGGGGTCGGGGCTACATCAAGGGGGTCAGGAAGCGGCGCAGGATCTCTTCGTACGTGGTCGGCGAAGCGTTCCACATGGCCGCGTGCGGGGCGTTCGGCACGGGGTGGAGGGTGACCAGGTCCGGGCGCAGCGCGGCCAGCTCCCGCGAGGGGTGCCACGGGGCCACGGTGTCGTCCGGGCCGTGGAAGACCAGCGTGGGGATGCGCAGCCCTTCAGGGCCGGCTGCTTCCCGCAGTCGGTCGCCGTGCACTCCCGTGCGGCCCTGGACCGCCCTGACCGCGAGCGGCAGCAGGGCGCGCGGGGTGCGGCGGGCGACGGCCAGGGCCCGCACCGTGGCCTCCCAGTCCAGGACCGGGGAGTCGAGTACGAGGCCGCTGATCAGGTCGCGGAGCGGGGAGTGCACAGCGGCGTGCACGGCCATGGCCCCGCCGGTGGACCAGCCGTGCAGGATGACGCGCTCGGCGCCGCGGCGGACGGCGTGGCGGATGGCGGCGTCCACGTCACGCCACTCCGAGTCGCCGAGGTGGCCGAGGCCGCCCGGCGGCCTGGGGGCCCCGGTGTCGCCCCGGTAGGCGAGGCCGAGGACCGGGAGGTGGTGGGAGCGCAGGAAGGGCATGAGGTTCATGGGATGTTCCCGCGTGGTGCCGAGGCCGTGCACGGTGATCACCCAGGTGCTGCGGGCACCGGGCAGGAACCACGCGGGGAGGGCGCCGAGTTCGCCGGGGACCTCCACGTCGGCGTGGTGGATGCCGAGTGCGGTGCGCGGATCGCCGACGTACAGCTGCGGGGTGAGCCGCACTCTGGCGCCGGTGGCGAGTGTGCCGTGGCTGACGCGTTCCAGGCGGCGTACGACGGTGTCGGCCGTGTGCGGCGCGTCCTGGATGACGGGGCCCACGACCGCGTGGACGCCGGGGCCTTCGATGCCGTACATGCCGGGGCGCAGGGACGCCAGGCAGCGGGTGAGGGTGATCTGTCCCGCCGCGGTGGCGTGCACGGTGAGCCGGGGGTCGCCGGGCAGCGGCCTGCCGGCCGATGCCTTGAGCGCGGCGTCGCCGGCGTAGCGGCCGAGCGCGACCGCTGCCGCACCGACGCCGATGAGTGTGGTGACGGCCGCTGCCGTCGCTGTAGCCGGGCGCACCGCTCCAGTGTCCGCACCTGCGGGACGCAAAGCCAGTGGGCGGGGGCCGGACGATTTGGGCCGGACGGTTTGGGCCGGAGGGATTGGGCCGGACGGTTTTTACGGCGACGGGTCAGCTTTGTGGTGGGGCGTCAGCCGCGCCGGTGCCCCGCTGGCCGTAACCGCGGAGCTTCTCCTGTACTTCGCGCAGCTGACCGTCGGAGAGCAGCGACGGTTCGCGCCCCGGAACAGAGCTCGCGGTGAGCCAGAGCCTGCACATCCATTCCAGCTGGGCGGTGCGGTCGTAGGCCTGGTCGAGGGTGTCCCCGTAGGTCACGGTGCCGTGGTTCCGCAGCAGGCAGCCGGAGCGGTCGCGCAGGGCCAGGAGCATGTTCTCGGCCAACTCCTGCGATCCGTACGTCGCGTACGGGGCGGTGCGGACGGGGCCGCCGAGGGCCGCTGCCATGTAGTGCACGAGCGGCAGCTCGGGCACGAGGGTGGAGACGGCGGTGGCGTGCACGGCGTGGGTGTGGACCACGGCGGCGGCGCCGGTGCTGCGGTAGACCGCGAGGTGCATCGGCAGCTCGCTGGTGGGGGTGAGCTTGCCGAGGACCTGGTTCCCGTCGAGGTCGACGGCGACGGCGTCTTCCGGCCGCAGCCGGTCGTACGGGACTCCGCTCGGGGTGACGAGGACGAGTTCGCCGACGCGCGCGGAGACGTTGCCCGAGGTGCCGACCACCAGCCCTTCGCGCACGGTCCGGCGGGCCGTGGCCACCACGTCGTCCCATGCCCGTTCGATCCCGTCCGGCATGCCGCTGTGCGTCGGGTCCTGTATCTGCTCAGCCATGGGGAGATCCTGCCAGCCGGGGCGGCGCACTGTTGTGCGGAGGCCCGGCCTCCGAAAGGCCGCGCAGAGGGATATGTGCCGCGCTTCGATGGATTAGTGGATTGGCCGGAGATCGACGGGCATTTGTGGATCTTCCCGTAGGATCTCCGGCATTTGTCATGCACGTCGCCATCGGGGGGAAACATGGCTCGTGACCGCGAACCGCTGCGCCGCGCCCGGATGCTCGCGGCATCCGCCGCCGTCCTGGCCCTGGGGGGAACCGCTCTCGCCGAGATCCCGGTCTCGGCCGCTTCGAAGCCCAAGGGCCACGACGTCTCTTCGCACCAGAAGAACGTCGACTGGCGGAAGGCGAAGAACAAGGGCGCGAGGTTCGTCTACGTCAAGGCCACCGAGTCGCACACCTACCGCAATCCCTACTACAGCCAGCAGCACAACGGATCGCGCGAGGTGGGCATCGTGCGCGGCGCGTACCACTTCGCCGTGCCCCACACGTCGTCCGGGAAGGCGCAGGCCGCGCATTTCGTGCGGAACGGAGGGGGCTGGCGGTCGGACGGCTGGACGCTGCCGCCGGCCGTGGACCTGGAGCACAACCCGTACGGCGGGAACAAGTGCTACGGGCTGAGCAAGTCGACGATGGTCGCCTGGATCCACTCCTTCAGCGATGAGGTCAAGCGCCGCACGGGTCGCAGGCCGGTCATCTACACCACCACGCTGTGGTGGAACGAGTGCACCGGCAAGAGCCGCGCCTTCGGCTCGAACCATCCGCTGTGGCTCGCCCGCTACAACTCGACGCCGGGCCCGCTGCCCGCGGGCTGGTCGTACTGGACGATCTGGCAGTTCGACAACGGCAGCGGAAGCCTGCCGGGTGACCAGAATCTCTTCAACGGATCCACGGACCGGCTGAAGAGGTTCGCGAGGGGCTGAGAGGCCGCCGATTGCCCGGTTCGCCGCCGTTCCGACCACAAACGGAATGGCGGCGAGCCGCTTCGGGTCACCACACCGCCCGGCCCAGTTCACCTTCCGTTCACTCAGGTTGCCTACGTTCCACGTGCCACTGACGTCAAACGATTGCCTGGGTAAATGGAACACATCACCTTGCTGCTCGCGATTGTGATCGTGACAGCTCTAGTGTTCGATTTCACGAACGGTTTCCACGACACCGCGAACGCGATGGCGACCACCATCTCGACCGGTGCCCTGAAGCCCAAGACGGCGGTGGCCATGTCCGCCGTGCTCAATCTGGTCGGCGCGTTCCTGTCCGTGGAGGTCGCCAAGACGATCTCCGGGGGACTCGTCAACGAGAGCGGCATCACCGTAGAAGTGATCTTCGCGGCCCTGGTCGGCGCGATCCTCTGGAACCTGATGACATGGCTGATCGGCCTGCCGTCCAGTTCCTCCCACGCACTCTTCGGCGGCCTCATCGGCGCCACCCTGATGTCGGTCGGCGCCTCCGGTGTCAACGGCGACGTCGTCGTCACCAAGGTCCTGCTGCCCGCGATCGCCGCGCCCCTCGTGGCCGGTCTCGCCGCGCTGCTGGCCACCAGGCTGACGTACAAGCTCGCCGGCAAGGCCGACGAGAAGGCCACCGCCAAGGGCTACCGGGCCGGTCAGATCGCCTCCGCCGGTCTCGTCTCCCTCGCCCACGGCACCAACGACGCACAGAAGACCATGGGCGTCATCACCCTCGCCCTGGTCACCGGCAATGTCATCGCACCCGGCTCGAACCCCCCGATGTGGGTCATCGTGTCCGCCGGAGTCGCCATCGCGCTCGGTACGTACCTGGGCGGCTGGCGCATCATCCGCACCATGGGCAAGGGCCTCACCGACCTGCGCCCGCCGCAGGGCTTCGCGGCCCAGACCAGCGCCGCGACGGTCATCCTGGCGTCCTCGCACCTGGGCTTCTCGCTCTCCACCACCCAGTCCTGCTCCGGCGCCGTCATGGGCGCGGGTCTCGGCCGCAAGGGCGGCGTGGTCCGCTGGTCCACCGCCACCCGGATGTTCGTCGCCTGGGGCCTGACGCTCCCGGCCGCGGGTCTGGTCGCCGCCGCCGCCGAGTTCCTCACCGGTCAGGGCACCTGGGGCATCATCGCGGTCGGCGCGCTGCTGGTGGGCGGATCGGCCGTCATCTGGGGGCTGTCGCGCCGCAAGCCGGTCGACCACACCAACGTCACCGACGACGAGATCGGCGAGCCCGCCGGTGTGGTCACCACCGCCATGGCGGCCGTCAGCGTGCCGCCCACGGCCGCTGCCATCGCCGCCGAGGACTTCAAAGCCACCATCCCGGCCCCGGCCGGCAGCTCCGCCGAGCCGGCCAGCCCGGCCGCGGTGTAAGGACAGGGACACAGCAGCATGAAGATCGACTGGGCAGCTCTCGGCTCCGTATTCGGCGTGAGCCTCGTGGTCACCGTCGCACTGGTTGGCCTGTTCACCCTGGGCATCCTGGGCCTCTCCAAGCAGGAGAGCGCCGCCGCGCAGGGCGGCGGCTCCGCCGTCCTGGCCCGCACCGGCGCGTACGCCTGCTTCGCGCTGTGCGCGGCGGCCGTGACGTACGGGATCTATCTGATCGTCGTCTGACGCGCCGGTCCGATCCTCCGCAAACCCACACAGAAAGCGCCCCGCCCACGGCCCTCAACAGCCGTCGGCGGGGCGCTTCCTGTGTGCCTCAGCACACTCTCCCGTCGCAGGTCAACGGCAAGTTGACGGCGTTCGCGGAGCGTGGTGGACTGCCGGAGCCGAATACGGCGGCACGAGAGGAAGCCCGGTGCGAATCCGGCGCGGTCCCGCCACTGTGACCGGGGAAGACGAAGAGGTCCCCGGGAGCCAGGAACTCTCACCGCCGGTCACGTCGAACCAGGGCGCGGACCCTGAGTGAGGACATACCGCCATGCCCGGCTGCCGTTCAGTCAGTCCTGTCAGCCCTGACATCCCTATGTGTACGACGCGTTCGCTTCGAGGCGCATCGGTCTGCTGAGCCATGCGTGCCGATCGCATCTTCGCGTACGGCGCCACCGCCGGCCTGATCGGCGACCTCGTTCTCGGTGATCCTCGCCGCGGGCATCCGGTCGCCGCGTTCGGGCGGGCCGCGGGCGCCGTCGAGTCCCTGCTGTGGCGTGACCACCGCGGGTGGGGCGCGGTGCACACCCTGGTGTGCGCCGGAGGCGCCGCCGGAGCCGCCGCGCTCGCTTCCCGTGCCGTACGCCGCTCCCCCGCCGCCGCCGTGGCCCTGACCGCCGCCGCCACCTGGGCCGTCGTCGGGGGTACGTCGCTGGGCCGCGAGGCCCGGGCCGTGGGCAGCGCCCTGGAAGCCGGGGACATCGAGGTCGCCCGCGAACGTCTCCCCCACCTGTGCGGGCGCGACCCGCAGTCACTGGACGCTCAGCAGATCGCCCGCGCCGTCGTCGAGTCCGTCGCCGAGAACACCTCGGACGCGGTGGTCGGCGCGCTGGTGTGGGGCGCTTTGGGTGGCGTGCCGGGGCTCGTGGCCTTCCGCGCCATCAACACACTGGACGCCATGGTGGGGCACAAATCAGCCAAATACCGCCGCTATGGCTGGGCTTCGGCACGCCTCGACGACGTGGCCGGGTGGCCCGGGGCCCGGCTGACGGCTGCCCTGGCGGTCGTCGCCGGCGGGGACCCTCACGGTGCGGTGCGGGCCTGGCGTACGGATGCGGACAAGCACCCGAGCCCCAACGCGGGCCCTGTGGAAGCCTCCTTCGCGGGCGCGCTCGGCGTACGGCTCGGCGGGACGCTCTCGTACGCGGGCCGGGTCGAGCACCGGCCCGTGCTCAACGCCACCGGCCGGCCCGTCGGCGTACCGGACATCGAACGGGCGGCGCGGCTGTCGCGGCGCGTCGGGGTGCTGGCTCTGGCGACGGCTGTGGCGGGTCGGCTGGCTTTCGGGGCGCTGCGGCGCGGACGCGCCGCACGTAGTGGGATACGTACGGGGAAGGGGCACGCGTGAGCGGTTCATTGGGGGGCGGCCTGCTCGTCGCGGGGACCACGTCCGACGCGGGCAAGAGCGTCGTGACGGCCGGGATCTGCCGGTGGCTCGTACGCAAGGGTGTGAAGGTCGCGCCGTTCAAGGCGCAGAACATGTCGCTCAATTCGTTCGTTACGCGCGAAGGCGCGGAAATCGGGCGGGCGCAGGCCATGCAGGCGCAGGCGGCGCGCGTGGAGCCGACGGCGCTCATGAATCCCGTACTGCTCAAGCCCGGCAGTGACCGCAGCAGCCAGGTGGTGCTGATGGGCAAGCCGGTGGGCGAGATGAGTGCCCGCGGCTACCACGGGGGGCGGCAGGAAGCGTTGCTCGGGACCGTGACGGACTGTCTGCGGCAGTTGCGGGGCACGTATGACGCCGTGATCTGCGAGGGGGCGGGCAGTCCGGCCGAGATCAATTTGCGGCGTACCGACATCGTGAACATGGGCATCGCGCGAGCGGCCCGGTTCCCGGTGATCGTCGTCGGCGACATCGACCGGGGCGGGGTCTTCGCTTCGTTCTTCGGAACGACGGCGCTGCTGAGCCGGGAGGACCAGGAGTTGGTCGCCGGGTATCTGGTCAACAAGTTCCGGGGTGATGTGTCGCTCCTTGAGCCCGGACTCGACATGCTGGAGGGGCTGACGGGGCGGCGTACGTACGGCGTGCTGCCCTTCGCGCACGGTCTCGGCATCGACGAGGAGGACGGGCTGCGGGTCTCGATGCGGGGAGCCGTACGGGAGTCCGTGGTCGCGCCGCCGGTCGGGGACGACGTACTGCGGGTGGCCGTGTGCGCTGTGCCGCTCATGTCGAACTTCACGGACGTCGACGCGCTCGCCGCCGAACCGGGGGTTGTTGTCCGTTTCGTGGACCGGGCCGAGGAGCTGGTCGACGCCGATCTCGTCATCGTGCCGGGGACGCGCGGGACCGTGAAGGCCCTGGAGTGGCTGCGCGAGCGCGGGCTGGCGGACGCGCTGGCGCGGCGGGCGGCACAAGGCCGTCCCGTCCTGGGCATTTGTGGCGGCTTCCAGCTGCTGGGTGAACGCATCCAGGACGACGTCGAGTCGAAGGCGGGGGCGGTCGACGGGCTGGGGCTGCTGCCGGTGCGCGTGCGGTTCGCGGTCGAGAAGACGCTGGCGCGGCCGGTCGGCAGCGCGCTGGGTGAGCCCGTCGAGGGGTACGAGATCCATCACGGGGTCGCCGAGGTGCTGGGGGGCGAGGCGTTCCTGGACGGGTGCCGGGTCGGGTCGGTCTGGGGCACCCACTGGCACGGGTCGCTCGAGAGCGACGCGTTCCGGCGCGCCCTTTTGCGCGAGGTCGCGGCTGCGGCGGGGCGCCGCTTCGTACCGGCACCGGACACCTCCTTCGAGGCGCTGCGCGAGGAGCAGCTCGACCGCCTCGGTGACCTCATCGAAGAACACGCGGATACGGATGCGCTGCTGCGGCTCATTGAGTCGGGCGCGCCGTCAGGACTTCCCTTCATCGCACCTGGAGCGCCCGCATGAGCACTGAGCACGCTGAGAACACTGTGCTGTTGTTGTCCACCGCCGATACGGATCTGCTGGCGGCCCGCGCCTGTGGCGCCCCGTACCGGATCGGTAACCCGACCCGTATCGACGCGGCCGCGGAACTGCCCGCGCTGATCGAGGGCGCGTCGGTCGCCGTCGTGCGGCTGCTCGGCGGCAAGCGCGCCTGGGAGGACGGGCTCGCCGTCCTGAAGGCCTCGGGAATACCGACCGTCCTGCTGGGCGGCGAGACCGTGCCCGACGCGGAGCTGATGGCCGAGTCTTCGGTGCCGGCGGGTGTGGTCGCGGAGGCGTTGCGCTATCTCGTCGAGGGCGGTCCCGGGAACCTCGTCGAACTGGCTCGCTTCCTGTCCGACACCGTGCTGCTCACGGGTGTCGGTTTCGCCGAGCCGCAGAAGATGCCCGAATGGGGCGTGCACGGGTCGCGTAAGTACGACGATCGCCGTCCTACCGTCGGCGTGCTCTTCTACCGCGCCCACGAGCTTTCCGGGAACACCTCCTTCGTCGACGTACTGTGCGACCAGATCGAGGCGCAGGGCGCCAACGCCCTTCCCGTCTTCTGCGGTTCGCTGCGCAGCGCCGAGGCTGAGCTCTACCAGGAGCTCGGCAAGGCCGACGCGCTGATCGCGACGGTCCTCGCGGCGGGCGGCACGCGCGCCAGTGACGCGTCGGCGGGCGGTGACGACGAGGCGTGGGACATCGGTGCGCTCGCGGACCTCGACGTACCGGTGCTGCAAGGGCTGTGTCTTACGTCGTCGCGCGCTGCCTGGGACGCGTCCGATGCGGCGCTTTCGCCGATGGACGCGGCGATGCAGGTCGCCATTCCTGAGTTCGACGGCCGGCTCATCACCGTTCCGTTCTCCTTCAAGGAGCAGGGTGAGGGTGACGTTCCCGTGTACGTCGCCGATCCCGAGCGTGCCGCGCGGGTCGCCGGTATCGCCGTACGGCACGCCAGGCTGGCCCACAAGCCGAACAAGGACAAGCGCCTCGCCCTCGTCTTCACGGCGTACCCGACGAAGCACTCGCGGGTGGGCAACGCGGTGGGGCTTGATACGCCGGCTTCCGCGATCCGGGTGCTCGACGCGCTGCGCGACGCGGGGTACGCGGTGGAGGGCCACCCCGACAACGGCGACGAGCTGATCCACCGGCTCATCAACGCCGGTGGGCATGATGTGGAATGGCTGACCGAGGAGCAGCTCGCGTCGGCGCCCGCGCGCGTGCCGCTCGCCGACTACCAGGCGTGGTTCGACAAGCTGGAGCCCGGGCTCAGGGACGGGATGCTGGAGCACTGGGGCGAGGCGCCCGGGCAGCTGTACGTCGACGGTGACGAGATCGTGCTGGCGTCGCTGCAGTTCGGGAACGTCGTCGTGATGATCCAGCCGCCGCGCGGCTTCGGCGAGAACCCGATCGCGATCTACCACGACCCCGACATGCCGCCGTCGCACCACTACATGGCGGCGTACCGCTGGCTGGAAAATTCGTTCGGTGCCGATGCGATCGTGCACATGGGCAAGCACGGGACCATGGAGTGGCTGCCGGGGAAGGGGCTTGGTCTCTCGGCGGGGTGTGGGCCCGACGCCGTGCTGGGCGAGCTGCCACTGATCTACCCGTTCATCGTCAACGACCCGGGCGAGGGTACGCAGGCCAAGCGGCGCGGGCACGCGACGGTGGTCGATCACCTGGTGCCGCCGATGGCGCGTGCGGACACGTACGGGGATCTGGCGAAGCTTGAGCAGCTGCTGGACGAGTACGCGCTGGTGAGCGACCTCGACCCGGCAAAGGCGCCTGCGGTGCGGGCGCAGATCTGGACGCTCGTGACGGCGGCGCAGCTGCACCATGACCTGCATCTGGACGAGCAGCCGACCGATGACGACTTCGATGAATTCGTCATGCACATCGACGGCTACCTGTGCGAGATCAAGGACGTTCAGATCCGGGACGGCCTGCACATCCTGGGCGGCGGTCCGGAGGCCGAGGCCCGGGTCAATCTGGTGCTGGCCGTGCTGCGGGCCTCCCAGGTGTGGGGCGGGAAGGCCAACGCGCTGCCGGGGCTGCGGGCGTGCCTCGCGGAGCACTTCGGGCTGGTCGAGAAGGAGCTGCTGGGCGAGCCGGGTGCGCCGGTGAAGGTGGCGGACGGGCTTACGGCGCTGGTGGAGGGTCCGGCGCGTACGGGCGCTGACGCGGTGGACTTGCTGGAGCAGCTGTGCCGACGGCTCGCCGAGGGCATGGAGGAGCGGCGCTGGGACGCGAGGGAAGCGGCCGGGCTGGTCGGTGAAGTGCTGGGCGTCGAGCTTCCGGACGCTGTGGCTGTGCTGCGGTTCGCGTGCGAGGAAGTCGTGCCGAGGCTTGCGCGTACGACTGATGAGATCAGCAACATCCTGCATGCGCTGGACGGTGGCTATGTGCCGGCGGGGCCGTCGGGGTCGCCGACGCGTGGCTTGGTGAATGTGCTGCCTACCGGGCGCAACTTCTATTCGGTGGACCCGAAGGCGATTCCGTCGCGGCTTTCGTGGGAGGTCGGGCAGGCGCTGGCCGACTCGTTGGTGGCGCGGTATCTGACGGATACGGGTGACTATCCGAAGTCCGTGGGACTCACGGTGTGGGGTACGTCGGCTATGCGTACCCAGGGCGACGACATCGCGGAGATCCTGGCACTGCTGGGCTGCCGGCCGCTGTGGGACGACGCTTCGCGGCGGGTCACGGGGTTCGAGATCGTGCCGCTGGATGAGCTGGGGCGGCCGCGTATTGACGTGACGGTACGGATCTCCGGGTTCTTCCGGGATGCGTTCCCGCATGTGGTGGGGCTCATTGATGACGCGGTGCGGGCTGTCGCGGAGTTGGACGAGCCGGGTGACAGGAATTTCGTGCGGGCGCACGCGGACGCGGACACCGCCGAGCACGGTGACCGGCGGCGGGCTACGGCTCGTATCTTCGGCTCGAAGCCTGGGGCTTACGGCGCTGGGCTGTTGCCGCTGATCGATGCGCGGAACTGGCGCAGCGATGCGGATCTGGCCGAGGTGTACGCGGTGTGGGGCGGTTACGCGTATGGGCGGGGGCTTGAGGGGAAGGCCGCGCGCGGGGACATGGAGACGGCGTTCCGGCGGATCGCTGTGGCCGCGAAGAATGTCGATACGCGGGAACACGATCTCGTCGATGCGGACGACTACTTCCAGTACCACGGCGGCATGGTCGCCATGGTGCGGCATCTGACGGGTGCGTCGCCCGAGGCGTACGTGGGTGACAGTGCGACGCCCGACCAGGTGAAGACCCGGACGCTGGGCGAGGAGACGCACCGGGTGTTCCGGGCGCGCGTGGTCAATCCGCGATGGATGGCGGCGATGCGTCGGCACGGGTACAAGGGTGCCTTTGAGATGGCCGCCACCGTGGATTACCTCTTTGGGTACGACGCGACTGCGGGGGTCGTCGACGACTGGATGTACGAGAAGCTCAGCTCCGAGTACGTCTTCGATCCGGAGAACCGGGACTTCATGAAGAAGTCCAATCCTTGGGCGCTGCGGGGCATTACGGAGCGGCTGCTGGAGGCGGCTGAGCGGGGGCTTTGGGCGGAGCCGGAGGCGGAGACGCTGGAGCGGCTTCGGGCGACGTATCTGGAGCTTGAGGGCGACCTGGAGGGGGACGCGTGAGGGCGCCTGCGGCGGGCTTTCCCCGACCCGCCCCTTCCCGAAGCTGGAGGCTTTGCCCCCAGACCCCCAGTCCTCAAACGCCGGACGGGCTGGATAGGGCTGCGGTTCGCACAACAAAGGAGGCTTCGTGAGTACCCCTTACCCCTTCACCGCCATCGTCGGAATGGACGACCTGCGGCTCGGGCTGCTGCTCAACGCCGTCTCGCCGGCCGTCGGCGGTGTGCTCGTTCGTGGTGAGAAGGGGACCGCGAAGAGCACCGCCGTGCGTGCGCTTTCGGCGCTGTTGCCTGAGGTGGCGGTAGTCGCCGGGTGCCGGTTCTCCTGTGACCCCGGCTCGCCCGACCCCGCGTGTCCCGACGGGCCGCACGAGGTCGCGGGCGGTGTGTCGCGGGCCGCGCGGATGGTGGAGCTGCCGGTCGGGGCGTCCGAGGACCGGCTTGTCGGTGCGCTCGACATCGAGCGGGCGCTGGCCGAGGGCGTAAAGGCATTCGAGCCCGGGCTGCTGGCCGACGCTCATCGCGGGATTCTTTACGTCGATGAAGTGAATCTGCTGCATGACCACTTGGTGGACCTGCTGCTGGACGCCGCCGCCATGGGCGCGTCGTACGTCGAGCGCGAAGGCGTGTCCGTGCGGCACGCCGCGCGGTTCCTGCTCGTCGGCACCATGAACCCCGAAGAGGGCGAGCTGCGGCCGCAGTTGCTCGACCGGTTCGGGCTCACCGTGGAGGTGGCCGCCTCCCGGGAGACCGATCAGCGGGTGGAGGTCGTACGGCGCAGGCTCGCGTACGACGACGACCCTGCCGCCTTCGCCGCGCAGTGGGCCGGCGAAGAGGCCGCGCTGCGCGCGCGGATCGTGGCCGCGCGGTCGCTGTTGCCCGAAGTACGGCTTGGGGACGGTGCGTTGCGGCAGATCGCCGCCACCTGCGCGGCCTTCGAGGTCGACGGGATGCGGGCGGACATCGTGATGGCACGGACTGCTACCGCTCTGGCCGCCTGGGCGGGGCGCAGCGACGTACTCGCTGAAGATGTACGGCAGGCCGCGCTGCTCGCGCTTCCGCACCGGCGCCGTCGCAACCCGTTCGACGCTCCGGGGCTGGACGAGGACAAGCTCGACGACACGCTGGAGCAGAACAGCGGGTCCGATGATGAGGATCCTGATCCTGATCCGGACGGGCCTGGTGGGGGTGGGCAGCCGCCGCAGGGTGATGGCGACGGGTCGTCCGACTCGCCGGACCAGCCCGGTGAGGCGGAGCCCGAGGCCGGTGAGGGGCAGCAGGCTCCCGCCGGGTCCGGTGGCGAGCAGGCGGCGGCCAGGTCCGGTGAGCCGTTCCGTACGAAGATGCTGAGCGTGCCCGGGCTTGGGGAGGGGGCGGCCGGGCGTCGGTCCCGTGCGCGTACCGAGCACGGTCGTACGACCGGGGCCCGCCGGCCGCAGGGGGCGCTCACCAAGCTGCACCTCGCCGCCACCGTGCAGGCCGCCGCGCCCCATCAGCGGGCGCGGGGCCGCAGTGGGCGTGGGCTGGTGGTGCGGCGGGACGATCTGCGGCAGGCGACGCGGGAGGGGCGCGAGGGCAACCTCGTGCTGTTCGTCGTGGACGCGTCCGGGTCGATGGCCGCGCGGCAGCGCATGAGCGCGGTGAAGGGGGCTGTGCTGTCGCTGCTGCTCGATGCGTATCAGCGGCGGGACAAGGTCGGGCTGGTGACCTTTCGGGGGAAGGACGCGGAGCTTGTGCTTCCGCCCACGTCCTCCGTGGACGCGGCCGCCACTCGGCTGGAGACGCTGCCCACGGGTGGGCGTACGCCGCTGTCCGCCGGGCTGTTGAAGGCGCATGACGTGCTGCGGGTGGAGAAGATGCGGGATCCTTCGCGGCGGCCGCTGCTCGTGGTCGTGACCGACGGTCGGGCCACGGGTGGGCCCGAGCCGGTGGCGCTCGCGGCGCGGGCGGCGCGGCTGCACGAGGTGGAGGGTGTCGCCTCGGTGGTCGTGGACTGCGAGTCCGGTCCGGTGCGGCTCGGGCTGGCTGGGGAGCTGGCGCGGGACCTGGGCGGTACGGCCGTCACGCTCGATGAGCTGCGGGCCGACAGCATCGCCGGGCTCGTCAAGGACGTACAGGGAATCAACAGCAGGAGGGCAGCCTGATGCCGCAGGGACAGCCGAGCGTCGTACCGGAGGACGGTCTCACCACGCGCCAGCGGCGCAACCGGCCGCTTGTTGTGGTGCATACGGGGATCGGGAAGGGCAAGTCGACCGCGGCCTTCGGGCTCGCGCTGCGGGCCTGGAATCAGGGGTGGCCGATTGGGGTGTTCCAGTTCGTCAAGTCGGCGAAGTGGAAGGTCGGCGAGGAGAACGCGCTGAAGGTGCTGGGCGCCAGCGGCGAGGGCGGTTCGGTCGCCTGGCACAAGATGGGCGAGGGCTGGTCCTGGGTGCAGCGCGACGCTCAGCTCGACAACGAGGCGGCGGCGCGCGAGGGGTGGGAGCAGGTCAAGCGGGATCTGGCCGCCGAGACGTACAAGCTCTACGTGCTGGACGAGTTTGCCTATCCCATGCACTGGGGGTGGGTGGATGTCGATGAGGTCGTGCAGGTGCTTCGGGACCGGCCGGGGACTCAGCATGTGGTGATTACTGGGCGTAACGCTCCGGAGAAGTTGGTTGAGGTTGCTGACCTGGTGACTGAGATGTCCAAGATCAAGCATCCGATGGACGCGGGTCAGAAGGGGCAACGGGGCATCGAGTGGTAGCACGTGTCGTCATTGCCGCGCCGTCGTCGGGGAGTGGGAAGACCACCGTCGCGACCGGGCTGATGGCTGCCTTCACGGCGGCCGGGCTCGCTGTTTCGCCGCACAAGGTGGGGCCGGATTACATCGATCCCGGGTATCACTCGCTGGCCACCGGGCGGGCTGGGCGGAATCTGGATGCGTATTTGTGCGGTCCGGAGTTGATCGCGCCGCTGTTCGCGCACGGGGCGGCCGGGTGTGACCTCGCCGTCGTCGAGGGCGTGATGGGGATGTACGACGGAGCTTCCGGGCAGGGGGAGCTAGCCTCTACGGCGCAGGTGGCGAAGCTGCTGCGGGCGCCGGTTCTGTTGGTGGTGGATGCGTCTTCGCAGTCGCGGTCCGTGGCGGCTTTGGTGCATGGGTTCGCGTCCTGGGATCCGGAGGTGCGGATCGGGGGCGTGATTCTGAACAAGGTGGGGTCCGCGCGGCACGAGGAGTTGCTGCGGGAGGCGCTGGATGCGTCTGGGGTGCCGGTGTTGGGGGCGTTGCGGCGGGAGCGGCAGGTGCGGACGCCTTCTCGGCACTTGGGGCTTGTGCCGGTCGCCGAGCGGCGGGGCGAGGCGGTTGACGCGGTGGCGGCGTTGGCTGAGCAGGTGCGGGTGGGGTGTGATCTGGAGGCGGTGCTCGCTCTTGCTCGGAGTGCGCCGGAGCTTGGCGTGGGGGCGTGGGATCCGGTGCGGGCGGTCGCCTGCGGCGAGCCTGCCGGTCCTCAAACGCCGGACGGGCTGGGTAGGCCAGTGGTGGCTGTCGCTTCTGGGGCCGCGTTTACGTTCTCGTACGCCGAGCACTCCGAGTTGCTCGTCGCCGCCGGTGCCGACGTCGTGCCGTTCGATCCGCTCCGGGACGAAGGGCTGCCCGAGGGGACCCGTGGGCTCGTCATCGGTGGTGGGTTCCCTGAGGTGTACGCACCGGAGCTTTCCGGTAATGAGCCGTTGCGCAAGGCCGTTGCCGAGCTCGCGTTGTCCGGGGCGCCCGTTGCCGCCGAGTGTGCCGGGCTGCTCTATCTCTCGCGGTCACTCGACGGGCAGCCCATGTGCGGGGTGCTCGACGCCGAGGCCCGGATGTCGGAGCGGCTGACGCTCGGGTATCGCGAAGCCGTTGCGGTGTCGATGAGTTCGCTTGCCGCCGTCGGGACCCGGCTGCGCGGGCACGAGTTTCACCGGACGGTGATCGAGCCCGGGGCGGGTGCGGCTCCCGCGTGGGGGATGCATCTGCCGGAGCGGCGGGTCGAAGGGTTCGTACAACAGGGTGTGCATGCGAGTTATCTGCATACCCACTGGGCTGCCGAGCCAGGCATGGCCATGAGATTTGTCGAGAGGTGTGCGGGATGAGCGGGACGAGCGGCATGATCACAAAACTGACCGGTGTCGGCGTCGGGCCCGGGGATCCTGAGCTGGTGACCGTGAAGGGCGTCAATGCCCTGCGGGACGCCGCCGTTGTGGTCGTTCCCGTGATGGACAGTGGCGAGCGCGGGCGCGCCGAGGCGACCGTCCTGCATTACGTCGACGCGGCAAAGGTCGTACGGGTCGTCTTCGCGCTCAACGAGCGTGAGGACCGGGCGCGGCGCGAAGCCGCCTGGGACGCGGCCGGGGCGCGGGTCGCCGAACTGCTGCGGGAGCGCGGGTCGGTGGCGTTCGCGACGATCGGTGATCCCAACGTCTACTCGACGTTTACCTATCTCGCGCAGACGATCACGGAGCTGGTGCCGGGGACCGACGTGGTGACCGTGCCGGGGATCACCGCCATGCAGGATCTGGCCGCCCGCAGCGGGGCCGTACTGACGGAAGGGACCGAGCCGCTCACGCTCGTGCCCGTGACCGCCGGGGCCGCTGTGCTCAAGGAGGCCCTGGAGGGCCCCGGGACCGTCGTGGCGTACAAGTTCGGGCGGCTGGCGGGCGAGGTGGCGACCGCGCTGCGCGAGACGGGGCGTACCGAGGACGCGGTGTGGGGGTCGGCGCTCGGGCTGCCCGAGGAATCGATTCGGCCCGCCGCTGAGCTGGAGGAGGAGGGCGTGTCGCTGCCGTACCTCTCCACGCTCATCGCTCCCGCGCGGCGCGACGGCGGTCGCGGGGGCAAGTTGTGAGCCGCTCAGTGCGCGATGCCCACCACCAGCCAGATGAAGGCCACTCCCGTGACCGTGCACAGCAGCGTGGAGCGGGCGGGGTGTTCGTGGTGGGCCTCGGGCAGGATTTCGGCGGCCGCGAGGTAGAGCAGCGCGCCGCCGAAGAAGCCCAGGTAGGTGCCGAGAAGTTCCTCAGGAAGGGTGAACAGGAGAGTGGAGGCCGCGCCCGCCACCGGGGCCAGCGCGTCCGCGACCAGCATCGCCACGGCCTTTCGGCGCGCGTTCCCGTACACGCTCGTGAGCGTGTACGTGTTGAATCCGTCGGCGAAGTCGTGGGTGACGACGGCGAGCGCGACAGTCGTGCCCATGCCCTCGCCGACCTGGAAGGCCGCGCCGATCGCGATGCCGTCCATCAGGCTGTGGCCGACCATCGCGCCCGCCGCCGTCAGCCCCACCTGCGGGACGCGTTCCGCGCTCGCAGCGCCGTGCGCCGCCTGGCGTCCGGCGAGCAGGCGCTCCACCAGGTGGGCCACCAGGAAGCCGCCGACGAAGAGCAGAAGTGCCTGCGGTACGCCGAACACTTCGCCGCCCGCGGCCTCCAGTGCCTCCGGCAGCAGGTCCAGGCCGACGACGCCCAGCATCAGTCCGCCGGCCAGGCCCAGCACCAGGTGGCGGCGGTCGGTGACGCGCAGCGCCACCCAGCCACCGAAAAGCGTCATGAGGAACGCGCCGAGCGCGACGAAGACCGCCATGTGCTCTTGCTAGTCGATTGACCCCCTGCCGCGCACATCCAAGATCAGTTTCAAGTCGATTGACCGTTGAATCCCGAGAGGAACCCCACTCATGGCCGATGCCCCCACCGGCAAAGTGACCTTCGTGGGCGCCGGCCCCGGCGCCGCCGACCTGCTGACCTTCCGTGCCGCGCGCGCCATCGCCGACGCGGATGTCGTGATCTGGGCGGCGAGCCTCGTACAGGCAGAAATCCTTGAGCACGCGCGTGAGGGCGCCGAGATCCTCGACTCCGCCGCGATGTCCCTGGAGGACGTGGTGGCGGTGTACGAGCGGGCAGTGCGGGACGGGTTGAAGGTGGCCCGCGTGCACTCGGGCGATCCCGCGCTGTGGGGCGGCACGCAGGAGCAGGTCGACCGGTGCGACGAGCTGGGCCTGGAGGTCGAGATCGTGCCGGGGGTCTCTTCGTTCTCCGCCGTTGCCGCGATCGCGCAGCGCGAGCTGACGATTCCCGAGGTCGCGCAGTCCGTGATCCTGACCCGGCTCGGCGGCGGCAAGACGCCGATGCCGCCCGGCGAGGAAGTGCGGGAGTTCGCGCGGCACGGCACGACGATGGCCGTCTTCCTGTCGGCGGCCCGGTCCGGGCAGCTGACGGCGGAGCTGCTGGAGGGCGGCTACCCGACGGACACGCCGGTCGTCATCGCGTACCAGGTCACCTGGCCGGAGGAGTTGGTGCTGCGGTGCACCATCGCGACGCTGGAGGAGACGGTCAAGGAGCACAAGCTCTGGAAGCACACGCTCTTCCTGGTCGGGCCCGCGCTCTCCGCCTCCGGTACGCGCTCGCACCTCTACCACCCCGGTCACTTCCACGGCTTCCGGCGGGCCGACCGCGCCGCGCGGGCCGCGCTGCGGGCGGAGAAGTCGGAGAAGTCAGGGTCGTGATCACTGTTGTCGGTACGGGGACGGGCGCCCCGCTCTCCCCTGACGCCCGCGCGGCGCTCGACGCCGCCGGGCTTGTCGTCGGCGGGCGGCGGCATCTGGACGCCGCCGGGCTCCCCGACGGGGTGGCCCGGGTGGTGCTCGGGCCGCTCGCGCCCGCGCTGGACGCGGTGGCGGAGCACCTGGCCAAGCGGGCGGACAGCGCGGATGCGGGGGTTGTGGTGCTGGCCTCGGGCGACCCCGGGTTCTTCGGGATCGTACGGGCGCTGGCGGAGCGGTTCGGTGCGGATGCTCTCGACGTACGCCCCGGGGCGCCCTCCGTCGCGGTCGCCTTCGCGCGGCTCGGGCTGCCGTGGGACGACGCGGTCGTCGTCAGCGCGCACGGGCGGGCGCTGCGTACCGCCGTGAACGTGTGCCGGGCGCACCCGAAGACGGCCGTCCTGACCGGGCCCGGCGCCGGGCCCGCCGAACTGGGCGCCGCGCTGGCCCGTACCGGCATCGAACGCACCCTCGTCGTGGCGTCCGCGCTCGGCGATCCGGCGGGCGGTGAGAGCGTCGAGCACCTCTCCCCCACCGAGGCGGCGGCGCGCGACTGGCCGGCGGCGGTCAGCGTCGTCGTGTGCCTGGACGAGTCGCGGGCGCTCGCGCCGGTGCAGCGGACGGTCGCGGGGCGGGGCGTCGGGCCCACTCAATGGGCGCTGCCCGAGGCGGCGTTCGAGCACCGCGACTCGATGATCACGAAGTTCGAGGTACGGGCGCTGGCGCTCGCCAGGCTCGGCCCGCGCCTGGGTGACCTGGTGTGGGACATCGGGGCGGGGTCGGGGTCCATGGCCGTGGAGTGCGTGCGGCTGGGGGCGGCGGCGATCGCGGTGGAGAAGACCTGCGACGGCGTGGAACGTATCCGGGCGAACGCCGCCGCGCACGGGGTCGACGTACAGACCGTGCACGGCGCGGCGCCGACGGTCCTGTCCCAACTGCCCGAGCCCGACGCGGTGTTCGTCGGTGGCGGCGGGCGCGAACTGCCCGCCATCGTCGCGGCGTGCGCGCGCAGTGCGCGGCGCACGGTCGTGGTGGCGCTGGCGGCGCTGGACCGGGTGCCGGCGGTACGGGCGGCCCTTGCGTCCGCCGGGTTCGAACCCGAGGGCGTACTGCTGCAGTCGTCGCGGCTCGCGCCGCTGCCCGGGGACGTGACCCGGCTGGCGGCCGCCAACCCTGTCTTTCTGCTGTGGGGACATCGCCCCGCGGATCCAGACCCGGATCGAGATCCAGATCCGGCAATTGAAGGAGCAGTTCAGTGATCGGCCTCATCTCCGCCACGGCGGCAGGCGCCGTGGCCCGCGACCGGCTGGCCGCGGCCTGGCCCGGGCGTACGCAGGTGTACGACGGCCCGGTGCGGGAGGCCGTCCGGCGCGCCTTCGCGGAATGCGAGCAGTTGGTGTGCTTCCTCGCGACGGGCGCGGTCGTACGGCTGGTGGCCCCGCTCCTCGCGGACAAGGCGTCCGACCCGGGTGTGGTGTGCGTCGACGAGGTGCAGCGCCACGCGGTGTCGCTCATCGGCGGCCATGGCGGCGGCGCGAACGAGCTCGCGCTCGCGGTGTCGGGCGTCCTGGGCTGCGCCCCGGTGATCACGACGGCGACGGACGCCACGGACATCCCCGGCCTGGACACCCTTGGCTGGCCCGTCGAGGGCGCGACGGCGGCGGTGACCCGGGCGATCCTGGACGGCGCCCCGGTCACGCTGGAGGCGGACACGGTGTGGCCGCTGCCGCCGCTGCCGGCGAATGTAACGGCGCCGGACGCGGCGTCGTCGGCGAGCGCGACTTCGGGCGACGGCGGGGCGCCGGTTGCGGGCCACGCCCGGACGCCCGGTACGGACGGCAGTCGGACGCCGGGTGCGGGCAACGCCCAGACGCCCGGTACGGACGACGCCCGGACGCCGGGTGCGGGCAACGCCCAGGCGCCCGGTACGGACGACGGCCGGACGCCGGGTACGGGCGGCGAGCAGGCGTCCATTACGGGTGGGGGTCGAGCCGCGGGGTCGGGTGACGACGGGACGGCAGGCGCGGGCGGCGAGCAGGCGTCGGGTGCTGGTGGTGGACGAGCGGTGCGTGCGGGCGGCAGCCGAGCGTCGGGACCGATCGATGGCCAGGCGCCGGGTGCGGGCGACAGTCGTCCGGGAGGCGCGAGCGGCGCAGAGCAGGTCGGCGGGGACGGTGACGCAGGGACCGCCCCCGGCATGGCCGAGGCGGCTGCGGCCGCTGCCGTGCCCGTCGGCGGGCTCCCGGGTGCCATGGCCGCGACTGTTGCGGCCGGTGTCCTCGCCGAGGCGGCCTCGGCCGCCGCCGGGTCGGCGAAGGACGCGGCGCCGCAGGACGCGCCGCCGCCCGCCGTGGTGCGCGTCACCGACCGCGTCGTCGACATCGGCGAGAGGGAGGTCGTCCTGCGACCGCCGTCGCTCGTCGTCGGCGTGGGCGCCAGCAAGGGCGCGTCCGCCGACGAGGTGTTCGGGCTCGTGGAGGAGACGCTGGCGGGCGCCGGGCTTTCCATGCGGTCCGTCGCCGCGCTCGCGACCGTCGACGCCAAGGCCGAAGAGGCCGGGATCGTGGAAGCGGCCGCTCGGCTGGGCGTGCCTCTGCGGACGTACGCCGCCGATGAGTTGGCCCGTATCGACGTACCGAACCCCTCGGGGGCTCCGCTCGCCGCCGTCGGCACGCCGTCCGTCGCGGAGGCCGCCGCGCTCGTCGGCGGGGGTGAACTCCTCGTGCCCAAGCGGAAGTCCACGCCCGAGGGGCGTGCGGCGATGGCCACCTGCGCCGTCGTACGCAAGGAGCCGCGCGGCCGGCTCGCGGTCGTCGGACTCGGGCCCGGCGCACGCGATCTGCTGACGCCGCGCGCCCGGGACGAGATCCGCCGCGCCTCGGTGCTCGTCGGGCTCGACCAGTACGTCGACCAGATCCGGGACCTGCTGCGGCCGGGGACGCGCGTCCTGGAGTCGGGGCTCGGCGCCGAGGAGGAGCGGGCCCGTACGGCCGTCGCCGAGGCCCGCGCCGGGCACGCGGTCGCGCTGATCGGGTCGGGTGACGCGGGCGTGTACGCCATGGCGTCGCCCGCGCTGGCCGAGGCGAGCGACGACATCGACGTCGTCGGCGTACCAGGGGTGACGGCCGCGCTCGCCGCCGCCGCGATCCTGGGCGCGCCGCTCGGCCACGACCACGTCTCGATCAGCCTCTCCGACCTGCACACGCCGTGGGAGGTCATCGAGCGGCGCGTACGGGCGGCGGCGGAGGCCGACATCGTCGTGACGTTCTACAACCCCCGCAGCCGGGGCCGCGACTGGCAGCTCCCCAAGGCGCTGTCGATCCTCGCGGAGCATCGCGAGCCGACGACGCCGGTCGGTGTCGTACGCAACGCCTCGCGACCGGACGGAACAAGCCGCCTCACCACGATCGCCGCGCTCGACCCGGCGACCGTCGACATGATGACCGTCGTGGTCGTCGGCAACACCGCCGCCCGCGAGATCGCCGGCCGCATGGTGACGCCGCGCGGCTACCGCTGGCAGCAGACGGAGGGTTCGTAATGACCACTGACAGGGTTGTGCATCCCATCGAGCAGGAATCCTTCCGGCGCCTGCGCTCCCGCCTCGACACGTCGCACTTCGCGCCGCTGACGCGGGCCGTCGTGGAGCGGGTCATCCACTCCGCGGCGGATCTGGAGTACGCCACCGACCTGGTCTGCGACGAGCGCACGCTCGAAGCCGCGCACGCCGCACTGCACGCGGGTGCGCCGGTCGTCGTGGACGTGGAGATGGTCGCGGCGGGCATCACCCGGCGCGAGACCGTGTGCCGGCTGAAGGAGGCCGTGGCGGGGCCGGAACTGACCCGCAGCGCACACGCGATCAGGCTGGCGTACGAGCAGGTGGGGCCCGGCGCCGTGTGGGTGATCGGCTGCGCGCCCACCGCGCTGGAGGAGCTGCTGATCCTGAACGCCGAACCCGCGCTCGTCATCGGCCTGCCGGTCGGCTTCGTCGGAGCGGCCGAATCCAAGGCGGCGCTGCGCGAGAGCGGGCTGCCGGCTGTCAGCAACGTCTCGGAGAAGGGCGGTTCGGCGGTCGCGGCGGCGGCGCTGAACGCCCTCCTCTACACCCCTCTCACCAGCACCACCTCCACCCCCCTCACCAAGGAGAACGCGTGACCACCGCGCCCCCCGCACTGCTCATCGCCGGACACGGCACCCGGGACGAAGCCGGCGCCGGCGCGTTCCGCGACTTCGTCGAGGAACTGGGCAGGCGTCACCCCGAACTGCCCGTCGCGGGAGGCTTCATCGAACTGTCCCCGCCGCCGCTCGGCGACGCGGTGACCTCGTTGGTCGAGCGGGGTGTCTCGCGCTTCGCGGCCGTTCCCCTGATGCTCGTCTCCGCCGGTCACGCCAAGGGCGACATACCGGCGGCGCTCACGCGCGAGAAGGAGCGCCACCCCGGCATCTCGTACACCTACGGCCGTCCGCTCGGCCCGCACCCGGGCCTGCTGGCGGTGCTGGAGCGGCGGGTCGACGAGGTGCTCGGCGACCTGGACCGGTCCGAGGTGACCGTGTTGCTGGTGGGGCGCGGCTCGACCGATCCGGACGCCAACGCCGAGGTGCACAAGGCGGCACGACTGTTCTGGGAGGGACGTGGGTATGCGGGTGTGGAAACCGCATTCGTGTCGCTCGCCGCGCCGGACGTGCCGAGCGGACTCGACCGCTGCACGAAGCTGGGGGCGAAGCACATCGTGGTTCTGCCGTACTTCCTCTTCACCGGGATCCTGCCGGACCGGGTGCGGCAGCAGACGCAGGACTGGGCCGGTGCGCACCCGGAGACCGGGGTGCGGTCGGCCGATGTGATCGGCCCCACCGAGGAGTTGATGGACCTCGTGATGGAGCGCTACCGGGAGGCAGTGAAGGGTGACCTGCGCATGAACTGCGACTCCTGCGTCTACCGGATCGCCCTGCCCGGCTTCGAGGACAAGGTGGGGGCGCCGCAGCAGCCGCACTTCCACCCCGATGACGACGGCCACCACCATCACCACCACCCAGGCAGCCATGCACACGCCCACTGACACCGGCGCCGGGGCCGCCGCCGCTCATGACCTGCGCCACCACGGGGACGCCGAGGTGCGGGAGGGTGATCTCACCGATCTCGCGGTCAATGTACGGGCGGACGCTCCCCCGGCCTGGCTCAAGGCCCGCATCGCCGCGTCCCTGGACTCGCTCGCGGCCTACCCGGACGGGCGGGCCGCGCGCGCGGCGGTCGCGGAGCGGCACGGGCTGCCGGTGGAGCGGGTACTGCTGACGGCGGGCGCGGCGGAGGCTTTCGTGCTGCTCGCGCGGGCTCTGGCGGTGCGCCGGCCCGTCGTCGTACACCCACAGTTCACGGAGCCGGAGGCGGCGCTGCGGGACGCGGGCCACGAGGTCGGCCGCGTCCTGCTGCGCGAGGAGGACGGCTTCCGGCTCGCGCCGGTGGATGTCCCCGAGGACGCGGACCTGGTGATGATCGGCAACCCGACCAACCCCACGTCGGTCCTGCACCCGGCGGACACCGTCGCCCGCCTCGCCCGCCCCGGGCGGACGCTGGTGGTCGACGAGGCGTTCATGGACGCGGTGCCGGGCGAGCCGGAGGCGCTGGCGGGGCGTACGGACGTACCGGGCCTGGTCGTGCTCCGCAGCCTGACGAAGACCTGGGGTCTGGCGGGCCTGCGCATCGGTTACGTCCTGGCCGACCCGGAGACAATCTCCGCCCTGGAGCGGGCGCAGCCGCTGTGGCCGGTGTCGACGCCGGCGCTGACGGCCGCCGAGGCGTGCGTCGGTCCGGCGGCGCTCGCGGAGGCGACGCGGGCGGCGCGGCGGGTGGCCGCTGACCGGGCGCATCTGCTGGCCGGCCTGGCGGAGTTCGACGAGGTGGTGGCGGTTGAGGCGGCCGAGGGTCCTTTCGTACTCGTACGGATGGAACGGGCCGACGAGGTACGGGAACGCCTGCGGAGCCTGGGCTTCGCGGTGCGGCGGGGGGACACGTTCCCGGGCCTGGGCCCGCAGTGGCTCCGCCTGGCCGTACGCGACCGGTCCACGACAGGCCGCTTCCTCCAGGCCCTGGACCAGGCACTGACGCTGGTGGGACGCTGACGCCGGCGTCAGTGCCTGCGGGGCGCGCCAGGCCCCGCCTCCGTGTCAGGCCCCGTTACGGGATCGCCGGCTCCTCGCCACCGCCAGCGCTCCGCCGCCCGCCGCCAGCAACAGCGCCGCTCCGCCCGCGAGGTACGGGGTCGTCGAACTGCCGCCCGTTTCCGCGAGGTTCCCCTCCGCCGGTGTCTGCGGCTTTACGTCCGGCTCCGGCTCCGGCGCCGAGGGGGCCTTCGGCTCATCCTGCACTGCCGGCGCCTTCGGCGACTCGCACGTCGCGCCCGCGAGCGTCACCGTGCCGTTGACCTCGGCGACGTTCAGCTTGAGCGGGTTCACCGACACCTTGAGCTCGAGGGCCGTGGCCGCCGCCGTACGTGATGTGGTGTGCGTCTTCGACAGATCCAGCGTCACCACGCCCACCGCGGGCACGTCCACCCGAGTCGGCCCGCCCGCCGACAAGGTGACCTTCTTGCCCAGCACGGTCACCGCACCCAGCACGTTCGACTCGGCCACCGGCTGCTTCCCCGCCTCGCACAGCGCCTTCGACGTGACCTTCTCCACCTCGATGAGCGAGAGCAGCGGCAGCCCCGGCACATGGACCCTGGCGTGCGCGAGGTTGACGTGGCCCTCGGCCTTGTGCGCGTCGGCCGTCGCCTTCGCCGTGGCCACGTCGGCGCGCAGCACGCTGACCGGCTTGCCCTGCTCCACGCCGCCCAACTGGACCGTCAGTGCGGTCTTTTCGGCGCTCGCCGGGGCCTTCACCGGGGCGTTCACCTCGTTGAGCGCGGCCGTGAGCGGCACGTTGACGGACTTGTTGAGCAGCGAGATGTCGAGACCGGTACGGAGTACGACGGCGCTCGCCCGGCCCTCGCCGCCGCCCCCGGTGGCGTGCGCCGCCGGAGCGGCGACGAGCAGCGCGGCAGCGGGGCCCGCGGTCAGGGCGAAGGCAGCCGCGGCGGCTGCGGACCGGCGTGCGGGCATGCTGAAGAAGGTGCTGTTCAAGGCGGTGGAACCCCCACAAGTGACACGGCGCCGCCCGGCGCACTCCACGGGGACACGTGAGCGCCGGGGCGGCTGAGACACAGGAATACTTACGCACTTAGAGTGAACGGTCAGCGACGTGACGTGAGTTCACCCCAAAGTGGGGTTTCCGATCCGGCATTCGAATCCCTGGCCGTCAGCCGACGATCCGGCCGTTCAGGATGATCCGCTGCGGGGCCGCCAGTACGCGCACATCCGCGCGCGGATCCTCTTCGTACACCACCAGGTCGGCGGGCGCGCCCTCCTCCAGCACCGGCCGCCCGAGCCACTTCCGCGCTCCCCACGCCGTCGCCGACAGGGCCTCGATCGCGGGGATGCCCGCCTTCACCAGCTCCGCGACCTCGGCCGCCACCAGTCCGTGGGCCAGCGAGCCGCCCGCGTCCGTGCCGACGAAGACCGGGATGCCCGCGTCGTACGCCGCGCGGACCGTGTCGTACCGGCGCGCGTGCAGCTCCCGCATGTGCGTCGACCAGCGGGGGAACTTCGCCTCGCCGCCGTCCGCGAGGTGCGGGAACGTCGCGATGTTGACCAGGGTCGGGACGATCGCGACGCCGCGCTCGGCGAAGAGCGGGATCGTGTCCTCCGTGAGGCCGGTGGCGTGCTCGATGCAGTCGATGCCCGCCTCGACGAGGTCACGCAGCGAGTCCTCGGCGAAGCAGTGCGCGGTGACGCGGGCGCCGAGCCGGTGCGCCTCCGCGATCGCCGCCTCGACCTCGCCGCGCGGCCAGCACGCACCCAGGTCCCCGGTCTCCCGGTCGAGCCAGTCCCCGACGAGCTTGACCCAGCCGTCGCCGCGCCGCGCCTCGCGGGCGACGTACGCGACCAGGTCGCCCGGCTCGATCTCGTGGGCGTAATTACGGATGTAGCGGCGGGTCCGGGCGATGTGCCGCCCCGCCCTGATGATTTTCGGGAGGTCGTCGCGGTCGTCGATCCAGCGGGTGTCGGACGGCGACCCCGCGTCGCGGATCAGCAGCGTGCCCGCCTCCCGGTCGGTCAGCGCCTGCTTCTCGCTGGTGGCCTCGTCGACGGGGCCGTGCCGGTCGAGTCCGACGTGGCAGTGCGCGTCGACCAGGCCGGGCAGCGCCCAGCCGTGGACGACCTGCTCATCGCGTACGTCCGCGGGCCGTTCGTACGTGACCCTGCCGTCCACGGCCCACAGCTCGTCCCGTACGTCGTCGGGCCCCGCGAGCACCCGCCCCTTCACCCGCAGCACCATGCGCTCACTCATACAGAGCACTCTACGAGGGGGCGACTACGCTCATCCGCGTGAGGCAGCACCGCTGATCCACCGTTTCGAAGATCCGAAGAGAGCTCCGCCGTGACACATCCGCTTCTGGACCTGGCCCCGCTGACCGCCGCGCACTTCGCGGCCATCGAACGCCGGGTCGCCGCGCTGCTCTCCACCGAGCAGGACGTGGTCATCATGCAGGGCGAGGCGCTGCTTCCCCTCGAAGGCTGCATCCGCGGCGGCGCCCGCCCCGGCTCGGCCGCACTGAACGTGGTGACCGGGCCGTACGGACAGACCTTCGGCAACTGGCTGCGCGACTGCGGCGCGGCCGTCTTCGACCTGACCGTCCCCTTCCACACGGCGGTCTCCGCCGAGCAGATCGGGCAGGCGCTCGACGAACACCCGGAGATCGACTTCGTCTCGCTGGTGCACGCGGAGGCGGCGACCGGAAACACCAACCCGGTGGCCGAGATCGGTGAGGTCGTACGGGCCCACGGCGCCCTCTTCATGCTCGACGCGGTCGCTTCGGTGGGCGCCGAGCCGCTGCTGCCCGACGCGTGGGGCGCGGACCTGTGCGTGATCGGGGCACAGAAGGCGATGGGCGGGCCGGCCGGGGTCTCCGCGGTGTCGGTCAGCACCCGTGCCTGGGAGCGGATCGCCGCGAACCCCGCAGCCCCGCGCCGCTCGTACCTCTCCCTCCTGGACTGGAAGGAGCGGTGGATCGACGGCGGCCGCAAGGCGCTGCCGCACGCGCCCGCGCAACTGGAGATGCTGGCGCTGGAGGCGTGTCTGGAGCGTATCGAGGCGGAAGGGCTCGCCGCTGTGGAGGCCAGGCACCTCGCCGCCGCCACGGCCACCCGCGCGGGCGCGGTCGCGCTGGGCGGGGACCTGGAGCCGTACGTCCACGCGGCGCGGGACGCCGCGCCGGTCGCCACGACGCTGCGCACGCCCGCCGGGGTGGACGCGTCGGAGATCGTCGCGAAGGCGCTGGCCGCCGACCCGTCGCTGCCGCTGATCGCGGGCGGCGGGGCGCTGGCGAAGGAGATGATCCGGGTCAATCACTACGGTGTCGATGCCATGCGGGATGTGGTCCAGTCGTCACTCACCGCACTGGGCGCGGCACTGAGCGAATCGGGCGTGCGGGGAGTCGACACCGAAGCTGCCCGAAAGGCCGTGGCGGAAACCTGGCCCAGCTAATAGGTTCCTTGAATTCAGGGAATTAACGGAAAACGGGAAGCTGCTTTATCAGCGCAGCTTCCCGTTTTCTTCTGCCCCGTTTCCCCGACCCTAAACGCCAAGATTTCAACGAGAGATCGAGGCCGTTTCGAACGTGTGACGGACCCCACAATCAGTGCGATTTGCCCGGATATTTACGGTCAAATCACCCGCATTTGCAGTCTGCTCGCGCGAAGCGCGCCCCCGCGCGATAACACACGAAGGGCTCTCACCCAACCCCTTCCGACGATGCACTTTTTGAATTTGCTCGGTAAATTTCATCCGCATGACCGCCGCACAAGCAGACCTTGCACGTGCCCGAAGCGAATTCCTGCAGATCGAAGCTCCGCGAGTGGAGGACGGAGCCGCGATCTGGCGCATTGCCCGCGACTCCAAGGCCCTGGACCTCAACTCCTCGTACAGCTATCTGCTGTGGTGCCGCGACTTCGCAGCGACCTCCGTCGTGGCCAGAGACAGCCCAGGGGGTGAGCCGATCGCGTTCATCACGGGCTATGTACGTCCCGAGCGCCCCGACACGCTCGTCGTCTGGCAGGTCGCCGTCGACCACGGCCACCGCGGCCGCGGGCTGGCCGGCACCCTCCTGGAGGCGCTGACCGAGAAGGTCACCGCCCGGCAGGGAGTGAAGACGATCGAGACGACCGTGACGCCGGACAACACCGCCTCCGACCGGTTGTTCACCTCGTACGCCGAGCGCCGGGGAGTGCCCCTGGAGCGCGAAGTCCTCTTCGACGGAGGGCTCTTCCCCGAGGGAACCCACCTGCCCGAGGTGCTGTACCGCATCGGCCCGATCGCTTCCTGACGCGCCCCCGCCCTCCCCCCATACTTCTTCCCCCCTCTCCCAGGAGACCGCTGTGACCATCACTCCTCCCGCCCTGAGCGTCTTCGAGACCCTGGAATCCGAGGTACGCAGCTACTGCCGCAGCTGGCCGGCCGTGTTCGACCGCGCGCAGGGCAGCCACCTCCACGACGAGGACGGCCACACGTACCTCGACTTCTTCGCCGGCGCCGGGTCACTTAACTACGGCCACAACAACCCGGTGCTGAAACGCGCGCTGATCGACTACATCGAGCGCGACGGCATCACCCACGGCCTGGACATGGCGACGACCGCCAAGCGCGCCTTCCTGGAGACGTTCGAGAACGTGATCCTGCGGCCGCGCGACCTGCCGTACAAGGTGATGTTCCCGGGCCCGACCGGCACCAACGCCGTCGAGGCCGCCCTGAAGCTGGCCCGTAAGGTCAAGGGCCGCGAGTCGGTCGTGTCCTTCACCAACGCCTTCCACGGCATGTCGCTGGGGTCGCTCGCCGTCACCGGCAACGCCTTCAAGCGGGCCGGCGCGGGCATACCGCTCGTACACGGCACGCCGATGCCGTTCGACAACTACTTCGACGGCACGGTCGAGGACTTCCTGTGGTTCGAGCGACTGCTCGACGACCAGGGCTCCGGCCTCAACAAGCCCGCCGCGGTGATCGTCGAGACGGTGCAGGGCGAGGGCGGCATCAACGTCGCCCGCGCCGAGTGGCTGCGCGCGCTGCAGGACCTGTGCCACCGCCAGGACATGCTGCTGATCGTCGACGACATCCAGATGGGCTGCGGCCGTACCGGCGGCTTCTTCTCCTTCGAGGAGGCCGGCATCACGCCGGACATCGTCACCCTGTCGAAGTCCATCAGCGGTTACGGCATGCCCATGTCGCTCTGCCTGTTCAAGCCCGAGCTGGACGTCTGGGAGCCGGGCGAGCACAACGGCACCTTCCGCGGCAACAACCCCGCGTTCGTCACCGCCACCGCCACGCTCAACACCTACTGGGCCGACGGCCAGATGGAGAAGCAGACGCTGGCGCGCGGCGAGCAGGTCGAGCGGGCGCTGCTGGCCATCGCCGACGAGAACGACGGCGCCGGCGTCAGCTTCCGGGGCCGCGGCCTGGTCTGGGGCATGGAGTTCACCGACAAGGCACGCGCCACGGCGGTCTGCCGCCGCGCCTTCGAACTGGGCATGCTGCTGGAGACCTCGGGTCCGCAGAGCGAGGTCGTGAAGCTCCTGCCGGCGCTCACCATCTCCCCCGAGGAACTGGACGAGGGCCTGCGCATCCTGGCCCGCTCCGTCCGCGAGACCGCCTGACCCACGACTGCTCAACGCAGCACCGCAGTAACACAGAAGGGCTCGACTCAACGTGATCGTCCGATCGTTCAAGGACATTGAGGGCACCGACCGCCATGTGAAGGCCGCCTCCGGGACCTGGGAGAGCAAGCGCATCGTGCTCGCCAAGGAGAAGGTCGGCTTCTCGCTCCACGAAACCGTGCTGTACGCGGGTACGGAGACGTCGATGTGGTACGCGAACCACATCGAGGCCGTCCTGTGCACTGAGGGCGAGGCCGAGCTCACCAATGACGAGACCGGCGAGAAGCACTGGATTTCGCCGGGCACGATGTACCTGCTGGACGGCCACGAGCGCCACACCATGCGCCCCAAGACCGACTTCCGCTGCGTATGCGTCTTCAACCCTCCCGTCACCGGACGGGAGGACCACGACGAGAACGGTGTCTACCCGCTGCTGACCGAGGAGGTCTGAACCATGACCGACGTACTCACCCCACGCACCGAGACCCCACGCGCCGACCTCTACCCGACGCGCGGCGCCGCCGAGGTGGCCACCCCCCGCCAGGACCCGGTCGTCTGGTCCGCGCCGGGCGCGCCGGGCCCCATCGAGGCCGACGACCTCATGGGCTTCGAGCGGGACGGTTTCCTCGCCATCGACCAGCTCATCGCCCCGGACGAGGTGTCGCTCTACCGGGCCGAGCTGGACCGGCTGGTCAGCGACCCCGGTGTGCGGGCGGACGAACGCTCGATCATCGAGCCCAAGTCGAGGGACGTACGTTCGGTCTTCGAGGTGCACCGCATCAGTGAGGTCTTCGCGAAGCTGGTGCGGGACCCGCGGGTGGTCGGCAGGGCCCGGCAGATCCTCGGTTCGGACGTGTACGTCCACCAGTCGCGGATCAACGTCAAGCCGGGCTTCGGGGCCTCCGGGTTCTACTGGCACTCGGACTTCGAGACGTGGCACGCCGAGGACGGTCTGCCGAACATGCGGACCGTGTCCGTCTCGATCGCGCTGACCGAGAACTACGACACCAACGGCGGCCTGATGATCCTGCCCGGCTCGCACAAGGAGTTCCTCGGCTGCGCGGGCAGAACGCCGGAGGACAACTACAAGCGCTCGCTGCAGATGCAGGACGCCGGTATCCCGTCGGACGCCGCGCTGACGCGCATGGCGGACCGGCACGGCATCAGGCTCTTCACGGGCAAGGCCGGTTCGGCGACGTGGTTCGACTGCAACGCGATGCACGGCTCGGGCGACAACATCACGCCGTACGCGCGCAGCAATGTCTTCATCGTCTTCAACAGCGTGGAGAACGCGGCTGTCGAGCCGTTCGCGGCGCCCGTACGGCGGCCGGAATTCATCGGGGCGAGGGACTTCACGCCGGTGAGGTGAGCGCGTAGGCGCTGAACGTACGACGGCAGGGCGGGCGGGACCGGTTCGGTGGAACCGGTCCCGCCCGCCTTGCGTTTCAGGCCGTCAGGCGCTTCAGGCAGCCAGCGCCGGGTAGTCGGTGTAGCCCTTGTGGTCGCCGCCGAAGAAGGAGGCCGGGTCCGGGGTGTTGTACGGGCCCTCTGTCTTCAGCCGGGCCGGCAGGTCGGGGTTGGCGAGGAAGAGCGCTCCGTACGCGACGAGGTCGGCGACGCCCTCCTCGACGAGGCCGAGCGAACCGTGGTCCGTGGGGCCCTCGGTCGCCGGGTTGAGGATGAAGGCGCCGGCGAACTTCGCGCGCAGCTCAAGCAGCAGCTCGCGCCGCTGGGGGGCGACCTCGACGGCGTGCAGGTACGCGAGGCCGAGCGGGGCTATGGCCTCGACGAGCGCCGGGTACACGACGTCGGTGTCGGTCTCGGCGATGTCGTTGTACGGGTTGGCGGGCGAGATCCGCAGGCCGGTCCGATCGGCGCCGATGGCCTCGGCGACGGCCTTGGTGACCTCGACGGCGAAGCGGATGCGGTTCTCGACGGAGCCACCCCACTCGTCGGTGCGCAGGTTGGTGTTGGTGGAGAGGAACTGCTGGATCAGGTAGCCGTTGGCGCCGTGCAGCTCGACGCCGTCGAAGCCCGCGTCGATGGCGTTGCGGGCGGCCGCCACGAAGTCGGCGACGGTCTCGCGGATCTCGGCGTCGGTCAGCTCGCGCGGGGTGACGAAGTCCTTCATGCCCTCGGCGGTGTAGAGCTGCCCGGCGGCGGCGACGGCGGACGGGGCGACCGGGATCAGCCCGTCGGGGAGGAGAACGGGGTGGCCGATACGGCCCGAGTGCATGATCTGCGCGTAGATCCGGCCGCCGGCGGCGTGCACGGCGTCGGTGACCTTGCGCCAGCCCGCGGTCTGCTCGGCGCTGTGCAGGCCGGGGGTGAACGGGTAGCCCTGGCCGACGACGGAGGGCTGGACGCCTTCGGTGACGATCAGACCGGCGGAGGCCCGCTGGGCGTAGTACTCGGCCGTGAGCTCGGTGGGTACGCCGCCCTCACCGGCGCGGCTGCGCGTCATCGGGGCCATCACGATGCGGTTGGCGAGCTGGGTGCCCGAGAGCTCGAACGAATCGAATGCGGTGGTCATGGCAGAAGCCTCCGAAGCAGATATGTGGTCGGCCAAGTAATCAGGCGAGAGCCACTGTAGCGCATTACTTGGCCGACCAAGGTAAAGTTGTTCCAGACAGTTCCGACAAGGAGTTCCCATGAAGGCCGACCCCGCCTGTCCCGAGCCGCCCAGCACCGCGAGCGGCGGCCCGGTCAGCCACTCCATCTCCCAGACGGCGCGGCTCCACCGCATCGCCGCGGGCAGGCTCCTGCGCGACCTCGGTCTCTACCCCGGCCAGGAATTCGTGATGATGCACCTGTGGGACGCGGGGCCGGTGCGCCAGTCGGAGCTGATCAAGGCGGTCGGGCTCGACCCGTCGACGGTGACGAAGATGCTCCAGCGCCTGGAGCAGTCGGGCCATGTACGCCGCTCCCCCGACCCCGCCGACCGGCGGGCCGCTCTCGTCGAGGCGACCGGGGCGAGCTGCGGCCTGAAGGCGCAGGTGGAGCAGGCGTGGCGGCAGCTGGAGGAGATCACGCTGGCGGGCCTCGACGAACCCGAGCGCAAGGAACTGCTGAGACTACTGGGCCGCGTGGAAGGCAACCTCTGCCCCCAGGCTCGCGAGGCGGCGGCGACGACGGCGGCGGACGGGGCGTGCGACGCGGAGGAGTAGCGGGCTGGGCGTAGGCGACCGGGCGTACTCAATCGCCGGACGGGCTTGAACGTACAAGCCCGTCCGGCGACGGCACTCAGCCCGCGAGCACGTCCAGCACCCGGTCCACGTCGGCGCTGGTGTTGTAGAGATGGAACGACGCCCGCAGGTTGCCCGCCCGGACCGAGGCCACGATGTCGGCCGCCGTCAGCGCGTCGAGCCGGTGCGCGAGGCCCGCAGTGGCGACGACCACGGAGTCGGCGGGCACCGGGGTGTGGCCGAGGGAAGCGAGCCCTTCGCGGTAGCGCGCGGCGAGCGCGAGGTTGTGGTCCCGCACGTTCTCGATGCCCACCTCCTCCAGGAACGCGAGGGACTGCTCGACGCCGACGTACGGCAGGAAGGGCGGCGGCTCGTCGAACCGGCGTGCGCTGCGGGCGAGTTCCCGGACGGGACCGTAGGTGCTGGCCCAGATGTCCTCGCCGGACATCCACCCCGCGTGGAGCGGCGTGAGGGCTTCCTGCGCGTCTTCGGCGACGGTGAGGAACGACACGCCGCGCGGCGCCATCAGGTACTTGTAGCCGCCGGCGACGGTGTAGTCGAAGCTGCCCGCGTCGAAGGGAGTCCAGCCCACCGCCTGGGTCGCGTCGACGAGCGTACGGGCGCCGTGAACGGCGGCAGCGGCCCGTACGGCGGACAGGTCCGCGACACGGCCGTCGGCGGACTGCACCGCGGAGAAGGCGACCATCCGGGTCTCCGGCCGCACGGACTCGGCCAGGTCCTCCAGCGGAACGTACCGCACCTTGAGGTCCCCGCGGACCACGAAGGGGTTGACCACCGAGGCGAAGTCACCTTCGGGGCAGAGGACTTCCCCTCCGGCGGGCAGTGAGGCCGCGATCAGCCCGACATGGACGGCCACCGAACTTCCGACGGCGACCCGCTCCGCGGAGACGCCGACGAGCCGCCCGTAGGAGGCGCGGGCGGCGGCCACGGCGTCGAAGCTGAACCCGCCGCCGGGGGTGCCGGTCGCGTTGAGCTCGGCCGCGGCCTTGACGGCCTCGACGCCACGCCGGGGCAGCAGCCCGCAGCTGGAGGTGTTGAGGTAAGTGGTCTCCGGCGCGAACTCCGCGCTCACAGCTTCGGTGAGAGTAAGGGGCTTCATGCCTCCTACTCTGCTACCTCCTCAACTCTCCGTCCATTGCGTATATTTGGCGCGTACCTCTAAGCAATGCTTATGCGTTGCTCGCGCTGCGGTCGGCGACGTGGCTCGCCCAGGCCTGTTCGAGCGCCTGGGTGAAGACTTCGGCAGGCTGGCCGCCGGAGATCCCGTAACGCCGGTCGAAGACGAAGAACGGCACACTGTTCGCCCCCAGCTCGGCCGCCTCGCGCTCGTCGCCGCGCACCTCGTCGGCGTACGCGCTGTCGTCGGCCAGTACCGCTCGCGCCTCGTCGGCGTCGAGTCCGGCCTCCGCCGCCAGATCCAGCAGCACCAGCGGGTCGAAGACGGACCGCTCCTCGGCGAAGTTGGCGCGGAAGACAAGGTCGAGCAGCTCGTCCTGGCGGCCACGTGCCTTGGCGAGGTGCAGCAGCCGGTGGATGTCGAAGGTGTTGCCGTGGTCGCGGCCCTCGGCCAGGAAGCCGAGCCCTTCGGCGTGCGCGTGGGAGGCGACCTGCTGCTCCATGGCGGCCACTTCCTCGTGCGTACGCCCGTACTTCCTGGCCAGCATGTCGGTCACCGAGTCCGTGACGCCCTTGGGGGTCGCCGGGTCGAGCTCGAAGGAGCGGTGCACCACCTCGACGTCGGCGCGGTGCGGGAAGGCGGCCAGCCCCTTCTCGAAGCGGGCCTTGCCGATGTAGCACCAGGGGCAGGCGATGTCGCTCCAGATCTCGACGCGCATGTGGTTCTTCACTCCAGGTCACTTCAGGTCAGAGGGCGGGTGAGGGGGCGCGGAGGGGGCCTCCGCTCCGGCCAGAACGCGTACCGGGCGCGGCTCATTCCCGGCAGGAGGTCAGTGAGCGGCGGTGGTGGCAGTGGCAGTGGCACGGTCAGGCGCGGGGAGGCGGCTGAAGGACGAGCGGTAGGCGCTGGGGGTCAGGCCGACCTTGCGCAGCAGGTGCTGGCGCAGCGAGTCGGCCGTACCGAGTCCGCTGGAGCGGGCCACCTGGTCCACGGGGAGTGCGGTGGTTTCGAGCAGCTCGCGGGCGCGCTCGACGCGCTGGTGCACCAGCCACTGGAGGGGGCTGATCCCGGTCTCGGCGAGAAAGCGGCGCGAGAGGGTACGTACGGAGACTCCCGCGTGGCGGGCGAGGTCGGTGAGGGTGAGCGGCTCGTCGAGGTGCCGCATCGCCCACGCGCGCGTGCAGGCGAAGGAGGCGCCGCGTTCGGGCGGCAGGGGGGTGTCGGTGAACTGGGTCTGGCCGCCCTGGCGTACGGGCGCGACGAGGGCGAGGCGGGCCACCGTATTGGCGACGGCGGCGCCGTAGTCGGTGCGGATGATGTGGAGGCACAGGTCGATGCCGGCGGCGTAGCCGGACGAGGTCATGAACGGGCCGTCCTGGACGTAGAGGACGTCGTCCTGGAGGTCGACCGCCGGGTAACGCTCGCCGAGTTCGCGGGTGTACGCCCAGTACGTGGTCGCGGCCCTGCCGTCGAGCAGCCCCGCCTCGGCGAGGAGGAACGCCCCGGTGCAGATGGAGGCGATGCGCTTGCCGTCGGCGGCGGCGCGGCGTACGGAGGCCAGAATCCGCGGGTCGGGCTCCTCGCGTGATCCGGTGCCCGCGACGATGACGATGTCGGCCGCGTCGACGGCGTCGAGTCCCTGCCGTACGTGCAGGTCGAGGCCGCCGGTGGTGGGGACGGGGCCGGGGTCCGGGGTGCAGGCGGTCACCTCGTAGCCGGGTGCGCCGTCGACCTCGGCCTTCGAGAACAGCATCTCAGGGACGGCCAGATTGAACATCGAGACGACGGGCGGGGCGACGATCACGGCGACGCGCTGCACCGACTTCACCGACCGCATGGCGAGAACCTCCGGATGTCTGGCATTCGGGCCACTACTCTACCGGCGCCATGATCGACAGGCTGGGCGCATGGAAACGAAGGACCTCCGGCAAAAGCCGGACACCGGCGACCACTTGTCCCCCTCCCCCGCTCTTGTCCTCACCGCCTCGCTGCTCGGCTTCGCGCTCATCACCCTGGACACCTCCGTGGTGAACGTGGCGCTCCCCTCCATCGGCTCCGAGCTGGGCGGCGGCATGTCCGGCCTCCAGTGGGTCGTGGACGCCTACACCCTCGCCTTCGCGGCGCTGCTGCTCTCCACCGGCGCGTTCTCCGACCGGGTGGGGGCGGCCAGGGCGTACACGGTCGGCATCGCGGTGTTCACCGTGGCGTCGGCGGCCTGCGGATTTGCCCCGAATCTGGGGGTGTTGACCGGGGCGCGGGTGGTGCAGGGTGTCGCGGCCGCCGTGATCCTCCCGACGACGCTCGCTCTCGTACGGCAGGCGTACGCCGATCCCGGACAGCGCTCGCGGGCGGTGTCGCTGTGGGCGGTGGGCGGGACCGTGGCGGCGGCGCTGGGTCCGGTGGCGGGTGGGGCGCTGACCACGGCCTGGGACTGGCGTGGGATCTTCTTCATCAATCTGCCGCTGGGGCTGGCGGCCCTGGCGCTGGCGACCCGGTTGCCGCGCTCGGTGCGGCGGCCCGCGCCGCTGGATCTGCCGGGGCAGCTGACGGCCGTGGTGGCGCTGGCGGCGCTGGCCTTCGCGGTGATCGAGGGCGGGACGGTCGCGCTGGTGGCGCTGGGGGTCGCGGTGGTGTCCGGGTCGGTGTTCCTGGCGGTGGAGGCGCGGCAGCCGCATCCGGTCGTCCCGCTCGGCCTGTTCCGTAACCCGGTCGTCGCGGTGGCGGTGGCGGCGGGCTCGGCGTGCAGCGTGGCCTTCTACGGCATGATCTTCGTCTTCAGCCTGTACTTCCAGCAGGTCCACCACCTGTCGGCGCTGAACGCCGGGCTGATGTTCCTGCCCCTGACCGGACTGATCCCCGTGGTGAACATGGCCTCGGGGAGGCTGGCGAATCGTTACGGCCCGCGCCGTCCGATGCTCATCGGCCAGTCGGTCGCCGTCGCGGGCCTGCTCCTCCTGCTGCTCGTCGGCCCGGGCACTCCCCTGCCGGTGATGGCCCTGCTGCTGATCCCGATGGGGCTCGGCATCGGTCTCGCGCTGCCGCCGCTGACCGCCGCCATGATGGAGGCGGTGCCCGCCGAGCGGGCGGGGCTCGCTGCCGGTGTGCTCAACGCCGCCCGGCAGGTCTCGGGCGGGCTCGGCGTCGCGGCGTTCGGCGCGCTGGTCGTCGGGGAGTTCGCGGCCGGTCTGCGTACGTCGCTGCTGATCAGCGCGGGGCTGCTGGCGGCGACGGCGCTGGCGACGCTCACCCGGCTCACCCCGCAGCGGCCTGCCGCCGGTACTGGCCGGGAGCCACTCCGTACTCCCGCTTGAAGGCCTTGGCGAACGCGAACTCAGCGACGTACCCCACCTGCTGGGCGACAGTCCGCAGCGGCGCGTCGTCCGCGCGCAGCAACCGCCCCGCCGTCGTCATGCGCCACCAGGTGAGATACGCCAGCGGGGGCTCCCCGACGAGCCCGGTGAACCGGCGGGCGAAGGCGGCCCGGGACAGGCCGCCTCTGGCGCCGAGTTCCTCGACCGTCCAGGGGTGGGCCGGGTCGTCGTGGATGGCGTGCAGGGCCGCCGAGACCGCCGGGTCGCCGAGCGCGCCCGCCCATCCGGCGCGGTGCTCCTCACGGGTGGGCCGCTCGTGCACCCACCAGGCGCGCAGGATGCAGAGCAGCAGTGTGTCGAGCAGCGCGGGCACGATCGCGTCGGATCCCGGCTGCGGGTGCTGGAGTTCGGCGCCGAGGAGTTCGACGGCCGCGCGCAGTGAGGGGTACGAGCCGATGCCGGCCGGCAGGTGGACCACATCGGGCAGCTGCGAAAGCAGCGGATGCGCGCGGGACTTGTTCAGCTGGTACGCGCCGCAGAGCAGAAGGGTGCTGGGGGCGGAGGCGTCGTCCGGCGGCGCGTCCTCGGCGCTCGGCCAGGTTCCGTCGGGGCCCGGTCGTACGTCGACGAGTTCGGTGGCCGGGTCGCCGGCGAGGGCGTGCCCGCGCCCGTGCGGCAGGAACACCACGTCGCCCACGCCGAGGGGTACGGGCGCGCTCGTGTCCCCCGGGGGTATCAGCCACGCCGCGCCCTGGAGGACGACATGGAACCCGGCGCCCTCGCTTTCGGGGAAACGCATGCCCCAGGGGGCGTATTGGCGGCTGCGTGAGGAGTGCGGCCGTCCGGCGCGCATGGCGGCGATCACATCACTGAGGACGTCCGTGGCGAGACCGTATCGCAGCTCAACTGGCGGCGAGACGAACGGACATGGAAGGGCGACTCTGAGACATGGTGCCCCCGCTCCTCAACCGCCGGAGGGGCTCTAATAGGAGCCCGTCCGGCGATTGAGGACACGCCCGAAGGGCGTCCGAGGCCTGGGGCAGCGCCCCACAGGCGGCGAAGCCGCAAAGGTCACTGCGGGAAGGGGCGGGGCGGGGAAAGCCCCGCAGGGCCCCCACCCGCACCCCTACTCCTGCCGGCCGTCCACCCGCCGAGGCAGCCCGCCAGGGTTGTCGTCCCGCAACTCGACCGGCAACAACGCCTCCGGCGTCGACTGATAGGTGACCGGCCGCAACCACCGCTCGACCGCCGTCGCCCCCACCGACGTGAACGTAGAAGTCGTCGCCGGGTAGGGACCACCGTGGTGCTGGGCCGGCGCCACCGCCACCCCCGTAGGCCACCCATTGACCAGCACACGCCCCGCCAGCGGCGTCAGTTCCGCCAGCAGATCCGCCCCCGTGCCCCCGTCCCCCGCCAGCTCCTCCGTGGAGAGCTGCAGTGTGGCGGTGAGGTTGCCTGGCAGCCGGGAGAGCACCGCGCCGATCTCCGCCGGGTCCTCGTAGCGCGCGACGACCGTGACCGGCCCGAAGCACTCCTCCAGGAGCAGGTCGTGCGGCCCCTCTGAGGTCAGCACCTGCGCCGGTACGGTCAGGAACCCCGCGCTCACGGTGTGCTCGCCGCCCGCGCCGGGGGTCACCGGGGCTTCGGTGTCCGGGAGGCCGGCCCGTTCCCGTACACCTTCCACGAACGCGTCCCGCATCCGGTGGTCGAGCATGACGCCCGGGTCGGTTTCACTGACGGCCGCCGTGAGGGACTTCACCACCCGGTCGCCGGCCCCGCCCGCAGGCGCCAGGACGAAGCCCGGCTTGGTGCAGAACTGCCCCGTGCCCAGCGTCAGGGAGCCCGCCAGCCCGGCCCCGATCTGCTCGGCCCGCTCCTCCGCGGCCGCCGCGGTGATCACGACCGGGTTGAGGGAGCCGAGTTCGCCGTGGAAGGGGATGGGGGCCGGGCGGGCCGCCGCGGCGTCGAAGAGCGCCCGGCCGCCGCGCACCGAGCCGGTGAAGCCCGCGGCCGCGACCAGCGGGTGCCGTACCAGCTCGATGCCCGCGTCGAAGCCGTGGACCAGGATCACCACGTCCTCCGGCAGGCCCACTTGGGCCGCCGCCCTGCGCAGCACGGACGCGCACAGCTCCGACGTCGCCGGATGGTCGGGGTGCGCCTTGACCACGACCGGGCAGCCCGCCGCGAGCGCGCTCGCGGTGTCGCCACCGGGCACCGAGAAGGCAAGCGGGAAGTTGCTGGCGGCGTAGACGGCGACGACGCCCAGCGGGATCTTGTAGCGGCGCAGGTCGGGCCAGGGCGGGGTCTTCGTACCGTCCTCGTGGTCGATCCTGATGTCGAGGAAGGAGCCCTCGTCGACGACGTCCGCGAACGCCCTGAGCTGGGCCGTGGTGCGCGCGAGTTCGCCGGTCAGCCGCGTCGGACCCAGCGCGGTCTCCGCGTCGGCGGCCTCGACGACGTGCTGCACCGCCTCGTCGAGGAGCCCGGCGGCGGTACGGAGCAGGGCGGCCCGCACCGTACGGTCGGCGAGCGCGGCGCGAACGGCGTGCGCGGCCCGTACCGCGCGGTCGACCTCCTCCGCCGTGGCCTCGACCGCGACCTGCTCACGCGGCTTCCCCGTTCGGGGGTCGACACTCCAGACTGGTGTTGCTGCCACCGTGGGGTCCTTCCAGCCGTTCAAGCTGTTCGATATTCTGAACAGAGTTCCTGATACTGAATATGCTGGGGACTCTATTAACGGACGATCTGAGCGGTCAAGAGTGGCCAAGAAGGGGCGAGGCTCAATGTCTACTGCCGATACGGGCGGTGCGCAGGTCAAGTCGGCGGTGCGGACCGTGGAGTTGCTCGAATTCTTCGCCGGCCGCCCCGGCATGCATTCCCTGGCTGCCGTCCAAGAGGCCGTCGGGTACCCGAAATCCAGTCTCTACATGCTGCTGCGCACCCTCGTCGAACTCGGCTGGGTGGAGACGGACGCGACGGGCACGCGGTACGGCATCGGCGTACGGGCCCTGCTCGTCGGTACGTCGTACATCGACGGGGACGAGGTCGTGGCCTCCGCCCGCCCCACCCTGGACCGGCTCTCCGACGACACGACGGAGACGATCCACCTGGCCCGCCTCGACGGTACGAACGTCGTGTACCTCGCGACCCGCCAGTCCCAGCACTATCTGCGCCCCTTCACCCGCGTCGGCCGCCGGCTGCCCGCGCACTCGACGTCCCTCGGCAAGGCGCTGCTCGCGACGCACACCGACGAGCAGGTGCGCAAGCTGCTGCCGGAGACGCTGCCGGCGCTGACCGAGCACACGATCACCGACCGCGAGAAGCTCATCCAGGAGCTGCACGTCGTCCGCGAGCAGGGGTACGCCGTGGACCGCGAGGAGAACACGCTGGGCCTGCGCTGCTTCGGTGTCGCGATCCCCTACCGGACCCCGGCCCGCGACGCCATCAGCTGCTCGGTGCCCGTCGCCCGGCTCACCCCGGCGCACGAACAGATGGTCAAGGACGCGCTGTTCGACGCACGTGACCGGCTGACGCTCGCCACCCGGAGGCTTTGACATGGCCGCTGACATGGCCGCTGACATGGCCGCCCCGGCCGTGATGCTGCGGGAAGTGGCGGACAGTGATCTGCCGGTCATCTTCCGGCACATGAGCGACCCCGAGTCCAACCAGGTCGCCGCCTTCACCTCCAAGGACCCCACCGACCGCGCCGCATTCGACGCGCACTGGGCTCGGATCCGCGCCTCGGACGCCGTCATACGGACCGTCCTGGCCGACGGCGACATCGCGGGCCACGCCGCCGTGTACGGGCCGCCGCAGGAGCGTGAGGTCACGTACTTCATCGACCGCGCGTACTGGGGCCGCGGGGTGGCCACCGGCGCGCTCCGGGCGTTGCTCGAACTCGTCCCGGAGCGCCCGCTGTTCGCCCGCGCCGCCGCGGACAACACCGGGTCGCTGCGGGTCCTGGAAAAGTGCGGGTTCACGGTCACGGGGCACGACCGGGGGTTCGCGAACGCCCGGGGGACGGAGATCGACGAGCTGGTCCTCGCTCTCACCGGCTGAGCGCTCTCCCCCGTCCGGGGGAGACGGTTCACCTTTGAGCGGGAGGTGCGGCGGCGGCGCGTGCCGGAGCGTAGGTGTCATGACAGAGACCGCGCTCGTCCCCACGTCCCAGGGCCTCCACCGGGCCCCTGCCAACCGGTTGCGCCGGGTGCTGCGCGCCGCCGCCGTCATCTCGTGCGTCCCCTACGTCGGGCTGAAGATCGCCTGGATCGCCGGCAGCCGCGCCGGCATCCCGGACGGCAGCGTGGTCCTCGACCACCCGGGGCTGATGGCCGTCGCCAACAGCGTCACGATCCTGATGGACGCGACCGTCGTCGTCCTGGCCCTGCTGCTCACGCAGGACTGGGGCCGTCGCGTCCCGGCCTGGCTGCTCGCCCTGCCCATGTGGGCGGCGACGGGGCTGCTGACGCCGATCATGACCGGGTTTCCGCTCCAGCTGCTGGCGAAGGTGATCACCGGTGAGCACAGCGCACCGAGCGGCGACAGACCCTTCCTCGCCGACTGGGTCTTCAGCGTCGTCTACACCGGCTTCATCGTGCAGGGCCTGGCCCTGGGCACCCTCTTCACGCTGTACGCCCGCGAGCGCTGGGGCCACCTGTGGCGGGGCGCGGTCTCGGAGCTGCCCGGCTCCGCCGTCGGGCCTGGGCTGAAGACGGTCGCAGTGGCCGCGTCCGTACTCGCGGGGCTCTGCGCTGTTCCGCATGTGATGTGGGCCGCCGGTTCGACCACGGGGCTCAACCAGAGCAGGATCGACCAGCGTTCGGCGGACTTCCAGCTCCTCGAAGGCACCTATGTCCTGTTCGCGGCCCTCACCGTGGTGGGCGTCCTGACGCTCGCCCTGCGACGCGGGCGCGGCCTGGCTCTGAAGACACCGCTGGCGCTCGCCTGGCTGGGCTCGGGGGCGCTCGGCTGCTGGGGCGGCTGGCTGCTCGTCGCCTCGGCGATGCCCGCGGCCGATGCGGCCGATCAGGCCACCGCGTTGATGCTGGTGACCTACGCTGTCCAGATGATCGCCGGTCTCGTCGCCCTCGCCGCGGGCGCCTCCTTCCTGCGGCGGCGCGTGCGGGACTCAGGGGACTCAGAGGTCGAGGGACGGGGAGAAGGACAGCTACGGGGACGCGCGGCGTGAAGCGGCTGTTCGGGGCGCGGGCCCGGCTGCGCTGGATCCATCTGATCCTCGGCGGCGCCCTGTCGATGCCGTACTTCCTCCTCGGAAGCGTCTTCGTCGGCCCGTTCATCGGCAACCAGAACGTCTTCACCTCCACCTCCCTGCAGTTCGCCGCCTTCGGCGTCGCGCTCCCCATGGCCACCCTCACCGCGTTCTTCCCGCTCGTCAGGCCCCTGTCGGTGGGCGCCGTACGGGCGCTGTGCGGGGTGCCCCGCGAGGGGCTGGCCGACGGGCCCGCCCGGTCCAGGCCGGCGCGGGTGCGGACCGCGGGCTGGTTCACGCTGCATCTCGGGCTCGGCGGCATCATCAGCGGCATGACGCTCGCGGTGCCGCCGTTCGCGGGCGCACTGATCATCCTGCCGCTGCTGACCTGGCTGCGCGACACCCCGCTCGCGCTGCCCGAAGTGTTCGACCACACCTGGGCGCTGGCGCTCGCCCCGGTCGCGGGGGTGGCGATCCTGGTGGCGCTGGCGGCGTGCGCGGCGCTGGCCGGGGCGCTGCTGGCCCGCTGGGCGCCGGTGCTGCTCGGGCCGACACCGGCCGACCGGCTGGCGGCGGCCGAGCGGCGGGCCGCGGACCTGGCCGTGCGCAACCGGCTGGCCCGCGAGCTGCACGACTCGGTGGGACACGCGCTGAGCGCGGTCACGCTCCAGGCGGGGGCGGCGCGCAGGGTGCTGGACAGCGATGTGGAGTTCGTACGGGAGGCGCTGACCGCGATCGAGGAGACGACGCGTCGCACCGTGGGCGAACTGGACGCCATGCTGGGCCTGTTGCGGCAGGGCGAGGACAGCGCCGGTGAGCTGCCGGGGCCCACGCTGGACGTACTGGACGACCTGCTGGCCCGCAGCGGCGTGAAGGTCGCGTACACGCAGGACGGCGATCCGGCCGCCCGGGCACCCGGACCGGTGTCCCGCGAGGCGTACCGCATCGTCCAGGAAGGGCTGAGCAACGCCCTTCGGCACGGCGGCGCCGCACCGGTGTCGCTACGGATCGCCCTGAGCGGCGAGGAGTTGGAGATCGTGATGGAGAACCCGCTGCCCGACAGGGCCCCGGTGGTACGCCCCGGGGGCGGCCGGGGGCTGACCGGCACAGCGGAACGGGCCACCCTGCTCGGCGGCCACGCCGAAGCGGGCCCGTACGGCGACGTGTGGCGGCTCACGGCCCGCCTGCCCATCAGCGGCGGGGGCGACGCGCGATGAGCCCGCCGGCGTCACCGGTCAGGGTCGTGCTCGCCGACGACGAGCGCATGGTCCGCACCGCGCTGCGCGTCATCCTCGACGCCGAGCCAGGCCTGGAGGTCGTCGGAGAGGCGGCGACCGGGGCCCAGGCCGTCTCGGTGGTCCGTGAGCTGCGGCCCGACGTGGTGCTGATGGACGTACGCATGCCGGAGATCGACGGCATCCGCGCCACCGAGCAGATCCTCGGCGGCATGGAGGCGCCCCCGCGCATCGTCGTCGTCACCACCTTCGAGAACGACTCCTATGTGTACGACGCGCTGCGCGCCGGCGCCGCCGGGTTCCTGCTCAAGCGGGCCGCCGCCGAGGACCTGGTCCAGGCGGTCCGGATGGTCGCGCGCAGCGACTCCCTGCTCTTCCCCTCGGCGGTGCGCGCTCTGGCCGCCGAGCACGCCAAGCGGCAGCCCGCCCCGCCGCCGCCGTGGGTGGCGCGGCTGACCGAGCGTGAGTCGGAGGTGCTGCGGCTGATGGCGTCGGGCCTGACAAACGCGGAGATAGCGGACAGATTGCGGGTCGGCGCGGCTACGGCGAAGAGCCATGTGGCGGCCGTGCTGGCGAAAACGGGCGCTCGTGACCGTACACAGGCGGTGATCGCGGCGTACGAGTCGGGCTTCATCACGCCACGCTGAGCGTGCCGCCGCTGACGGATGAGGATTCAGTGAGAAACGCGGCATAGGGGAACGCCACCGGCCGCCCCGTTCGTCTCCCGTACGGGATGAACAAAACGATCAGGCGTGCTTCGGTCTTCTGCCTGCTGATGGTGCTCGCCCTGCTGGTGCGGATCACCTGGGTGCAGGCGTACGAAGGCCAGGCCCTCGCGGACGACAAGCACAACCGGCGGAACGTGATCGCGCAGTACGCGCAGCCGCTCGGGAACATCATCGTGGCCGGTTCGCCGGTCACCGGATCCAAGAAGACGGAGGGAAGCGATCTCGAGTACAAGCGGACCTACACGGACGGCGAGCTCTACTCGGCCGTCACCGGTTACAGCTCGCAGGCGTACGGAGCCACCCAGCTCGAAGGCATCTACAGCGACGTCCTGGACGGGACCGACACCCGGCTGAAGAACCCGGCCGACATCATCATGGGCAAGCAGAGCGACCCCGGTGACGTCGTGACGACCATCGACCCCGGCGTGCAGAAGGCCGCCTACGAGGCGCTGGGTGACAAGAAGGGCGCGGCCGTCGCGATCGACCCGAAGACCGGGCAGATCCTCGGCATGGTCTCGACACCGTCGTACGATCCGTCGAAGATCAGCGGTACGACGGACGGTGACGCCTGGCAGTCGCTGACCGGCGACAAGGACAAGCCGCTGGTCAACCGGGTGCTGCGGCAGCCGCTGCCGCCGGGCTCGACGTTCAAGCTGGTGGTCGCCGCGGCAGCGCTGGAGGACGGGCGCCACGGGTCGGTCGACGAGCGGACGGACAGCCCGAACCCGTACACGCTGCCCGGCACGCGGACGGTTCTTGAGAACGAGAACAAGTCCGCGCCCTGCGAGAACGCCACGCTGCGCACCGCGCTGAAGTACTCCTGCAACAACGTCTTCGCGAAGCTGGCCGTCGACCTCGGCCAGGACAAGGTGAAGGCGATGGCCGAGAAGTTCGGCTTCAACACCGAGAAGCTCGATGTGCCGGTCCGGGCCTCGGAGAGCGTCTACCCGTCCGGCATGGACAAGGCGCAGACGGCGCTGACGGGCATCGGCCAGTTCGATGTGACGGCCACCCCGCTCCAGATGGCCATGGTCTCGGCGGCCCTCGCCAACGGCGGTGAGCTCGCGTCGCCGCACATGGTCTCCAAGGTGACGGACGCGGACGGCGACACGCTGGAAGACCTCGGGGACCCGGGCGGTGAGCGGGTCGTCTCGTCCTCCACCGCCGAGCAGCTGCGGAGCGCGATGGTCACGGTCGTCGAGGACGGCACGGGGACGAACGCGCGGATCGGCGGCGTGGAGGTGGGCGGCAAGACGGGCACCGCACAGCACGGCGTCGACAACAGCAAGACGCCGTACGCCTGGTTCACGTCGTACGCGAAGGACACGACCAGCGGCAAGGAGGTGGCGGTAGCGGTCGTCGTCGAGGACTCGGGAGCGGCGCGCTCGGAGGTCAGCGGCAACGGCCTGGCGGCCCCCATCGCCGAGAAGACGATGAGGGCGGCGCTCAGCCGGTAGGGGTAACTGGCTCGGGGTTACTGGCCGGCCCAGCGCTTGACGGTGGCCTCGGCCTGGGCGCGCTCCGTGGGCGTCAGCTTGGAGATGAGCGCGCCGTGGTTGGTGTTCGGTGCGACGTAGAGGTGCGAGTCGTGCTTGCTGGGCTTGAACTGCTCGGCGCTCCACGGGTCGTTCTGCCCGTACACGAACATCATCTGCTCGCCCCGCGTGGCCACCCAGCGGTCGACGTCCTTGATGACGCGGCCGTCGTAGGACGTCCGCATGTCGGCGGGCAGCACCGAGTTGGGCTGGTAGATGTCCGGATAGTTGCGGACGTCGCGCAGGTGCTTGAACTTCAGGTCCGCCCAGCCCAGCTGGGAGGCGGCCTGCCGGTAGTACGGGCCGCTGCCCTCGGCCCCGTTGCCCTGGTCCGAGTAGATGCTGAGGCCGTGGTCGAGCGACCACTTGTACAGCTCGTCGTCGGTCGCCCTGCTCGCGTCGGGGACCGCCGGGCAGTCGGTGTACGTACCGCTCTGCCAGAAGTTCCACACCTGGTCGAGCACCGAGAACTCGAAGGCGCGGTCGGCCGAGCCGAGGTACTTGAAGGTGAGGCCCTGCTCCTTGGACATGGCCTCGAAGCGCGGCAGCATGGCGCCGCGCCGTACGAGCATTTCGCGCTGTACGGCGTCCAGGGCGGTCCGGCACTCCGCCGTGCCGACCGTCTTGAAGAACCTCTCGTAGACGCTGTCGTCGCGGTTGTTCGCGTCGTTCGGGGCGACGTACGCGACGACCGCGTCCAGGTCCTGGGGGTAGAAGCGCTCGTGGTAGACCTGCGTCATTCCGCCCTTGCTCGCGCCGGTTCCGAGCCACTTGGCCTTGTAGATGCTCTTGAGCGCCTGGACGATCGCGTGCTCGTCGCTCGCCTGCTGCCAGACGTTCAGGTCGTCCCAGTCGACGTCGGCGGCCGCGGGGCGCGAGGTGTTGAAGTAGCGGTGCTCCACGCTGACCTGGTTGGCGCCGAGCAGCGTGGTGATCTCGCGAGTGCCTGAGGAGAGCCCGTATCCGCCGGTGTAGTGCACGACCGGCGCCGTCTCGGTCTTGTGCCAGAGGGTGAATCTCTGCTGGAAGGTGCCGCTGCCGGGGTCGCGGTGGTCGACGGGCTGGGCCAGCGTCAGGGTGTAGAAGGGGAATCCGCCCTTGTCGGCCACCGAAACGACCGTCAGCCCGGGGATCCGCTCCAGCTTTTCGCGGATGTCGGCTGCCGCGGCCGCGTTGTCCGGTGCGGCCGCGTTGTCCGGTGCGGCCGCGTCGGCCGCGGCGGCCGCGACGTCGGAGGAAGCGTGCGCCGCCGGTTCGGCGGCGACGGCGGGCGAGCCGGCCAGCAGACCGGTTGCCGTTATGAGGCCGGCACAGAGCAGAGAAGGCAGGACCTTGGTGCGCACGCTGAAGTCCCCTCGGTCGGAGGTGATGCTGCGATGGATACAACGCGCCGCATGGTATGCGCTTTCGTACTGTGACCGGCCTCACTCCGAAGCTTTGTGTTCCGTGTCAACCGGATGCGGGCTCCCGTGCGTATGCCTGGTGAGACCGAAGAGATCCAGGAGTGGTTGTTGACCGTCGAGGAGTTTGAAGAGTTCTACGCGCATACGGCGTCCCGCCTCATCGGGCAGCTGTATGTGATGCTCGGCGATCTGCACGAGGCCCAGGACGTCGTACAGGAAGCCTTCGTCCGGGGCTGGAGCCGGCGCCGTCAGCTCGACGGCGGCGGCGAACCCGAGGCGTGGATCCGCACAGTGGCCTGGCGGCTGGCGGTGAGCAGGTGGCGGGTGCGCCGCCGTTCGGCGGACGCCTGGCAGCGGCGCGGCAGTCCGTCGGCCGACCCGGGGCCCGGTCCCGAGCAGGTCGCGCTGGTGTCGGCGCTGCGCGAACTGCCGCCCAAGCAGCGGCGGACGGTGACCCTGCACTACCTGTGCGATCTGACGGTCGTCCAGATCGCCGCCGAGACCGGCCTGTCCACGGGCACGGTCAAGACGCACCTGGCGCGGGGCCGGGCCGCGCTCTCCCATCTTCTGCAGGATCCGCGTGCTGAGGAGGCCTCCGGTGCCTGAGCCCCATGACCCTTTGAGGAACGCGTTCAAGGAAGCCGCGGCTGCCGGGCAGGCCCACGCGCGGCCCGTGCCCGCCTCGGTGATCTCCGGGCGCGGCGAACGACGCCAACGGCGGCGGCTGGCCCTGGTTGCCGCCACCGCGTGTCTTGCCTTCGCCGGTACGGGCGCGGCGGTGGTGACGGCATTGCTGCCGGGCGGCAGTACGGGCACCACCGTCCCCGCTTCCACTCCGTCCGGCGTTCCTTCCGGCCCCCCGTCCGACCTGCCTACGTCCTCGCCCTCCTCCTCGTCGTCCTCGTCGCTTACGCGCGCCACTCCCCCGGTGTCCTCGCCGCCACCCGGGACACCGACCGGAACACCGTCGAGTACGACGCCGGAGCAGCCGCCGAGCACGTCACTGCCGGCGGGCTGACCCGCCCCGAGACCCACTGACCGACCCGCCCCCCTGCCCGCCGCCTCGCCGGATCGCCGCAGGGCGATCCGGCATGCCCCGATGCCCGCCCAGGAGTACGACCATGGCCACCTCGACCCCTCTGCGGCCCCCCGCACAGCCCCCCGCCCGTACTCCCGCGCGGGAAAGAGCGACTGCCACCGGCACCCGGCCCGGGCCGGGGCCCCGCAGACGGTTCGAGCTCGACGACCGGAATGTCCTGCTGCTGTACGTGCTCACCCGGGTCGGCATCTGGACCACCGCCTACTGCGCGCGGTGGCTGTTCACCGAGGACCGCAAGGCTCGCGACGCGGAGCCCACGCTGTCGTCGTGGGGCCAGTGGGACTGGTGGCACTACCTGCACATAGCGCAGGACGGTTACTTCCCGGGCGGGGCCGGGCCGTGGACGGACGACTGGGACAACAGGGAGGCCTTCTTCCCCGGCTTCCCTCTCGTCCTGCGCGCCGTGCACGTCGTGATCCCCGACTGGACCGTCGCGGGCCTGCTGATCTCCTTCGTCTCGGGGGCAGTCGCCGTCCTGGCGCTCGCCCGCATAGCCCGCCTCCACCTGCCGAACACCAACAGCGCCCTGGGGCAGCGCACCGTGCTCTTCTTCCTGCTCTCTCCCTGCGCGGTGTTCCTGGCCGCCGGCTACACCGAGTCGCTCTTCCTCGCCCTCGCCCTGCCCGCCTGGCTCGCCGCCCGGCGCGGCAACTGGCCGCTCGCGGGCATCCTGGCCTGCCTGGCCACCGGTGTCCGGGTCAGCGGACTGTTCCTCGCGGCGGCGATCGCGGTCCACTTCATCGCCACCACAAACCTCCGCAAACAGTGGCGTTCGCTTCCGTGGATCGCTCTGCCCGCTCTGCCCGCCGCCCTGTACGCATGGTTCCTGCACGCGCACACCGGCGACTGGATGGCCTGGAACCACGCCCAGGAGCGCGGCTGGTACCGCGACTTCCACGCCCCCTGGGAGACGTGGCAGAACACCTGGAAGGCCGCGTTCGCGCACACCCAGTCCACCGGTTACGCCATCATGTTCCAGGCCGAGCTCGTCACCATGGTCGTCGGACTGCTCCTGCTCGCGGTGCTGTGGGGACGGAAGCGGTGGCCCGAAGCGGTCTACGTCGGGCTCAGCCTGTGGGCGCTGGGCACCTCGTACTGGTACACGTCCATCCCGCGCGCCACGCTCCTGTGGTGGCCGATGTGGGTACTGCTCGCCGCGTGGAGCCTGCGCCGCCCCTGGGTGAAGAGCGCGTACCTGTGCGTCGTCGCGCCCCTGTCGACGATCCTCACCATCACTTTCCTGTCGGGACGCTGGGCGGGTTGACCGCCAACAGAGCGGCGCCCACCGGCACTTGCGACGCGGCGCGCCGCGCGAGCGAAGCCGCCCAGGCCGTCGCCGCGACGGCCAGCGCGCCGACACCGGCCCCGACCCAGGCGACCGAGGCGTAGCCGAAGCCCGCGTCGATGGCCATGCCGCCCAGCATGGGTGTGAGCGTGATGCCGACGTTGAACGCAGAGGTGCTGACGGCGGGAACGAGAGTCGGTGCGTCGGGCGCGATGGTGAACACCCGTGACTGGAGTACGGGGTTGGTGACGTAACCGGCCACGCCCAGGACGAGGACCAGCACGACGGTGAGGGACAGGTTCGGCGCGGCGAGCGCCACCGCCGCCGAGGCGACGGTGAGGGCGCCGATGCCGACGTAGAGCGTGCGGATCGGGGCGCGGTCGGCGACGCGCCCGCCGATCGTCATGCCGATGAGCCCGCCGACTCCGTACAGCGACAGAACGGCCGGCACCCAGCTCTCCGGCAGGCCACTCACGTCGGTCAGCAGCGGCGCCAGGTAGCTGAAGGTGACGATGGCGGCGCCGAAGGCCAGTACGGTCACGGCGAACGAGACCCACAGCTCGGGCCGCGCCAGTCCCTTCACCTCGCGTCGTACGGAGGGAACTTCCCGCCCCGCGACGTGACCGCCCGGCAGCACGGCCAGGATCGCGACCAGACTCACGGCGGTGAGCGCCGCCACCCCCCAGAACGCCGCGCGCCAGCCCACGTGCTGGCTCATCAGCGTCCCGGCGGGTACGCCCACGATCGTGGCCAGGGTCAGACCAGTGGCGACGACGGAGAGCGCCCGGCCCTTGGCCGTCGCCGGCACCAGACTCACGGCGGCCGCGGCGGCCACGCTCCAGAACCCGGCGTACGCGACCGCCGTCACGACGCGGCTCGCGAACACCACGGCGTACTCCGGGACAAGGGCCGCGACCACATGCCCGGCGATGAACACGGCCTGGAACGCGACGAGGGCGCTGCGGCGCGGGACACGCAGGGTGAGCACGCTCATCAGCGGCGCGCCGACGACCATGCCGATGGCGAAGGCGGAGATGAGCAGCCCGGCGTCGGGGATGGAGACGCCGAGGTCGTCGGCCATGGTGGGCAGCAGACCGGAGAGCATGAACTCCGAGGTTCCCTGGGCGAAAATGCCCAGGCCGAGTATGTAGACGGCGAATGGCATGAGTCGATACTCCATTGTTTTGTACTGAGCGTTTCAAAACTGGCCCATAAAAAAGCGGGACTGATGGCCCGCCATTGACTTCAGAGGGCCGCGAGGGCGGCGTCCGCGACGCTTTCCAGCACGGACCGCTGCGGGGTGACGCGCGCTGAGACCTTCAGGCCGGCGATGGTCGCGATGACGAAGTGCGCGAGCGCGACGGGGTCCTTGTCGCGGGCGATGTCGCCGTCCCGCTGCCCCGACTCGATCGCCGCACGGATCACCGCGAGGCGCAGCCGGTAGTCGCGGGCCAGGTCGTCCGCGACCTCCGGGTCGCGGGCTGCCACCTCGACGGCCGTATTGACGACGAGACAGCCCCGGCCTTCCGGGCCACGCTCGAACTCCTCGTCGATCACCCGCTGAAACTGCGTACGGATCTTCTGCCGGACCGGGAGGTCGCTCTCCATCAAGGCGGCCAGTTCGGCGTTCTTGTAGTCCATGTAGCGGGCGAGGGCGCGGTCGAAGAGGTCGCGCTTGCTCTTGAAGGTGTTGTAGATGCTGCTGCGACCCAGGCCGGTGGCGTCGCACAGGTCCTGGGTGGACGTCGCCTCGTAGCCGGCGGTCCAGAACGCCTCCATCGCGGCGTCGACCGCCCGCTCCTCGTCGAACTTCCTCGGCCGGGCCATGACATGGACGCTAACACGTTTTGGAACGCACGGTCCATTACTTGCTCTTACTTGCTCCTACTTGTTCGACGGCGTCCAGGACGGGCTGCGGCCCGCGCGCCCGACGACCCGGTCGAGGAGCGGTGCGTCCTCCGGTACCTCGACGGGAGTTCCGAAGATCCCGTCGGCGTCCGGGCTGTCGCCGGTCGGCTCCAGCAGCTCGTACGACGACCGAAGGCTCGCGGCGTCGGGCGCGTACGGCCGGCCGGTGGCGCGGGCCAGGTCCCAGCCGTGCAGCACGATCTCGTTGAGGGCGACCTGCCCCGCGACGGCGCCGGGCAGCGTGACGCCGCCCGCCCGGGTCATGCCCTGCCAGGCGTCGGGGCTGCGCCAGGCGACGACGAGCTCGTCGAGCTGCTTCGGGAGGCGGGCGCGCCAGTCGTCTTCGAGTACGGGCAGGGCGGAGCCGGGGTCGGTGTCGGTCGTCGGGCCCAGCTCCTTCTTCGCCGCGTCGCGGAAGGCGGCGGTGAGGCCGACCAGGTGGGCCAGGAGGTGGTGTACCGCGTACTTCTCGCAGGGGGTGGGCGCGGCGAGCTGGTCGTCCGTGACCCCGTCGAGCAGCCGGGCGACCTGCCGGGCGGCCGGTTCGAAGTCGAGCATGCCGGGCGTGTCGGGCTTGGGTTCATTGACGGTCATGACGCTGCCTCCGGTGAGCGGACGATGCCTGCCCAGTGGTGACCGCCGCCCCCGCCAGAACTCATCGGTGCGCCCCGGTTGCCGACTGGACCACCCGCGCTCTCATGGCTGGCGCAGGGCCGCTCGTACGAGCCTGAGGTCGGCGTCGGACGCCAGACCCGCGTGGTAGAGGCGCACCTCGCTCGCTCCGAGCGCCGCCGCGCGAGCCGCGTCCCCGGCGAGCGTGGCAGGGCTTCCCCCCATGCCGGAGACGACACCGAGATTCGCGGCGACGACACTCGCGGCGCCCGGGCGGCGGTGCTCCGCGAAGGGTGCGAGCAGCTCCGGGCCACCGGCGCACGGCACCACCACACCGTCCGCGACCCCGAGGATGTGCCGGGGATCGACGCCCGCGTTCGCCCCGCAGTGGTACGCCGACGGATCGGCGTGCAGCAGCACTTGGAAGCCGGGGGGCGCGGCTGCCCGTACCGCCGCGACGGCCGATTCCTGGAGCGTACGGGCGGCCCGGGTACGCCAGGCGAGGCTCGCGGCGGCGAGTCCGGGGCCGAGGAGCTTCTCGACGGCCGGCCACCCGGCCTCCGACGAGGACCCGGCGGCCCAGGCGGGATCGAGGGCGCGGCGTACGGCTTGCCTCAGCTCATCCGCCTCCACGGCGAGTTCCGCGTAACCGCTCCGGCAGGCCCGGCAGAAGCAGAGCGACATGAGGTACTGCGCCGCGTCGCCGAGGCCCACCCCCGCGATCTTGTCGTGCGCGTGCAGATGCGCCAGGCCGTACCAGCCGCAGGACTCCAGCTCGGTGCCGCGCGCCCCGGGGCGTACGGCCGCTTCCGCCGCCAGCGCTGTCAGGTAGCTGCGTACGGCGGGCTGGGCGATGCACGGCGCCCAGGGGTAGCGGTCGCCGTACGCGTTGACGACGGAGGTGTCCGGATGGTCGGCGCCGAGGCGGGAGTTGTGCGCGAGGACGACCCATGAGTGGACGTCGAGCCCGGCGGCCGCGAGCGCTTCGGCCGCCTCACCGTACGGGTCGGCGGTGGGTGCCCAGCCCCCGGCGGCGTAGGGCCGCAGACTGCGCCCCGCCCAGCGGTCCTCGTCGGCGGGGTAGAGCACGGCGGCGTGTTCGGCGGTCACGATGCGGTGGCCGGGGTGGCGCGGGGTGAGGGCGCGGGTCGAGTGGTAGGCGGAGGCGAGGGTGACCTGCTGGACGCCGAGGTCCGCGATGCGGGCGGCGGCGTCCGGGTCGCCGACCACGTCCCAGGGGTAGAGGAAAGCGGCGGCCTTCACGCGCGCTCACCGCCGGCACCGCCCGCACCGCCCGCACCGACCCCGATCAGGGCCCGGCCGCGCTCAATGAGCTCGGCCAGCATCTTGACGTGTACGGGGTCCGGTTCGCTGAGCGGCGGCCGCACTTCACCGACGTCCAGGCCGGCGAGACGTACGCCCGCCTTGACGAGCGAGACGGCGTACCCGCGGCCGAGGTTGCGCAGTTCGACGAGAGGGGCGTAGAAGCCGTCGAGCAGGCGGTTGACGGTGTCGTCGTCGCCCGTGTTCAGGGCCCGGTGGAAGGCGAGCGCGATGTCGGGCGCGAAACAGAAGACGGCGGAGGAGTAGAGGGTGACGCCGATGCCCCGGTACGCGAGACCGGTGAGTTCGGCGGTGGGCAGGCCGTTGAAGAACAGGAAGGGGTGGCCGGGCGGCAGGTCGCGGCGTACGGCGCCGACGATGCGCTGCATCAGGTCGAGGTCGCCGTGACCGTCCTTGAGTCCGATGATGCCGGGCACCCGCGCGAGTCCGACGACGGTTTCGGGGGTGAAGACGGCGTTGTCGCGCTGATAGACGATGACGTCGAGGGCGGTGGCGGCGGCCAGTTCGGTGTAGTGGCGCAGCAGCCCCTCCTGGTCGGCGACGACGAGGTACGGCGGCATGGCGAGCAGTCCGTCGGCGCCCGCTTCCTCGGCGGCCTTCGCGTACTGGACGGCGAGCGCGGTGCCGTAGCCGGCTCCGGCGACGACGGGGACCCGGCCGGCCGCCTCTTCCACGGCGGCGGCCACGCAGGTGCGGAACTCCTCCGGCGTCAGGGCGTGGAACTCGCCGGTGCCGCAGCAGGCGAAGACGGCGGCGGCGCCGGCCTCGATGCCACCGCGTACATGTGTGCGGAAGGCGTCGACGTCGAGGCCCCCGTCCGGCCCGTACGCGGTGACGGGGAAGAAGAGCAGGCCGTCGAGTCGGCCGGCGAGCGGGGCTGAGGTCACGGGCGCTCCCTGTGCGTGCACAATTATGATCCGCGTCTATATCTCTGAACGCCGTCACGCTAAGGCAGCCACCTGGGGGCGGTCAAGGCGAGAAACGCCAATGCAGAGGCGGATTCCGCGCCTCCGCGCGACACTTGACGGGGTTCGGCGCCACTCCTTAGCGTGTCCACGCATGTGAATTCCGTCCAGGAACGCGTCCACGCCTCGCGCCAACACTGCTCTCACCACGCTCACCGCTCTCACCGATCTCACCGAGGAGACCCGCAGATGCCCGCACCCCGCACCGTCCTGCTGACCGGCGCCGCCGGAGGCATGGGCACCCTGATGCGCGGCCTCCTTCCGGCGTACGGCTACGAACTGCGGCTCTTCGACGCCACCCCCATAGAGGGCGAGCCGGACGCGATCACCGCCGATCTGGCGGACAAGGAGGCGCTGCGCGAGGCCGTGCGCGGCGTCGACGCGGTCATCCATCTCGCGGGCATCTCGCTGGAGGCGTCCTTCGAGAAGATCCTGCGCTCCAACATCGAGGGGACGTACAACCTCTACGAGGCGGCCCGCGAGGAGGGCGTCGGCCGGATCGTTTTCGCCTCGTCCAACCACGCGGTCGGCTTCACCCCCGTCCCCACCGAAGGCGCCCCGCTCATCCCCGTCGGCACTCCGCACCGCCCCGACACCTTCTACGGCCTCTCCAAGGCCTTCGGCGAGGACCTGGCGCAGCTCTACTGGGATCTGCACGGCGTCGAGACCGTCTCTGTGCGGATCGGCTCCTGCTTCATGGAGCCCAGTTCGGTGCGGATGCTGTCGGTCTGGATGAGCCCGGGGGACGGCGCCCGCCTCCTGCACGCCGCGCTCACCGCCGAGGACGTGGGCCACACCGTCGTCTACGGCTCCTCCGCCAACACCCGCCTGTGGTGGGACCTGACGTCCGCGCGGGCCATCGGGTACGAACCGCAGGACGACTCCGAGCAGTACGCCGAGAAGCTCATCGCGGACCAGGGCGAACTGGACCCGGCCAACCCGGACCACGCGAACCTGGGCGGCCACTTCTGCACCAACCCGCCCCAGTGGCCGTACTGATAATCGCGCGACCCGGCGGGCGGGCGCCGGGCATGATGCCCCCGTGCCAAGACCTCATGGATTCAGTTACGAGCGGTTCGGCGACGACCGCGTCGCCATCACCCACCAGGGCCGGCCCGCCGGCACCCTGCGGGGCGCCCGCGCCGAGAAGTTCCTGGCCGAAGTGGGGGCCGGCGACGGCCAGCTGGTCATGGCCCGCTGGACAGGGGCGTACAAGCACGGCAACGAGCGGGCTGCGAAGAATCACCCGCGCAACGGGTGACGGGTAAGGGAACGGCGAAGGGGCGTCGGTCGTTAGCTTTGGCATGACCGCAATGACCCCCGGCTCGAATATCCCGCTCTCCACCGCCCGCGTGGCCGTGGACGTTGCCGCCCCGGTGCGGCTCGACGTATCGGGCCTGCTGCTCACCGCCGACGGCAAGGTGCGCTCGGACGACGACTTCATCTTCTACAACCAGCCCTCCGGCCCCGGTGTCACCTACCGCTCCGGCGGCGGCACCGCCCCCGACGCGATCGTGGTGGACACCTCGGCGGTCCCGCCGGGCATCGAGAAGATCGTGGTCACGGCGAGCCCCGACGCCGCGGGCCAGACCTTCCAGGGCGTCGAGCCCACCGCCACGGTGCGCGGCGCCGACGACGGCGTCACGATCGCCAGTTTCACGCCGCCGCAGCTCGGCTCCGAGACAGCGCTGGTGATCGTGGAGATCTACCTCCGCAACGGCGCGTGGAAGGTGCGCGCGGTCGGCCAGGGTTACGCCAACGGGCTGGCCGGCATCGCCACGGACTTCGGCGTCTCGGTGGAGGAGCCCGCCGCCCCGGCCGCTCCCGCGCCCGCTCAGGCTCCCGTGGCGCCGCCCGCGGCTCCGGCGGCCGACCCGAGGACCGCGGCCGCCCCTGCGGCTCCTGCGGCGCCCGCCGCCCCGCCCGCGGCCCCCGCCCCGAGCGGGAAGATCAACCTCGACAAGGGCCGGGTCAGCCTCCAGAAGAACCAGACGGTCTCCCTGGTCAAGGGCGGCCGCCCGCTGCTCTCCCAGGTCAAGATGGGCCTCGGCTGGGAGCCGGCGTTCCGGGGCAAGGACATCGACCTCGACGCGTCCGTCATCGCGTACGACGGGAATCGCAAGCATCTGGACAGCTGCTACTTCGGCAAGCTGTCGATCCTGAACGGTGCCGTCAAGCACTCCGGTGACAACCTCACCGGCGAGGGAGCGGGCGACGACGAGGTGATCACCGTCGACCTCGGCCGCATCCCCGCGGAGGCGACGGGCCTGGTGTTCACGGTGAACTCCTTCACGGGACAGAAGTTCACCGAGGTGGCGAAGGCCTACTGCCGTCTGCTGGACGCGGCGACCGGTGAGGAACTGGTCCGCTTCGACCTGACGGGCGCCGAGCCGCAGACGGGGGTAATGATGGCCAAGCTGATCAAGCAGTTCTCTGGAGAATGGGAAATGACCGCGATGGGCGACTTCGTGAAGAGTCGCACCGTTCGCGGCATGGTCAAGCCGGCAGCCCAGGCCCTGTAGCGCTCGCGCGCCGCAGGGAACCTAGAGCTTGGTCAGCTTGGTGAAGGGGCTCAGGATGCGGCCTTGTCGTCCTGCGAAGTCGATGAGAACGGCGGCTTCGCCTTCGACTGCGATGACCCTCCCGAGTCCGAACTGATCATGCGAGACCCGGTCGCCCACCTCGAAAACCTCGATCGGGGGGGCGTCCGCGGCGGGGACGTTGAAGGGACTGGACGGCAGGTAGCGCCGGGCTCCGGCTGACTTTGTCATTAGTTGAGAGTATGCGCCCCGGGAGGCCGCCACGCCATGCCCGCCCATGATCACTTCGACCGGGGCCGGTCGGCGGCCCTCCGGGCAGCCGACAGCGGCACCCCGCGGAAGGCCGCTCCCGCAAGGCCTCCGGAGGTACGGCGACCAGGCGTTCCGGACGGAGGGTGACCGGGCCGGTACCCGGCGAGATTTCAGGGGCGGACCGGAAAATTCCGCGGATCAGGGCCGGTCGGACCGCGTCGGGCGCCGGGCGCGGCCGACTGGCAGTGACGATGAGCACGCGGGGCCTCCCCACGCTCGTAAAAGGTCTCCTGCGAAACGAAATTGGCGACATCGAGCAAAAAAGGCCTGCAGCCCCTTCGTGGGGACAGGTGAATTTCCCCGAACTCATGAGGGAAGCGCGGCGGAAACGGGGTGCCCGAGGGGGTTCCGAGAAGCCGTTGACGCGCTGAACGACCGCTCTGACCGCCGAGTTGTACCGCCTGTAGCCGGTGGGCGGATTCGCATCGAATAACCGTTGTCCGTGCGCCGGACACGCCATTTCTGAGCCTCCCTGCATCAATGACGGCAGGACTTGAGGGGCGTAATCGCCCGGGCCCAGGAGTTTTTACGGAAACACGAGCCGGCGACGCGAGAGAGCGCGAAGGGGCGCAACCGCCCGGCCGCCGTGAGCGTCGCAGATGACGTCCGGGACACTGGATCGCGATCACGATCACGATCGCCCTCGAGATCACTGGACGGACCGGATCACCGGTGACCGTACGACCGTACGACCGGAAGGGACCACGGCATGGCCGAGCGCGCGGAGTACCGCACCGTCTCGCTGATCGGTGAGGGCGGTACGGGCCGTGTCCAGCTGGCGTGGACGCCCGCCGGCCGGCTGGTCGCCCTCAAGACCGTCCACGAGCAGCTGACCGCCGCCCCGCGCTTCCGCGAGCGGTTCCGCCGCGAGGCCGCCGCCGCGCTCCGCGTCGGCGGGCCCTTCACCGCCACGGTGCTCGACGCCGGCCCGGAGGACCAGCAGCCCTGGCTGGTGTCCGAGTTCTGCGTGGGGCCGCCCATCGTCGAGGCGATCACCACGGCGGGTCCGCTCGGGCCCGCGGACCTCGGCACGTTCGGCTCGGCGCTCGCCGTGGCCCTGTCAGCGATCCACGGCGCGGGGCCCGCGCTCCTCGACCTCAAACCGGCCCATGTCCTGATCACCCACCGGGGCCCGAAGATCATCGACTTCGGCACGGTCGGCCGCTCGGCGGGGCTGGACCCCGCCGGACCGGGCTTCAGCGGCTTCGTCGCCCCCGAGGAGCTGACGCCGGGCAGCAGGGCGGACACACCGGCTGATGTGTTCGCGCTGGGGGCCCTTCTCGCGCTCTCCAGTACGGGACGCAATCCGTTCGGGTCGGGCAGCGCCGCGCAAGTGACCCACCGGACCCTGCACGACGCCCCCGACCTCGTCGGCGTGCCGGGAGCCGAGTGGCCCGGCTTCCTCGCCGCCTGCCTGGCCCCGGCCCCGGCCGACCGGCCGAGCATGCCCGAAGCCCTCGCCTGGTGCGCGGAGCGCGCCGCCGCCGTGCCGTGGTGGGAGCAGGAGCCGCTGACCGGCCTCATCCGCGAGCACGAGGACGCCCTGGCCGAGCTCCTCGCGGTCAGTGAGGGCGACGGCGCCGCCACGGACCGGTGATCGCGACCATGATCCCCGGGTCCTGGATATTGGCGTAGAGCGTCTTCCCGTCGGGCGAGAAGACGACCCCGGTGAACTCGCTGAACTCCGGCTCGGCGTCCGTCCCCACGTTGAGGTCATTGCGGGCGATCGGGTACGTACGGCCGCTCTCCGTGGCACCGAAGAGGTGCTGGCCTCCCTCGCCGTCCTCGGCGATGACCAGCCCGCCGTACGGCGAGACGGTGATGTTGTCGGGCCCGTCGAACTGCCCGCCCGTACCGAGCAGCACCTTCAGCGTCAGCGTGCGGCGCTTGGGATCGTAGAACCACACCTGGCCGTCGTGCGGCTCGCCGGGGCTCTCGTCGCGGGCGTACGAGGAGACGATGTACGCGCCGCCGTCGGCCCACCACATGCCTTCGAGCTTCCGGGCCCGTGTGATGTCCCCGTCGTCGAACTGCTCGCGCACGGGGACCGTCCGGCCGTCCCGGTCGGGTACGTCGATCCAGTCGACGCCGTAGACCGTGCCGATGCGCGTGGCGCGCGACAGGTCGTCGACGAACCGGCCGCCGGAGTCGTAGCACTTGGGCGCCTGGAGGGTGCCCGCGTCGTCGGCGAGCTTGCGGAGCTGTCCGCGGCCGTGCTTGAAGCCGTGGGGCGGGACCCAGCGGAAGAGCAGCCCGTTGGGCTCCGCGTCGTCCTCGGTGAGGTAGGCGTGGCCGCGCTTGGGGTCGATGACGACGGCCTCGTGGTCGAAGCGGCCGAAGGCCTTGATGGGCCGGGGGTCGACGTTTGCCCGGCGGTCGTAGGGGTCGACCTCGAAGACGTAGCCGTGGTCCTTGGTCATGCCGTTCTCGCCGGCCCGGTCGGAGTTCTCCTCACAGGTCAGCCAGGTGCCCCAACTGGTGGTGCCGCCCGCGCAGTTGGTGGAGGTCCCCGCGATACCGACCCACTCGGCGACCTCGCCGCCGCGGTGCACCTCGACGACCGTGCAGCCGCCGGACGCGGCCGGGTCGTACACCAGCCCCTCGGCGAGCGGCACGGGGTACTGCCACTTCGACCGCACACCTTTGAGCTCGTGGTTGTTGACGAGGAGCGTCGTGCCGCGGGCGCCTTCGAAGGCGGCGGTGCCGTCGTGATTGGACGGCGTGTACTCGCCCGACTCCAGCCTGGTGAACCCCGAGTGCGTGATGATCCGGTACGAGAAACCCGCGGGGAGGGCCAGAATGCCCTGGGGGTCGGGAACGAGCGGCCCGTAGCCGGGACCGTGCCCGCCCTTTTGGGCCTCGTCGCCCGCCCCTCGGGGTTCCGCCGGGTCGTCGGCGGCGAGGGCCCCCGGTGCGGTGGCGAGCGCGTCGACGCTGCCGACCAGCGCGATCGAGGCGCCGGTGAGCGCGGAGCGTCTGGCGAAGTCCCTGCGGGTGATCGTCATTCGTACCTCCTGAGGCCCTTGAGGGGCACGTGTTTTCGGGCCCAGGCTCGCGCGTGCGTATAAACGGGGGTTGAACAGAGCCCGTCGTACGAGAGGCCACCGTCATGCACCTGCCGCCGCCCCTCCCCCCGCCCCTGCCCCTGCCTGCCACTGGCCGCCGCGTCCTCGTCAGCGGAGCGTCGCGCGGTCTGGGCCGCGCGGTCGCGTACGCCTTCGCGGCGGGCGGCGACCGTGTCGCCGTCCACTACGGTTCCCGGCACGAGGACGCCCTGCGAACCCTCGACGGTCTCCCCGGTACGGGCCATGTGCTGGCCGGCGGCGACCTGTCCGATCCGGCGGGCGCCGCGGCGGTGGCGGAGGTGGCGGCGGAGGGGCTCGGCGGCATCGACGTACTGGTGAACAACGCGGCCGTCAACGAGCGCCATCCGCTCGCGGAGACGCCGTACGACGAGTGGGCGGCCGTGTGGCAGCGCCATGTGTCCGTCAACCTGCTGGCGACGGCCAACCTGAGCCATCTCGCGGCGCGCCGCATGATCGACCAGGGTACGGCCGGCCGGATCGTCAACATCGGCTCGCGCGGCGCGTTCCGCGGGGAGCCGGACCACCCGGCGTACGGAGCGACGAAGGCGGCGGTGCACGCGCTCGGCCAGTCGCTGGCGGTGTCCCTGGCCCCGTACGGCATCGGGGTGGCGTCGGTGGCACCCGGCTTCTTCGACACGGAGCGGGTGGCGGAGCGGCTGAGCGGGGCGGAGGGCGAGGCGATCCGGGCGCAGAGTCCGTTCGGGCGGGTGGCGACTGCGAAGGAGATCGCGGGCGCGGTGGTGTGGCTGGCGTCGCCGGGAGCGGAGTGGTCGTCGGGGACGGTGCTGGATATGAACGGGGCGTCGTATTTGCGGACTTGAGGGCGGGGGGGGTGAGTGCGGGTGCGGTGGCGCGGGTGCGGGTGCGGGTGCCTGCGGCGCTGTTCCCCGACCCGCCCCCTCCCGACCTGGGGGCAAGCCCCCAACCTCCAGTCAACACGGACGCCCTACGGGCGGTCCTCAAACGCCGGACGGGCTGGATGTTGCCGCTTGCGGCAACCTTTCAGCCCCTCCGGCGTTTGAGGAGCGGGGTCTGG
>NZ_JBEXNQ010000024.1:0-117102 GCF_040611155.1 Streptomyces sp. NPDC002994
CATATCTGGCGTTGACTTTTGGCACGCTGTTGAGTTCTCAAGGAACGGACGCTTCCTTTGTACTCACCCTCTCGGGCTTTCCTCCGGGCTTTCGTGTTTCCGACTCTATCAGACTCTTTCGTGTCCGATTCCCCGTCGGCGGGGTGTGTCTTTGTCTTTCCGGCTGTTGGGCCGTTCCGACGTCCCGAACACTAGCGGATTTCCCAGGCGGCTCATAATCGAGCCTGTCGAATGAATTCCGGCATGCCGAAATTCTCCCGGACCGGGAAACGTGCTTGGTTTGGGTTGCCGCTCTCGCGACGTAGTGGCGGTCGCAGAACCGTTCCGGCTCCGTGACAGCTCGGAGAACATTACGGATCAGCCGCCCGCGAGTCAAACCGACCCACCGGACCCCACGGTCATGTCGCAAAACTGCCGGACAACGCGCGCGCCGGCTGGTCGACTTGGCCGCATGGACAACCTGCATGCGAAGGCCCTGGCCTTCCGCTCCCTTCACCAAGGCCCTTCTCCTCTCGCCCTCGCCAACGCCTGGGACGCCGCCTCCGCACGCCTCGTCGAAGATGCCGGCGCACTCGCGATCGCCACCACCAGCGCGGGTGCCGCATGGGGGCTCGGTGTGGCCGACGGTGGGCGCCTCGACGCCGGCCGGGCTCTCGAACTCGTGGCCCGCGTGGTCTCGGCGGTCCGCGTTCCCGTCACCGCCGACATCGAGGGCGGTTACGCCGACAGCCCGGACGGCGTCGCGAAGACCGTTGAGGGTGTGCTGGCCGCCGGCGCCGTAGGCGTCAATATCGAGGACGCCCTCCACTCCGGCCCCGGCCTCCTGCGGGCCGCAGCGGAGCAGGGCGAGTTCCTGGCCGCTGCCCGCGCTGCCGCGGACGCCGCGGGCGTTCCGCTGTTCATCAACGCTCGCATCGACACGTTTCTCCGCTCGGTCGGTGACCCCGCCACTCGTCTGCGGGAAACGCTGGATCGGGCATCGCTCTATGTCGCGGCCGGGGCCGACGGAATCTTTGTTCCTGGTGTGAGCGATACCGCGACCGTGACCGCCCTGGCGGCAGGGCTGACCGTTCCGCTGAACGTGATGGCCGGACCCGGGTCCCCGTCCGTCGCCGAGTTCGGCAAGCTCGGGGTGGCCAGAGTCAGCCTTGGGTCCGCCGTGGCCCAGGCCGCCTATGCGACGGCGCGCCGATCGGCCCAGGAGCTGTTCAGCACCGGCACGTACACCGCGCTGACCGACTCGGTCGACTACAGCGAACTGAACGCGCTTCTGCAACGCGGCTGAGGCCCCGAACGTCACTCCGCTGTCAGGTCGGCGGCCAGCAGGTCCATGAGCAGGCCGTCGTGCCAGGTTCCGTCCGGGCCGCGCTCGTACGCGCGCATGATGCCGACGGGGCGGAAGCCGACCTTGGTGTAGCAGCGGATCGCGGCTGGGTTGTCCGCGGCCGGGTCGATCACGATCCGGTGGTGGCCGAGGTCGGTGATCAGGTGGCGGGCGAGCGTACGCACGGCGTCCGTGCCCAGGCCGCGGCCGTGCACGTCTGGGTCGAGGTAGATGTCGATATTGGCGTGGCGGTAGTCCGGGTCCTGCTCGGCGCCCCATTGGATGGCGCCGGCCGTACGCCCCGCGTACTCGATCACCAGGGTGGTGACGTCCGGATCGGCGAGGTCGTCGGTGACCGCCGCCACCAGGTCGTCGCCGCCACGCCAGATCGCGCGCACCTCGGGTCTTGCCCGGATCCCGGCCAGTAGGGGAATGTCGCCCGCCGTGGGCGGACGCAGCACGACCTGGGCGCCGTGCAGAACTTTCGGCGTCTTTGGCGTCTTTGGCGTCTTCGGCTCTCGCATGTGCGGCACGCTAGCGCTCCGCGTTCACCGACGCGGTAGGACCATCACCTTTTGTCCGCCGGCTCGGCGGCGTGCCACACCGTGGTGACGTTGCAGAACTCGCGGATGCCGTGCCCTGACAGCTCCCTCCCGTAGCCGGAGCGCTTGACTCCGCCGAAGGGCAGTGCGGGATGGGAGGCGGTCATACCGTTGACGAAGACGCCGCCCGCTTGCAGGTCCCGTACGAACCGCTCGACCTCCCCTTCGTCCCGCGTCCACACATTGGAGCTCAGCCCGAAGGGCGAGTCGTTGGCGAGGGTCACCGCCTCGTCCACGTCGGAGACCCGGTAGACCGTGGCCACGGGGCCGAAGGCCTCCTCACGGTGGATGCGCATGCTGTCGGTGACGCCGGTGAGGACGGTGGGCTCGTAGAACCAGCCCTTGTCCTGCTGCTCCGGGCGCCGCGCTCCGCACTGTGCCGCGGCGCCGAGGTGCAGGGCGTCGTCGACGAGCTGTTCGAGGTCGGTACGTCCCTGTTCGCTCGCCAGCGGTCCTACGTCGGTGGATTCCCGCATCGGGTCGCCGACGGTCAGTTCCCGCATTCCGGTGGTGAAGCGCTCGCAGAAGTCGTCGTAGACGTCGGTGTGCACGATGAAGCGCTTGGCGGCGATGCACGACTGGCCGTTGTTCTGCACCCGGGCGGTCACCGCTGTCCGGGCGGCCCGCTCGATGTCGGCCGACGGCATGACCACGAAGGGATCGCTGCCGCCGAGCTCCAGAACGGTCCGCTTCACCTCGTCACCCGCGACGGAGGCGACGGAGCGCCCGGCCGGCTCGCTTCCCGTGAGCGTCGCGGCGGCCACCCTGGGGTCGCGCAGGATGCCCTCGACCGCGCCGGATCCGATGAGCAGCGTCTGGAAGCACCCGTCGGGGAAGCCCGCGCGGCGGAAGAGGTCCTCCAGGTAGAGAGCCGTCTGCGGAACGTTCGACGCGTGCTTGAGGAGGCCTACGTTGCCGGCCATGAGCGCGGGAGCGGCGAAGCGTACGACCTGCCAGAGCGGGAAGTTCCACGGCATCACGGCCAGGACCACACCGAGGGGGCGGTAACGGACGATCGCCCGGGAGGCCCCGGAGTCCGTCACGTCGTCGGCCGAGGGGTACTCGTCGGCGAGCAGTTCCCGGGCGTTTTCGGCGTACCAGCGCATGGCCTTCGCGCATTTCGCGGCCTCCGCGCGGGCGGCTGTGATCGGCTTGCCCATTTCGGTGGTCATGGTGCGGGCGATGGAGTCGCGGTCCTCGTCGAGCAGGGCCGCGGCGCGGTTCAGGAGTTCGGCCCGCCGGTCGAAGCCGGTGGTGCGGTACTGCGCGAAGGCGGTCGCGGCGAGGGCCAGGCGTCGTTCGATCTCTTCGGCTCCGAAAGCGTCGAATGTTTTGAGCGTCTCTCCGGTGGCGGGATTCACCGTGGCGATGGGCATGCTGCCGTCCTCCTCGGACTCGGTCCTTTCGACACTTGCGCGGTACGGGCGGTCCCGCAACGCGGACGGCACTCCGTTTGCGTCACCTGTCAGGTGGAAGTCCGGCCGGATGCGGAGGGCGTACGGAACGCACCGGGGAACGCTCCTGGGACTCCCTCGGACCGTTCCCGGGAACCGAGGGCGGGAGGTGGTTGTGGCGATGCGTGCTGCTGTGGGTGCGGGTGTGGGTGTGTTCGTGGGTGTCGCATGTCTGGCCCTCTCGGGCTGTTCCTCCGTCGGTGCGCGGGAGGACGCCGCGGCATCGGCGGCTTTGCGTTTCGAGGAGAACCTGCGTGGCGGGCAGGCCCTTCTCGGGTGCGACGGTCTGGCTCCCGGTACCCGTGAGGAGCTGGAGGAAACGGCCAAGTCTCTGTGCCCCCCGGCCCTGGAGGAGCTGGAGCTGCCTTCGGCGGGTGAGGTGCGCCGGGTGGACGTGTACGGGAGGCAGGCCCGTGTCGTGCTCGACTCCGACACCCTGTTCCTGTCGTCGTTCCCGGACGGCTGGAAGGTCGTCGCGGCTGGCTGCGAGCCCCATCCCGAGCCCGAGCTTCCGTACCAGTGCGATCTGAAGGGCGGGTGAGACAGTGCGGCTGATGTTCACGCTGTGCCTTCTCGTGGTGTTCGGCGGCCTGGCCTACGCCATCGCGATCGGGATGATGCACCGATGACCGCGCTTCCTCGCTTCGTACGGGAGAACAGCCTGACCCTGGCGTTCGGCATCGGCTTTCTGCTCAGCCTCGTCGGCCAGGCCATCGCGGGGCACGCCGATTTCAACAACCGGCTGATCGCGGAGAACCTGCACCCCTTCAGCTTCTGGAGCTACCTCGGAACGTCCGATTTCGCGGTGGACGTGACCGAGAACTGGCAGTCGGAGTTCCTTCAGTTCTTCCTCTACGTCTTCGGCACCGTGTGGCTGCTGCAACGCGGCTCACCGGAGTCGAAGGTCATGCACAAGGCAGGGCTGGAATCCGATGAGGAGCAGAAGGTCGGCCGCCACGCCACGGAGGACTCTCCCCGGTGGGCTGCCGCCGGTGGGCTTCGGCAGGCGCTCTACTCCCGCTCCCTCGGCATCGTCATGTGCCTGATCTTCCTGCTGTCGTGGCTGGCCCAGTCGGTCACCGGAGGCGTCGCCTTCAACGAGAAGCATCTGCGCGATCTTCAGGCGCCGATCAGCTGGGGGGCATACCTGAGCTCCGGCGACTTCTGGAACCGCACGCTGCAGAACTGGCAGTCGGAGCTGCTCGCGGTGGCGGCGATGGCCATCCTCTCGGTCTACCTGCGCCAGCGCGGTTCACCGGAGTCCAAGCCCGTCGGTTCCGCTCACAGCTCCACCGGCGTCGAGGGCTGACCGGGCGAGGCTCGCCCGGCGGGTCCGCCGTTAAGGGGTCCCCAGAAGGGGAAGCCGAGGAGCATGGCTGCTGAGCGTCCGAGCATCGATGAGTCGTACTGGATGGCTACCGCCCCCGGCACCACCCACTATCCGCCGCCGGGCTCGGACCCGACGGCGGATGTCGCCGTCATCGGCGGCGGCATCGCCGGCCTGTGCACCGCCTGGGAGCTGGTCCGGGCCGGCCTGGACGTCGTACTCCTGGAGGCGGACAGGATCGCGGCCGGGGTGACGGGGTACACCACGGCCAAGCTGACGGCGCTGCACGGTCTTGGGTACGCCCGGCTGGAGGCGACGCACGGCGCCGACGCCGCCGCGCTGTACGCGCTCTCGCAGCAGAACGCGGTCGAGCGTACGGCGGCACTCTGCGACGAGCTGGGCATCGACGCCGACCTGGAGCGCGCTGCCGCGTTCACGTATCTGGAGGATCCGCGGCGGGCGGATGAGCTGAGGGATGAGGCCGAGGCCGCCCGGCGGGCCGGCCTCGACGCGTCGTTCGTGAGCGAAACGGAGCTGCCGTTCCCGGTGGCCGGGGCGGTGCGGGTGGAGGGGCAGTCGCAGTTCCACCCGCGCAAGTTCCTGCTGGCCCTGGCGGAGCGGATCACCGGTGCGGGGGGACGCATCCATGAGCGCACCCGCGTGACCGGGCTCCATGACGGCGCGCGCTGCCGCGTGTCGACCGAGAGCGGGGTCACCGTCGAGGCGCGCGACGCGGTCATCGCGACGCATTACCCGGTCTTCGACCGCACGCTGCTGTTCACGCGTCTGAAGCCGAGGCGGGAGCTGGTGATCGCGGCGCCGGTGCGTTCCGGTGACGCGCCGGTGGGCATGTACATGAGCCCGGCGGACCGGGTCCGTTCGGTGCGCAGTGCGCCGTACGACGACGGGCGGCGGCTGCTCATCGTTACGGGTGAGACTTTCGATCCGGGCGCCGGCGGCGTACGGGAACGGTTCGCTCGCCTGGACGCGTGGGCGCGCGAGCGGCTGCCCGGTTTCGCCGAGGCCGACCGGGTGTATCGCTGGTCTGCGCAGGACAACGATTCGAGCGATCACCTGCCGTACGTGGGACACGCGCACCCGGGCACGCAGCATGTGTTCGTGGCGACGGGCTTCGGCGGCTGGGGCATGAGCAACGGTGTGATGGCCGGCCGCCTGCTCACGGCCCATATCGCGGGTGGGCCCCGTCCCGCGTGGACGGATCTGTACGATCCGCGGCGCCTGCCGCAGGTTCGGGAGACGGCTGAAGTGGCGAGGTTCCAGACCGCTGTCGCCCGGCACTTCGTGGGCGACCGTCTGCACACCGGTCACGTCGACTCGGTGGAGGAGGTCCCGCCGGGCAGCGGCGCGGTCGTCCGTCTGGAGGGAAACCGCTGCGCCGTGTACCGCGACGAGTCGGGCGAGGCCCACGTCGTCTCGGCGCGCTGTACGCACCTGGGGTGCCTGGTGCAGTTCAACGACGCCGAGAAGGTCTGGGAATGCCCTTGTCACGGCTCGCGCTTCGGGACGGACGGTGCGGTTCTGCACGGCCCCGCCACCCGGCCTCTGGAACCTCGCGACTGAGGCGGGTCGCACCGCCGGGTCAGGACTCGAGAGAGCGCTTGAGCTCGGACTTGTTCATGGACGAGCGTCCGTGGATGTTGCGGCGCTTCGCCTCCGCGTACAGCTGGTCGTACGTCTCTCCCCCGGCCCCGCCGCCGCCCCCGGAACGCTGTCCGCCGCGCTGCGACGCCGACTTGCCCTGGGCCGAGCTCTTGCTCGCCGTCTTCGACTCGCCGGAGCGCGCTCGCTCCTTGTTTACGGTCCTTGCGGCCATTTCCTTGGCCCGCTTGGTGCCTGCGCCGCGCTCTTCAGCGCTTTCCTTGATGTGCTCGTACTGACGTTCCCGCTTGGAGCTCGAACCCCTCGGCATGGTTACTCCTTCGAACGTATATCAGTGGCCGGCTGCCATGGAATGTGCAGCTTCCGCCCACCCTGCGTCCGGTGCTGCCCGTCCGCAAACGCAGCACCGGTCACTCCCATTGGCCTGATCGCGAACCCGGGCCGGACATGCGCCGTGACCACCGGCAGACCAGCCGGAGCGCGTAAAGGAGCGTTACGGCCCACGTGAGCGCGAATGCCGTGACGAACGCCGGCACGGACGTTCTGACCGCCGGCACGAGCAGGGATACGCAGAGCGCTCCCAGGGAACACAGGAGTACGAGTCCACGCCGCTGCCGCAGCCCCTTCCGGAACTGAGCCGCCGGCGCGGGCCAGCGTCGCATCGTCTGGAGCTTGAGGTCGAGGACGCCGTCGTTCTGACGCGCTGCCTGCTCGATTTCGGTAAGGATTCGCCGTTCGTGATCCGTAAGACCGGCCCCGTCCATCTGCAAAACCTCCTCACGGCCGCATTGCCCGAGGTCCGAATCGGTGCACGGCGAGTACCCTCCGAGCACGGGAACAGACACACAATTCCATGATCAACGACCTGCTCCGGGTGTTCACGCCGTTCGCCAGTACGGCCCCCCGGGGGCAGGATGGACTTACGAAACTGGCCTCACATGCCCCCATTCGACCAGGACACCTGCGATGGAAATGGAAACGTCGGCCACCGGTAGAACATCGAGCCATGAGATCTACGGCGCTCCGTGCTGGATCACTCTGATGGCACGCGAGCTGGAGCCCGCCCAGGCCTTCTACGGAGCGGTTCTGGGCTGGGAATTCAGACGAGCCGGCCTCGGCCGCGGGTTCAGCATCGCGCTGCTCGACGGCGAACCCGTCGCCGGAATAGGTTCACTCGACAGCGCTCTGCGAGCGCCTGTCACTTGGACGCCGTACTTCGCCGTCGCCAGTGTGGACGACACCGCGAGCCGGATCCGCGAGCGAAGCGCCACCGTCGCCGTGGGTCCGCTGCGGTTCGCCACCGGCCGCGGGGCGATCGCGGCGGACCGTGACGGGGCGGTCTTCGGCATCTGGGAAGGACAGCTCTTCTCGGACTGGCACGTCTGGCGCAAGAACGCACCCGTGTGGCTGCGCCTGCGGACCCGGGACGCGTTCGACGCGGCGATCTTCTACGGGCAGGTCCTCCAGTGGGCCACCGGGCGCCCCGGCTGCTGCGAGGTCGAGTACCAGGAGGACGAGGTCGTACTCCTCCAGGACGGACAGATCCTGGCGCGGCTGAGTTCGGGTGCCGTCGACACGGCGCCCGATCCGCTGATCCAGCCCCGGTGGCACGCCCACTTCCCCGTTCCCGACGTCGAAGCCACCGTGCAGGCGGCGCTCCGCCACGGCGGCTCCGCCCTCGGGCACGGCCCCACCCCGTACGGCATGGAAACGACGCTCCGCGACCCGGACGGTGCGATCTTCACCGTCACCAGCGCAGGGCCCGGATAAGGCGAGCAGGAAGGCGCACCTGTGCGCGGTCACTCACAAGACGCCCCTCAGCCCGGCAACCGGCGCGAGCCGACCGGTCTGCGGCTGACGGCGGGGAGAGCGGGGAGAGCTGTGGACAGCGGGCCCGTCGAACCACTCCTCGGGGCGGCGCGCGGCAGCGCCTGGCCGCTGCCGCCGGACCGCACGCAGGCCATCCTGGAGGCCACCAAGCACGTGGCCTCCAGGCTCAAGAGCGCCGGGTACCCGTTCGCGCTGGTGGGGAGCGTCGCGGCGTACGCCCACGGCGTGCCCGCCAGCCTGCAGCACGACGCCGACTTCTGCATCCTGCGCGAGGACGCGGAGGCTGTGACCGAGGCGCTGGAGGCCGCCGGGATCGAGGTGCGCGTCCCGCCGGAGGACTGGCTGATCAAAGCGCGCAGTCACGGCGAGGAGATCGACCTGATCTTCGAAATGGCCCGGCAGCCGGTCACCAGGGAGCTGCTGAGCCGGGCCCAGACCCTTCCTGTTGACTCGGTTCACATGCCCGTGCTGTCGCCGACCGATCTCATGAGCAGCCAGCTCCATGCGTTCTCGGAGCACCACTGCGACTTCGGAGCCGTACTTCCCCTCGCACGTACGCTCCGGGAGAAGATCGACTGGAAGCGGCTGCGCCGAGAGCATCAGGACTCGCCCATGCCTGACGCGTTTCTCTACCTGCTTGAGCGTATGGACGTCATCGAACCACGGGAGGCCGGGCCGTGAACCGCACATCCGCCGCCGAGTACCGCATCGCCCATCTTCAGGAGCATCTGGCGAGTGGGGATTACGCCGAGATGGGCGTACGGATAGAGCTGCGCGGAAACAGCGTCCTGATCGCCGGCACTGTCTCCAGTGCCGCCTGCCGGGACGAGATCCTGCGTATGGCCGAGGACGAGCTGGCCGGGCTCCCGCTGCGTGAGGACCTGGTCGTGGTCTCCGCGACCGCCCCCGACCACCCTGAGGAGCTTGCGTGATCCGGATCGCTGCCGTCGGCGACATTCATCTGGGACTGGACAGCGCGGGGGTGCTGCGGCCCGCGTTCGACACCATCAGGGACTCCGCGGACGTACTGCTGCTCGCGGGAGACCTGACACGTCACGGCACGGCCGAGGAGGCCGGGGTGGTCGCCCAGGAGGTGGCCGGGCTCGGCGTGCCGGTGGTGGCCGTCCTGGGCAACCACGACTACCACAGTGACCAGCAGGCCGAGGTGACGGATGTGCTCGGCGAGGCGGGCGTGACCGTGCTGGAGGGGCAGGGGACCGTACTGGACATCGGCGGGGTACGGGTCGGCGTCGCCGGGACCAAGGGCTTCGGCGGGGGGTTCGCGGGCCGTAGCGGTGGCGAGTTCGGCGAACCGGTGATGAAGGAGTTCATCCGGTACTCGCGGCGGTGTGCGGAGGGCCTGCGGCGTTCCCTGGACGAGCTGAAGGAGCGCGATTGCGCCGTACGCATCGCACTGACGCATTTCGCGCCCGTGCCGGACACCCTGGCGGGCGAGCCTCCGGAGATCTTTCCCTTTCTGGGCAGCTATCTGCTGGCCGAGGCGATGGACGAGTCCGGGGCCGATCTCGCGGTCCACGGCCACGCGCACCTGGGCACCGAGCACGGGATGACCAGCGGTGGGGTGCGGGTGCGCAATGTCGCCCAGCCGGTGATCGGCCGGGCCTTCGCCGTGTACCACCTGGCGGTTCACGCGGCGGCGGGCAGTACGGCCGACAGCGTTCCTGTCGCGGCCGAATAAACGCGCGCAGCCTCCAGGAAACGGAAAAGGTCGTATCGGATTACTCCGATACGACCTCCGACCTGCGAATAAACGCTGGTCGGGACGACAGGATTTGAACCTGCGACCCCTTGACCCCCAGTCAAGTGCGCTACCAAGCTGCGCCACGTCCCGGTGCCCGTCGGCCTGGGTTTTCCCTGGCTGAACGCGCTTGAGAACAATACCGCACTTGGGCCGGTGGTCACGAACCGCTTTCAGCGCCGCGTCCTCAGACGTGTTTGTCGAGCCAGGCGGTCAGGTCGTCCTGGACCTCGTCCCGGTTGGTCTCGTTGAGGATCTCGTGGCGAGCGCCTTCGTATCCCTTCCAGGTGAGGTCCTCGGTGCCGAGGTAACGGAAGTCCTCCAGGAGTTCGTAGACGAGGGTCATCCGCTGGTTGCAGGGGTCTTCCGTGCCGACGGCGATGTGAACGGGCAGGTCGGCGGGGATACGGGCGAGATTGCGCGGGTCGTTGATCTTGCGCACCGCGTGCACCCAGTCCAGCGTGAGGCCCGCGCTGAAGGCGAAGCCACAGCGCTCGTCCGCCGCGTACACGTCGACCTCCGCCTCGTCGCGCGAGAGCCACTCGAAGCCCGTGCGGTGCTGATACGGGTCGTTGAAGGAGGAGAAGAGGGTGGGGAGGTACGGAGAAAGAGCCGTGCGGCCGCGCTCCGCGATCTCCGCCTCCAGCCCGGCGATCGACTCGTCGAGCTCGGCTCCCGGGAGCGTACGGAACGTACCGGAGAGGATGAGGCCGGCGAGGCCGTCCGGGTACTCCTGGGCGTAGTCGCGGGCCAGCATCGAACCGAGGCTGTGGCCGAGCAGCACGACCGGCACGCCGGGGTGAAGGGCCCTGGCCTGGTCGCCCACCGCCTTGAGGTCGTCGACGATCGCACGCCAGCTGTTCTCGCCGACCACTCCGTAGCCGCCGGTGCCGGCGGCGGTCGCGCCGTGGCCGCGGTGGTCTGAGGCGATCACGCCGTAGCCGTGAGCGACCAGGTGCTGGGCGAACCGGTCGTAGCGCAGAGCGTGTTCCGACGCGCCGTGGGCGATCTGGACGAGGGCGCGGGGCCTGCCGCTGTCGGGCAGCCAGGTGTACGCGGCGATCTGGGCGCCGTCGCCTGCGGTCGCCGTTCCCGTGCGGTGTGCGGTGCTCATCGGTCGCGCCTCCTGGGTGTGTCTGCTGGTGTCTGTGCTCCGGTATTTGCTGACCCTCCCCACGAGAGAGCGGCTCACACCGGACCTCTACCGAGCCATTGACCCCTTGTTGGCGGGAACCTACTCTGAGCGACGCACTTCAGAAAGCGCTTTCTACACCCGCAGCCGCCTCACCAGCACCGGGAGCGCCCATGAGTCACCCCGCGCGAAGATTCCTTCTGCCCTGCGCCATTGTCGGAACCCTGCTGGCGCTGCTTCTCGGACTCGCGGTGGCCTCACCGCCCCGCGCCGAGGCAGCGCCTTTCCGTGTTCTGGTCTTCTCCAAAGTCACGAATTTCGCCCACGACTCCATTCCGGCGGGGATCGAAGCGATCAAGAAGCTCGGCAGCGAGAACGGCTTCGAGGTGGAAGCCACCGACGACGCAGCAGCGTTCACCGACACGAATCTGGCCCGTTTCCAGGCGATCGTCTTCAACAACACCAACTCCACCCCAAAGAAGGGTGACTTGCTGAACGCCGAACAGCGGGCCGCCCTCCAGAAGTACGTACGCGCCGGCGGCGGCTGGGTCGGTCTGCACGCCGCGTCGGCCAGTGAGCGCGACTGGGGCTGGTACGAGGGCCTGGTCGGCGCGATCTTCGACAAGCACCCCGCCGTACAGACCGGACGGGTCAAGGTTCTCGACCGGGCGCACCCCTCCACCAAGGGGCTGCCGGAGCTCTGGGAGCGTACGGAGGAGTGGTACAACTGGCGCACCAATCCGACCGGGAAGGTACACACGCTCGCGCAGATCAAGGTGCGCGACGGCGTCACCGGTCTGGACGAGGGCGTCGACCACCCGTGGTCCTGGTGCCAGAACTACGACGGCGGGCGGTCCTGGTTCACCGCGGGCGGCCACGCCAAGTCGGCGTTCCAGGAGAAGGACTTCCTCCAGCACATCCTCGGCGGTATCCAGTGGGCCGCGGGCAACAAGCCGGGCGACTGCACGGCGACGAAGACGGGCGCCTTCCAGCGCACTCCCCTGGCGACGAGCGATCTCGCCGACCCGTTCGAGCTGGCCGTCGCGCCCGACCGGCGGGTCTTCTTCATCCAGCGCACCGGCAAGCTGAAGGTCATCGACCAGACGACCCTCAAGGTCGCGACGGCCCTGGACTTCGCCTACACGCCGGAGATGACGAGCCAGTCCGACGGCCTGCTCGGGCTCGCCCTCGACCCGGGCTTCGAGAAGAACAAGTGGCTGTATCTGCTGCACTCCGACAAGACCGAGAAACGGCTCAACCTGTCACGCTTCACCGTGAGCGGCACGGGCGGCGGCACCACGGTCGACCCCGCCTCCGAGAAGCGGCTGCTGACCATTCCCACGCTGCGCGGCGAAGGGCGGGCCAATTCGCACATGGCCGGTTCGATCGCCTTCGACAAAAAGGGCAGCCTGTACGTCGCGACCGGCGACAACACGGACCCGTTCGCGTCCGACGGCTTCGCGCCGCTCGACGAGCGCGAGGGGCGCCGCGCGTGGGACGCCCAGGGCACCTCGGGCAACACGAACGACCTGCGCGGCAAGGTGCTGCGCATCACCCCGCAGGACGACGGTACGTACACCGTCCCGGCCGGAAATCTCTTCGCTCCGGGGACCGACAGGACGCGGGCCGAGATCTACGCGATGGGCATGCGCAACCCCTTCCGTATCACCACCGATCCGCGCAGCGGCGCGCTGATGGTCGCCGACTACGGACCGGACGCCCGCCAGGCGAAGGCCGACCGGGGGCCCGAGGGGACGGTGGAGTACACGCGCGTGACGAAGGCGGGCAACTTCGGCTGGCCGTACTGCATCGGCGACAACACGCCCTTCAACGACTACGACTTCGCGACGAAGACGCCGGGCGCGAAGTTCGACTGCGCGTCGCTGGTCAACGACTCGCCGAACAACACCGGGCTGCGTGAGCTGCCGCCCGCCCAGCCCGCCTCGGTCTGGTACGCGTACTCCACGTCGCCCGAGTTCCCCGAGGTCGGTACCGGGGGCGGTGGGCCGATGAGCGGACCGGTCTACGACTTCGAGGAGGCAAACGCCTATCCGACGAAGTTCCCCGAGTACTTCGAGGGGAAGTGGTTCAACTACGAGCTGACCCGGCAGTGGTTCAAGGCATTCTCGATTCAGGAGAAGGACCAGACTTTCGCTGACCCGCGCTTCGCGCCCGCCAAGCCGGGTGATCTCCAGTCGATCAACCCGGTCTTCGGCGACATGAAGTGGAACCAGCCCTTCGACGCCGACTTCGGGCCCGACGGAGCGATGTACGTCATCGACTTCGGTCTCGGCAGCGGCACGGGACGCGGCGGCAGCAACGAGGGCGCCGGGATCTACCGCATCGACTACGTCGCCGACGGCCGGCTGCCCGCCGCCAAGGTGACCGCGAGCCCGGACAGCGGCCCGGCGCCGCTGACCGTGGAGTTCTCCAGCGCGGGGTCCGGACTGCCGGACGGCAAGCCCGTGACGTACGCCTGGGACTTCGACGGGAACGGCACGACGGATTCGACGGAGGCGAACCCCACCCATACGTACCGGACGAAGGGCCGCTTCACCGCCCGCCTCACGGTCGGTGCGCCCAAGGGCCTGACGGGACTCGCGGTGCAGGAGATCACCGTCGGGAACAGCCGGCCGGAGGTGACGATCCAACAGCCGCCGGACGGCGGGATGTTCAGCTTCGGCGACACCATCCCCTTCACCGTCAAGGTCAAGGACCGTGAGGACGGGCGGCCGGTCGACTGCTCGCGGGTGGTCGTCCAGTCCCAGCTCGGCCACGACAGCCATCTGCACCCGCTGGACAACTACACCGGCTGTACGGGCGAGATCGTGACCGATGCCGGGGACAGCCACGGGCCCGGCCAGAACCTGTACTACGGGATCACCGCGCGGTACGAGGACAAGGGCGGCCCCGGTGGCGTCCCCGCCCTCACCGGCTCCGCGTCGCTGACGCTGCGGCCGGCGCTGCGCGAGGCCGAGCACTTCACGGCGACGGGCGGCGCTCATGACGGCGCCGTGGTCGCGAGCCGGGCGGACGCCTCGGGCGGGAAGCGGCTGACGGAGATCGAGGACGGCGACTGGATCTCGTTCGATCCGGTGCACCTCAAGGGCATCGACTCGGTGACGGTGGGCGCGGCGTCCGGCGGCATCGGCGGCGACGTCGAGTTCCGCACGGGATCGCCGGCCGGTCCGCTGCTCGGCAAGGTGAGCGTTCCCCACACGGGCGGGTGGGGCAATGTCGTCTCGCCGACGGTCGGACTGCCGGAACTGGACCGGACCGTGAAGTTGTACGCCGTGTTCGCCAACCCGCAGTGGTCGGCGGACAAGCCGGATCTCTTCGCCGTCGACTGGCTGCACTTCAACGGCAGCGGCGTCGAGAAGAAGCCGGGCACGAAGGTCTCCGTGACGGCGGCCCCGGCCGTCGGCGGTCCCGCGCCGCTCGCGGTGAAGCTGACCGGCGACGTCAGGCCGCTGCCCGGCCGCACCATCGCCTCGTACCACTGGGACTTCGGCGACAACGTGAAGCCGGCGCCGGGCACGGAGGGACCGGCGGCGGAGCACACGTACGCCAGCAAGGGGACGTACACCGCGCATCTGACCGTCACCGACGACAAGGGTGACACGACCTCCGGCTCGGTCCGGATCGACGTGAGTTGAGGTGGGTTGACCATGCACGCGTACACGCACAGCAGCACGCGACGCTCGTTCCTCGGTACGGCTGCGGGGATCGCCGCGGCGGCGGTGACGGGCAGCGGTACGGCGGAGGCGGCGGCGGCCGTTGGCACTCGGCGGCGCATTCCGCCGTCCGGCATCGGCATGCACCTCTACACGATGCGCACGCCCCTGGCGAAGGACTTCAAGGGGACGCTCGCCCGCCTCGCGGAGATGGGTTACGCGACGGTCGGCGTCAGCGGCAGGCACGGGAACGGCGCGGCGGACATCCGGCGGATGCTCGACGAGACCCGGCTCAGGGCCGTGCTGGAACACGTCGCGTACACCGTCGTCTCGGGCAGCGGACTGGCGCAGGCCGTCGACGACGTCGTCACGCTCGGCGGGAAGTGGATCGTCGTGCCGAGCCTGCCGGGCTCTTTGCACAGCCCGGCCGGGTTCCGGGAGGCGGCACGACAGTTCAACAGGGCGGGGCTCGTGGCACGCGAGAAGGGCCTGAAGGTGCTCTTCCACAACCACGGCAGTGACCACGTGGTCAGCGGCGGCGAGAACCTGTACGACATCCTGCTCGCCGAGACCGATCCCGAGCTGGTGGGCTTCGAGCTGGATGTGTACTGGGCGGCCAAGGGCGGGGCGGATCCGGCGCGGCTCTTCGTCGAACACCCGCGGCGCTTCCCCGCCCTGCACGTCAAGGACATGGCGCCGAACGGGGACTTCGCGGACGTGGGATCCGGGGTGCTCGACTTCCCGGCGATGTTCGACGTGGCGCGACGGGGCGGCGTGAAGCAGTGGCTGGTGGAGCATGACGCTCCGGCCGATCCCTTCGCGACCGCGCTGAACAGCTACAGGTATCTGTCCCGGCTGCGGTACTGAGGGCGGGCGCGGCCGGCCCCGGATGCATCCTCATGTGCGTCGGGGGGCCGGCCAGCGGCTCATCCTTTGTGCTCGCGGCGCAAGGGGGGGTTGTGGGAGCGCTCCCAGGCAATGGAGGATGCCGCTGTGACTTCGTCTCCCGCCGTGCGCGCGTATCGCCCCGAGGACCGACAAGAGCTCATCGACATTTGCGTCCGGACCGCTCACAACGGCGGGGACAGCCGACCCGTCTACGCGGACCCCGGGATCTTTCCGACGATTTTCGCGGAGCCGTACGTTTGCCTGGAGCCGGAGCTGGCCTTCGTGCTGGACGACGGGGAGGGGCAGGCGGTCGGCTACATCCTCGGCACCGGGGACACTCCCCGCTTCGCGGAGGACTTCCGCACCCACTGGCTTCCCCTGGTCGCGGACCGCTACCCGCAGGCCGGCGGACCGCCGAGCACCCCGGACGAGGCGATCGTCAAGCTGTTGCACCAACCCGAGCGGATGCTGGTCCCGGAAGTCGTCGCGTATCCGGCCCATCTGCACATCGACCTGCTTCCCGAGTGGCAGGGCCGCGGCCACGGCCGTGCCCTGATGCGGAAGTTGCTGCAGGCGTTGCAGGACGAGGAGGTGCCGGCGATCCATCTCTCCATGGTGACGGCCAACACTGGGGCCAGAGCGTTCTACGACCGCCTCGGCTTCCACGAGATCGAGGTGCCGGACCCCGGACCGGTCACCTATCTCGGGCGCACCACGAAGCAGCTCGACAGGCTGTAAGGCATCTTCGAGCAGCCCGTGCGTCAGTCGCCGGCCGCGGCCGTTCCCAGCAGGCCCCGGATGTGGGTCGTGGCGTCCTGGAACTCCGGTCGCCCCATGGTGCGGGCGTAATCCCGTTCCGCGCCCATCCCCACCTTCACGATCTCCGTGATCGTGCCGGGTCGAGCGCTCATCACGACCACCCGGTCCGCGAGGTACACCGCTTCCGAGATGGAGTGGGTCACGAGCAGGACGGTGGTGCCGGTCTCCCGCCAGATGCGGTTCAGCTCCATGTTCATCTGCTCACGCGTGAGTGCGTCGAGCGCGCCGAACGGTTCGTCCATGAGCAGTACGGGCGGCTCGTGCAGCAGCGCCCGGCACAGCGCCACCCGCTGCTGCATGCCGCCGGACAGTTCGTGCGGGTAGGCGTCCTCGAAGCCGCCGAGCCCGGTCATCGCGATCAGTTCGGCGGCGCGCTCGCGGGCCCGCGCGGTCGGCATCCGGCGGATTTCGGCCTGGAGGAGGATGTTGCGGCGCGCCGAGCGCCACTCCAGGAGTGCGGCGCGCTGGAAGACGTAACCGATGTCGTGGCGCGGTCCCTTCACCTGTTCGTCGCCGAGCCGGACCTCCCCCGATGACGGCTTCAGCAGGCCGGCGACGAGCTTGAGGAGCGTCGATTTGCCGCAGCCCGAAGGGCCGACGATCGCCACGAATTCGCCCTGCGCGACATCGAGTGAGACGTCGCGCAGCGCGGTGACGTCCCGGTTCTTCGTACGGAAGCGGACGGCCACGTCGTGGATGCCGACCGCCGCTGTCGCCGAGCGCAGCGTTGCGTCCCTGGCCATCGTCATCCCTTCAGCGCCGTACCGGCGTCCCAGTACTCCGACACGTCCTTCGGGCTCCTGACCATCCCGGCCTCGGCGAAGACGTCGATGGTCTGCTTCCAGTCGGCCTCGGTGTTGACTCCGGGCGCCTTGCCCTCCGTCGCGTCCGTGTGAAGCAGCGACAGCGTCGTCTTGAACTGCTCCGACAGGACCTCCTGGGGCGGGAGTTGCTCCGAGGCGCCGTGCATCGCGGCGACCGCGGGCTCGGGCGCCTTCTCGGCGGCCGCCCAGGATTCGCTGACGGCCCGCACCATGCGCTGGGCGACGTCGGCCTTGGCGTCGCCGGCCAGGCTCTTCGGTCCGGCGATCAGGCCGTTGGAGTAGAAGTTGAGGCCGTGTTCGGAGAAACGCAGATAGCCGACGTCCTTCCGCGCCTTGTTCCGCATGGTCGGTCCCTGGTCGCTCGCGTAGCCGAGCAGCGCGTCCGTCTTGCCTGAGATCACTGCGGCGATCTTGCCCGCCGGGTCGGTGTTCTGGACCTGCACGTCGGACTCCGCCAGGCCGTTCTTCTTGAGGAAGATCGGGAAGGTCTTGGAGAGGGCGTCGCCCGCCGTGCCCGCGATGGTCTTGCCCTTGAGGTCGGCCGGCGCCTTGATGCCCTGCGCGTCGAAGAACTGCACGGACGCGGGCGTCGTCTGGAGGAAGACGCCGAGGCTCTTGACCTTCATCCCCTGGTCGACTCCGGCGAGCAGCGCGGGTGTGTCGGCCCAGCCGAAGTCGCTCTGGCCGGCGGCCGTCGCCTGGACGGTCTTCTGCGATCCCTGGCCCGCCCTGATCGTCAGGTCGATGCCGTGCTTCTCGAAGATCTTCTGCTGCTTGCCGTAGTAGAACGGCGCGTGTTCGCCGTACGGATACCAGTTGAGCGTCAGCGTGACCTTGTCGAGCTTCTTGCCCGAATCGCTCGTGCTGGTCGCGGATCCGTCCTCGCCGCAGGCGGCCGTGGTGATGAGCATCAGCGGTACGAGCCCGGTCAGAAGTCTGCGCGCATGCATGGGGCCGGCCCTCTCGGAGTCAGTACGCGGTCAGTACGTGGTGGTTACGGACGCGTCCCTGCGGCTCGCGTGCCACGGGAGCAGCAGCTTCTCGGCGATCTCGACGAGCACGAAGAGGACGACGCCGATCAGCGACATGACGAGCAGTCCCGCGAAGAGCATCGGGGTGTCGAGGTTCCCGTTGGCCTGGAGGATCACATAACCGAGCCCTTCGTTGGCGCCGACGAACTCGCCGACGACCGCGCCGGTCACGGCGAGCGTGACGGCGACCTTGAGCCCGGAGAAGAGGTGCGGGAGGGAGGCGGGGAAGCGGATCTTGACGAAGGTCTGCCAGGGGCTCGCGCCCATCGTCGCCGAGAGTTGCAGCATTTCCGGGTCGACCGCCTTGAGGCCGGTCACCATGGAGATCACGACGGGGAAGAAGGCGATCAGCACGGCGATGAGGATCTTCGGCGCGATGCCGAATCCCAGCCAGACGACGAACAGCGGCGCGATGGCGATCTTCGGTACGACCTGGGCGAAGAGCAGGATCGGGTAGAGCGTCTTCTCGACCGTCGACGAGTAGACCATCACCACCGCCGCGAACACGCCGACCACGCCCGCGATCAGGAATCCCAGCAGCGTCTCGTACGTGGTCACCCAGCTGTGCTCCGTGAGGTAACTCGTCTTCTCGGTCAGTACGTCGAGGGTCGCGCCGGGTGAGGGCACGAGGTACGCCTCGACCAGTTCGGCCGCGGCGATCGCCCACCAGGCGGCCAGCAGGGCCACCAGGAGGACGAGGGGGCGCCAGCTCTTCTCCGCCGCGCCGAGGAACCGTTCGCGGGCGCCCGGCTTTTCCCGTACGGCGACTCCGGCGACCCCCGGGACCGGCGCCGGGGCCGGCGCTTCGGCCGCCGGTCCGGGCATGACGTGCTGGCTCACGGTGAACTCCTCAGGAACGCGGAGGCAGTTGCGAAGAGCGGTGCGGCAGGCAGGCAGAAAGCGCTTTCTGGCAAGGTGTCGCCACGCTAATGACCGGCCGTACGCAGGGTCAATAGGTCGTTCCGAAGTTTCGAAGCGTCACGTTCAGGGCTGACCTGCCCCGAAGTACGCGACGAGTTCCGGGGCGAGGGGCGGGACTTCCCGCGGGGCTCCGCCGTTTCGGAGTGACGCCGTCGCCTGCACTCCCGCTGCGACGGCCATCCGCGCGGCGACGGGCGACGTGTCCGTCACGCCGCCCTCGCGCGCGAACCGTACGAACTCGTCGATGAGCAGCGGGTCGGCGCCGCCGTGCCCGGCATTGTCCTCGGCCGCCGGGATCTCGTGCGTCTCGTCGGCCTCCGGGCGGTACGCGGACCGCCGCGCATGCCAGACCTTGACGTGGCCGCCCGGCCCGTCGCCGAAGTTCTCCAGCCGCCCGGCGTCCCCGATGACCGTGTAGTTCCGCCAGTAGTCGGGGGTGAAGTGGCACTGCTGGTAGGCGGCCAGGACACCGTTGTCGAGGCGCATGTTGAGGAGCGAGACGTCCTCGACGTCGATGACGGGGTTGAGCCCGCGCTGGGTGTGCGGCGGCCAGTGGCCGTCCTTCGTGTACCAGTCGTCGGCCTTCGGTTCACCGTCCGCCCGCCGGTGCGGATTGTCGCCGTACACCATGAGATCACCCATGGCCTGTACGTCGCGGGCGTAGCCGCCGGCCAGCCAGTGCAGCACGTCGATGTCGTGAGCGCCCTTCTGGAGCAGCAGCCCGGTGGTGTTCTTGCGCTCGGCGTGCCAGTCCTTGAAGTACCAGTCGCCGCCATAGCCGACGAAGTGGCGTACCCAGACCGTCTTGACCTCGCCGATGGCGCCCCGGGCGATCACGTCGCGCATCAGGCGCACGACCGGCATGTGGCGCATGTTGTGGCCGATGTAGAGGCGCGTCTTCGTCTCGTACGCCGTCCGCAGGATCTCGTCGCAGCGCTCGACGGTGATGTCCAGCGGCTTCTCGACGAAGACGGGTTTGCCTGCGCGCAGGGCGTCGCAGGCCAGTTCGGCGTGGGTGTGGTCCGGGGTCAGGACCAGGACCGCGTCGATGTCCGGGGCCGTCAGGACCTTGCGGTGGTTGGTGAAAAGCGCGGCTTCGGGGAAGGCCTCGGCCGCCTCCGTACGGGCCCTGGGGTCGAGGTCCGCGAGTGCGGTCACGCATGAGCCGGCGCCGGGGCGGTGCGCGGTGCGCGCGATGCTGCCGCGCAGGCCGTAGCCGAGAACGCCGATACGGAGGTCGGTCCGGTCGCTCATGGAACTTCCTTCTGCCTACGGGTGGACGCTGCCGTCCTCGCGGCGCCGGATCAGTTCGGCCAGCTCTGCGGCCATCGCCTTGATCGTCTCCAGTCCCGCCCGCCCCCACTGCCTCGGCTCGGTGTCGACGACGCAGACCGTACCGAGCAGGATGTCCGTACGGTCGATGACGGGCGCGCCCATGTACGACCTGATGCCGATCTCGTCGACGACCGGATTGCCCGCGAATCGCGGGTAGTCACAGACGTCCTCCAGAACGAGTGCCTTGCGCCGCGCGACGACGTGCGGGCAGTACCCGTGGTCGCGGGCGAGGAACCGGCCGATGCGGCTCGTCGCGGCGACCGTGCCCAGGTCGGTGCCGCTGTGCGTACCGGCGGGGGTGTGCAGTCCGGCGAAGAACTGCCGGTTCTCGTCAATGAAGTTGACCATGGAGTACGGCGCTCCGGTCACCTCCGCGAGCCGGTCGGCGAACGTGTCGAAGGCAGGCACGGCCCGGTCGCCGATCCCGAGCTGGTGCAGCCGCCGCACGCGGGCGGGCGCCTCCGGGTCCACGGGGGTGAGCAGCAGTTGACCGATCCGGTCGTATGTCATGTGGGTGCTCCGTAGTTTCCGTAACTCGACGACGCCGGCGCGGCCGGCGAAGTCGGCGAGGCCGGGATGATGGTGAGCAGGTGCCGGACGAGGGTGACCAGCGTCTTGATCCCTGAGCTGGCGATACGGGCGTCGCACAACACGACGGGGACCTCTGTCCTCAGGTCGAGGGCGGCCCGTACCTCTTCCGGTTCGTAGCGGTGCGCGCCGTCGAACTCATTGACGGCTACGACGAATTCGATGCCGCGCCGCTCGAAGAAGTCCAGCGCCGAGAAGCTGTCCTGGAGGCGGCGGGTGTCGGCGAGCACGACGGCGCCCAGGGCGCCCTGGGAGAGTTCGTCCCACATGAACCAGAAGCGTTCCTGGCCGGGTGTGCCGAAGAGGTACAGCACGTGGTGCTCATCGAGGGTCATCCGGCCGAAGTCCATGGCTACGGTCGTCGTGGCCTTGTCCTCGATGCCTTCGAGGCTGTCGGTCCCGACGCTCACCTGGGTGAGCAGTTCCTCCGTACTGAGCGGTGCGATCTCGCTGACCGCTCCCACAAAGGTCGTCTTACCGACCCCGAACCCGCCCGCGACGAGGATCTTGAGTGCGGTGGGAAACAGATCAGAGCCGTCGTCGTAGGCCATCTAGCACTGCCTCCAGCAGGGATAGGTCGGTGGGCTGGTCGTCGAAGCGGGGCGCGTGGGTGGTGAGCGCCCCGCAGCCGACCAGATCGGAAAGCAGCACCTTGGTGACGACCACGGGAAGCCGCAGATACGCCGCGATCTCCGCCACCGAGGTGGGGTGTGCGCACAGCCCGAGCGCCTGGGTGTGCTCGGGACCGAGGTGCATGAGGGGCTCCGTCCCGGTGGCCCGCACCATGGTCAGCAGGTCGAAGGCGGTCGTGGGACGGGTGCGTCCGTCGCTCACCGTGTACGGACGGATGAGCCGGCCGGCCGCGTCGTCGAGCCACGGCCCGTCGTGCGGGGGCAGCACCTTCAGCGTCCCGTGGCGCTCGCCGCGCCCGCCCTCTGCCTGGCCGGTGTCACCAGATACGGCCGTACGCCCTTGACGAGCATCGCCATCTCGTAACCCAGCACCGCCGCGTCCGCCTCGCGGCCCGCGAGGACCGCGAGGCAGGTGCCGGAACCCGCGGTGGAGACGAAGAGGAGCGTGGAGTCGAGCTCGACGACGACCTGGCGGACCTCGCCGCCGTCACCGAAGCGGGCACCCGCACTGCGGCCGAGCGAGTAGAGGCCCGAGGCGAGGGCGGCCATGTGGTCGGCGCTGTCGGTGTCGAGCCCGTGGACCGACTTCACCAGTCCGTCGGAGGAGAGCAGAACCGCGCTGCGCGTGAAGGGAACACGCTGGACCAGGCCGCTCAACAGCCAGTCGAGATCGGACACTTGGCCGGTCGGCGCATCACTCGCCATGGTGCATCTACTCCTTGGGGTACCGCGGGCGGAAGGTGGGGAGGGGCTGAAGGGAGGGGCTGAGGGTGGAGGCAGTGGTCAGCCTGCGTCGCCCTCGCTCGGGTGGTACGGCTGCGGATGCCGCTCCGGGGCGGATGCCGGAGGCGGCGTCGCCGGGGTCGCGGCCGGGTCCGGTACCTGATCCGGGTAGGAAACGGGGTGCGGGTCCGGCTGTGCCTCCGCCAGGCCGATGCCCCGCTGGAAGGCCGCCATCAGACCCGGGTCGTGCAGGGCGGGGTACTCGTCGTCCTGGCGCGCGACGGGGGTTTCTCTGAGCTGGGGCACCAGGCTTTCCTGGCTGCGGCGTCGCGGCAGGCTGGGACGGCTCATGGTGCCGCGCACGTATCCGTCGGCGCGCGGCTGGGCCTGCGTGTGGACCGGCTCGGCGGAGAGGTCGGGCCGGTGCGAGCCGATGCCCGGGCGGGCGGCGGCCGGGGTGGGCCGGTCCTCCTGCGCGCCGCGCACGGGGAGCGGCGCGTGGGGGTTGCTGTGACCGTGACCGTGACCGTTGCCGTTGCCGTTGCCGTTGCCGCGGCCGTTGCCGTTGATGGCGGGAGGGGAAGCGGGACCGGTGGGCGGCGCGGGCGCGTGCGCACGCGGCGGTGCGGGAGGGGGCCCCGGTGCCGTCGGCGTCGCCGGCGCGGGTGCCGGGACCGGCTGCCGGGCCCCGGCGGTCGCCGCCCGGCCGGGACCGCTCTGGTCCTCCCCGCCCAACAGGCCCTGCGGCAGGACGAGTACGGCCTGTACGCCGCCGTAGATGTTGGCCTGGAGGCGGACGGTGATGCCGTGCCTGCGGGCCAGCGCCGCCACCACGAACAGGCCGATGCGCCCGTCCTGGAGAAGACGGCCGACGTTGACGTTGTCCGGGTCGTGGAGCAGGGCGTTCATCTTGTTCTGCTCGGTCAGCGGCATGCCCAGGCCCCGGTCCTCGACCTCGATGGCCAGGCCCGCGGTGACGTGCTGGGCGCGGAGCAGCACGGTGGTGTGCGGAGCGGAGAACACCGTGGCGTTCTCGACGAGTTCGGCGAGGAGGTGGATGACGTCGGCGACGGCGTGGCCGCGCAGCGTGCCGTCGATGGGCGGCACGAGCTTGACCCGTGAGTACTGCTCGACCTCGGCGATCGAGGAGCGCAGTACCTCCATCATGGTCACCGGGTTGCTCCACTGGCGCCGGGACACCGCGCCACCGAGGACGGCGAGGTTCTCCGAGTGCCTGCGGATGCGGGTGGCGAGATGGTCGACGTGGAAGAGGCCTTTGAGCAGCTCGGGGTCCTCGACATCGTTCTCCAGCTCGTCGAGCAGCTGGATCTCCCGGTGTACGAGCGACTGGAGGCGGCGGGCCAGATTGACGAAGACCTCGACCTTCTGGTCGGTGCCCGTGCTGCTGGACAGCTGCGAGGCCTGCACGACGGCGCCCACGGCAGCCTCGTGGGCGCGTCCCAACTCCCGTTCCAGCAGGTCGAATTCGTCGCCGCCCTGCGCTGCGGGCGGCGGCGTACGCCGGACGGGCGGCCCTTCGCCGCGCCGCAGCTGCTCGACGACCGCGCGCAGGTCGGCCTGCCCGCGCGCGCTGGCCCTGCGCAGCGCGTTGCAGCGGTCGAGGACGGTCTTGGCGGCCCGGTCCGCGCCCACGACGGCCGCCGCCAGCGAGACGATGACGAGCGCTCCGGCTGCGGCCAGCGCGACCCATAAGCTGCGCGCCGGCTCAGCGGCGGTCGCGGTGGTGGCGGTAGCGGCAGTGGCGCGGAGGGTGAACAGCACGGCCGCGGCGCCGCTGAGGGCGACGACGACGGCCGGGAGTACGGCGGCGCGCAGAAGCTGAGGGCGTATGTGGAAATCGGGCATCGGCTGCGCGGGATGGGGCCGGGCGCCCGGCCGTCCGTGCCGCCCGCCCTCGCGGCGGTCTGCGCGCGCGGCGGGTGCGCGAAGTTGAGACATCAGCGTCCTCGGTACGTGGGGCCCCAGGGATCGGCGTACTGCGTCTGTTCGACCACTGTCGGTCTGGGCTCAACTTGGGTGATGTGGCCCCATGTTGATCACCGGGCACTCACAGTAGTCGGCAACCTTTCATGATCGACGCGCAGTTGCCAAACTTGCCCGCACAGCGTCCCGCTCTGGTATGACGCCTCGTACTACAGACCGAAAACCCTACGGCTGCGGCGGCCTCCGGCAGCCCTAAACAGCGGGCGCGGTCTCCGGTTCGCCGGTACCTGCGATGCGACTGGAGTCCACCTTGCGCCCGGGGGCCGCGGGCATGCCGCCGCCTGTACGGTCCGCCGCCGGCCCTCCGGCGACCGCGCGCCACCACGGCGCGGAGGGCAGGGCTCGCGCCGAGGGCTCGAAGGGCTCGCCGGGGCGCGGCAGCGCGATCCGGGCTCCCGTGGCGGCGGCGGCCTTGACGGTGCCCTCGGCCGGTTCGGACCACGGGTGCGGGGCGAGGTTGAACGTACCCCAGTGGATCGGCAGCATCGGGCCGCTCGACAGACCGGCCGACGGACCGGCCGACGGACCGCCCTGGAGGTCCAGATGCGCCTGGATTCCCTCTGCGGGCGTCATGTGGATGTCGGGCCAGTACTCGCTGTACGCACCGATCTGGATCATGGTGGCGTCGAACGGGCCGTGCTCGGCGCCGATGTCCTTGAAGCCTTCGAAGTAGCCGGTGTCACCGCTGTGGTAGACCCGGTGCTCCGGTCCCGTGACGACCCAGGACGCCCAGAGCGTGTGCTGCTGGTTGCGCAGGCCGCGCCCGCAGAAGTGGCGGGCCGGGGTCGCGGTGAGGCCGAGCCCGGAGATCTTCACCGTGTCGTTCCAGTCCAGCTCGTGCACGCGGTCGGCGGGTACGCCCCAGCGCTCGAGGTGGGCTCCGACGCCGAGCGGCGCCGCGAAGACCGTGCGGGTGCCGGCGAGCGCCCGGATCGTAGGCATGTCGAGGTGGTCGTAATGGTCGTGGGAGATGACGACGGCGTCCAGCGGGCCGATCGACGCCAGGGGCACGGGGACGGGGTGCAGCCGCTTGGGCCCGGCGAAGGAAAAGGGGGAGCAGCGCTCGCCCCACACCGGATCGAAGAGCACGCGCCGCCCGTCGATCTCGGCGAGCACGCTCGAATGGCCCATCCAGGTGAGGCGCAGTCCGGTGGCGGGCGGCTCGGCCAGGTCGGTGAGGGTCGTGGCGTGAAGAGGTACGGGGCCGGCCGGCGCCCTGCGGCGCCGCTCCTCCTTGCGGAAGTAGACCTTCGCCAGTTCGAGCGTCGACCCCGAAGGTCTCGTCCGCGCGCCCACCGGGTTCTGGAAGACCCCGTTGGCGAAGTTGGGCGAGCGGCGGATGCGCTCCATCCGCTCCCCCGCCGGATCCGCGCCGAAGGCGGCGGTCCGCAGCGAGCGCAGCCGGGAACGCAGCGGTAGCAGAGCGTCAGCGCCGGTCACAGGACCTCCAGGGGCTCAGTGTCTTCGCCCATTATGAGCGCCGGGTAGGACAGCGCGGGAACGGGGTCGTTACGGGAGTGGGGGCGGGACGGCGTACGAGGCGGGGTGCGGCGCGCGGCGCGGAGCAGTCGCGGGACAGCCGCGGAGCATGGCCTGAACTGATTGGCGGTTCAGTAACCGATCTCGTTGACACGGGCGCTTCAGGCTCCAGATACTGACTGACGGTTCAGTTAATCCACCGTTGCGACGCCGCCGTCGTGCCTGGAGGCACCCATGTCCGACCTCCCCACCGAGCTCGTTCCGCTCAACGCGGAGCAGCGCGACATCGTCGAGCTCACCCGTACCTTCGCGCGTGAGGAGATCAGGCCGCGGGCGCGCGCCGTGGACGAGGCGGACACCGAGACGCCCTGGGACCTGTGGCGCAAGGCCGCCAAGGTCGGCATCACCGGATTCATGCTCCCCCAGGAGTACGGAGGCGGCGGTTTCACCGACGTCTTCACCCAGTGCCTCGTGCAGGAAGAGCTGTGCGTCGGGGACCTCGGCATCGGGAATCTGCTGTGCTCGAACGGTTTCTTCGCCGACCCGCTGATGGAGCTGGGCAGCCCCGAGCAGAAGCGTGAGTGGCTGACCCCGCTGACCGGGCCCGACACTCCGACGACGTCCTTGGCCACCACTGAACCCGGGTCGGGCTCCGACGCCGCCTCGATCGTCACGACGGCGACGCGCACCGCCGGCGGCTACCGCATCAACGGCCAGAAGTCGTGGATCTCCAACGCCGGAGAGGCCGAGCAGTACGTCGTCTTCGCCAAGACCGACCCCTCGCAGCGCTCGCGCGGCGTGACGGCGTTCCTGTTCCGCAAGGACACGCCGGGGGTCGTCTTCGGAGAGCCGATGCGCAAGATGGGGCAGCGCGCGATCGTCTGCCGCGAGATCTTCTTCTCGGACGCGTTCGTCCCCGACGCCGACCGCCTCGGCGACGAGGGGCAGGGCTTCAGCGGACTGATGCGTACGTTCGACATCTCGCGCGCCGTGCTGGGCGCGGCCGCGACGGGCGTCGCCAGGGCGGCGTACGAATACGCCCGCGACTACGCCAAGACCCGGCAGCAGTTCGGCAAGCCGATCATCGAGCACCAGGCGGTGGCGTTCCGGCTCGCCGACATGCGCACGCGCATCGAGCAGGCGCGGCTGATGACCTGGCGGGCCGCCAAGCGGCTCGACGCGGGCCTCGACGCGACGGCCGAGGCGGCGATGGCGAAGCTGACGGCCTCGGAGACGGCGGCGTACTGCACCTGGGCAGCCGTCCAGACGCTGGGGGGCTGGGGGTACTCGCGCGAGTACCCGGTCGAGCAGTGGATGCGCGACGCGAGGCTCGAAGAGATCGAAGAGGGGACCTCGGACATCATGCGCCTGGTCATCTCGCGGAGCGTCTGAGGTGGCAGCGCGAGGGGTGACATCCCACGGGCGTTACGGCCCCGAGGCCGCGATGACCGGCGGCGAAGCCCTGGTCAGGGCGTTGGCCGCGCACGGCGCCCGCATGGCGTTCGGTATCCCCGGCACGCACAACCTGGAGATCTACCGGCACCTGGAGCCGTACGGCATCCGGCATCTGACGCCCCGTCATGAGCAGGGCGCGGGGTACGCCGCCGATGCCTACGCCCGGGTCACCGGCCGCCCCGGGATCGCCATCACCACCACCGGGCCCGCCCTGCTCAACATCGCGGCGGCGGCGGGCCAGGCCTACTCGGACAGTGTGCCGCTGCTGATCGTCTCGCCGGGCATGCCGCTGCGCCACCCCCGGCAGCCGACCGGCATGCTGCACGAGATGCGCAGCCAGACGGAGGCGCTGCGCGGGGTCTGCGCCTTCAGCCACCGGGTGTCGACGGTCGAGGAGATCGGTGCGGCGGTCGCACGTGCCTTCACGCTCTTTCGCACCGAACGCCCCCGTCCCGTACACGTCGAAGTACCGCTGGACCTGCTGGAAACCGCGGAGCGGGTGGGCGGCGTACGTCTGGCGCCGCCGTCCGCCGAGCGGCGGCCCGGCGCCGCGCCCGTGCGGGAGGCCGCCGGTGCCCTGCTGGCGGCTCGTCGGCCGGCGCTGGTGCTCGGCGGCGGCGCCAGGGGCGCGGGGGCGGAGTGCCGCGCGCTCGCCGAGGAACTGGGCGCGTTCGTCGTGACGACGGCCAACGGCAAGGGGATTGTCGACGAGTCCCACCCGCTGTCGCTCGGTGTCTCGCTGCACAGTCCGTCCGTACAAAAGGCGCTGGCGGACTGCGATGTGGTCCTGGCCGTCGGGACGGAGCTCGCCGAGTCGGACCTGTGGTCGGCACCGCCGTCCGCCCTCGGCGGGACGCTGATCAGGGTGGACGTGGACCCGGCGCAGATGTACGCCGGTCTGCCGGCGGACGTCACGCTCGTCGGGGACGCACGTGACGCGCTCGGGGCCCTGGGTGAGGCTGTCGCGCGGCTACGCCCAACGGTCGCGAACGGCGGCGGGGCCGCCCAGGCCACTCCCGAGCGCCACCCCGGGGGCGTGTCCGAGGCCGACAGCGGTCTCACGGCCGCCGGGACCGAGGAGTCGGCCGGCGACAGTGCTGCGCCCACCGCGCACGGTTCTGCCGCGCACGGTTCTGCCGCGCACGCCGTCGTCGCGCTGCGCGGCGAGCGGGACGCGGAGACGGCTGCCCGGGACGCGCGGTGGATTCCGTACCTGCGCGCGATCCGTGGCGTGCTGGACGAGGACGCCGTCATCACCTCGGACAGCGCGCAGTGCTGCTACTACGGCGCGATCCCGCACCTGCCCGTCGGCCCCCGTGGCCGCTACCTCCATCCGACCGGCTTCGGCACGCTCGGATACGCCCTGCCCGCCGCCATCGGCGCGAAGTCGGCGTATCCCGGGCGGCAGGTCGTCGCGCTGAGCGGCGACGGCGGGCTGCAGTTCACCGTGCAGGAACTGGCGACCGCCGCGCAGCTCGGACTGCCGCTGCCTGTCGTCGTGTTCGACAACGGGGGATACGGCGAGATCCGCGACGAAATGAAGGCCCGCGGCGACACGCCGACCGCCGTCGACCTGCCGCGCGTAGACCTGCCGGCGCTGTGCCGTGCGTACGGCGGCGACGGCACGCACGCCGCGTCCCCCGGGGCGCTCGCCGAGGCGCTGGCGCGGGCGCTGAAGACCCCCGGTCCGACCGTCATCACCGTTCCCGAGGAGAGCACCCTATGAACGCCCCCTTGATCTCGCAGACTTGGACCGATCACGTCACAGGGCGCCGGGGCTTCCTGGTCGTCGACCGGCTCGTACGCGGCGTGTCCAGCGGTGGCCTGCGCATGCGCGCGGGCTGCACGCTCGACGAGGTCGCGGGACTGGCCCGTGGCATGACGATGAAAGAGGCCCTCCACTACAACGCCGAGGGCCGTTACATCCCGCTCGGCGGCGCCAAGGGCGGCATCGACTGCGACCCGCGGGACCCCGAGGCGTACGGCATCCTGGTGCGCTATCTGCGCGCCGTGCGACCGCACATCGAGAACTTCTGGACGACCGGCGAGGACCTCGGCCTGACCCAGGACATCGTCGACAAGGCCGCCGCCGAGGCCGGCCTCGTCTCCTCCATCCAGGCCGTCTATCCGCTGCTCGACGACGAGAGCGCGGCGCGGCGGCGGCTCGCCGACGCGTTCGCCGTCGAGGTCGACGGCATCGGGCTCGACGAGCTGGTCGGCGGCTGCGGGGTCGCGGAATCGGTGCTCGCGACGCTCGACCGCGCGGGGGTCACGTACGAGGGGACGCGTGTCTCCGTACAGGGCCTCGGCACGATGGGCGGCGCGACGGCCCGCTTCCTGTCCCGGGCGGGGCTGAAGATCGTCGCCGTGGCGGACGTGAAGGGCACCGTCGCGAACCCGGACGGGCTGGACGTCGAAGCGCTGCTCGGCGCGCGCGACGCGTACGGGGCGGTGGACCGGGGCGTGCTGCGCGCCGGGGACCTCGAACTACCGGGTGATGCCTGGCTGTCGGCGGAGGCGGAGGTGCTGATTCCGGCGGCCGTCTCGTACGCCGTCGATGCCACCAACCAGCAGCGCATCGGCGCCGCCGCCCGCTGGATCGTCGAGGCGGCCAACATGCCGGTGCTGCCGGAGGCGGAGCTGCTGCTGGCGGAGCGCGGGGTGAGCGTCCTGCCGGACGTCGTCGTCAACTCCGGTACGAACGCCTGGTGGTGGTGGACCCTGTTCGGCGACATCGGCGCCGACGCGGACGAGGCGTTCGCGTACACGCGGCGCTCGATGCGCGCGCTGATCGACCAGATGCTGGCGCGGGCCGAGGCGGACGGCACGACGCCGCGCGCCGCGGCGCACGCGATCGTCGCGGACCGCCTGCCGGTGATCGCGGAGCGGTTCGGGTGGTACAGGTGACGCGCACCGGCCTGGACGCCCTTTTCGACCCCACCTCCGTAGCGGTCGTCGGCGCCTCCGCCAACCCGGAGAAGTGGGGATACTGGCTGGCCTCCGGGGCGCTCGAAGGACGTGCTCGCCGTACGGTCCACCTGGTGAACCGGCGCGGCGGCGAACTGCACGGCGTGCCTTTCCTGCCCGGCCTGGACGGCCTGCCGGACCCGCCGGAGCACGTGGTCGTCGCCGTACCTCCGCGACAGGTGAGGCCCCTGGTGGCCGAGGGTCTGGTGGCGGGGGCCCGCTGCTTCACGGTCATCACGTCGGGCGCTGCGAGCGCGGACGAGGAGCGTGAACTCGCCGCCCTGGTCACCGGGGGCGGGGCCCGGCTGCTGGGCCCCAACTGCATGGGCGTGGTGGACACGACGACCGCCCTGCGCCTGAGCTGGGGCGACTTCCCGGCGGGTGCGGTGGGCCTCGTCTCGCAGAGCGGCAATCTGGCACTGGAGATCGGCAGGCTGCTGGCCCGCGCCGGCCAGGGCTTCTCGCGCTTCGTGTCGCTCGGCAACCAGCGCGACATCGACGCGGCGGACGCGCTGGACGCGCTGATCGCGCACGGCCCCACGCGGATCGTGGCGGCGTACGTCGAGGACTTCCGCGACGGCCGCCGCCTGGCCCGCACCCTGACCGCGGCCCACGCGGCGGGCAAGCCGGTGCTGCTGCTGACGGTGGGCCGCAGCGAAGCCTCGGGCCGCGCGGCGGCCTCCCACACCGGAGCCCTGGTCAGCGCCCGCGCGACGGTGGAGGCGGTGTGCCGCGACGCGGGGGCACTGCTGCTGGACACGGCGGGCGAGCTGGTCGACACGGCGATATGTCTACTGGCGGCGCCGGCACGGGGGTCGGCGCCGCGACCGCCGGTGGAGGGAGTCCTGAGGGACGCGTCCCCCTCGGGCAACGGACCGCCCGTCGCGGCGGCCCCCGGCGGGAGGCACACCGTGACCGCCGAAGCGGCCGCACTCTCCCACCACGTGCGGCACATGCGCGAAGCACGCGGCGGCCCGGGAAACGCGTCCGACGCGGAGAAGGAGCGGGCGGCCTCCGGCGAAGCCCGGGACAGGGCCGAGGCCGACGGCAGGCGGCGGCTGTCCAAGCCGGACGCCCGACAAGACGCATCCAGCGATGCCCGGGACACGCCCAATACCGGCCCCGGCACGGCCAACACCAGCGACCGGCCGGACCACGCAGGCCCCGGAACACGTGACGCCGCCCCCGAAGCAAGCGAAACCCACAGCCAACCCCGCACAGCCGGTCCGGTCACGGAGGCCGACGGCAGCCGGCAGCTGTCCGACGCGGACCCACAGCGGGCCGCCTCCGGCGAAGCCCGGGGCCGAGCCGGCGCCAACGGCCGGCTGGACGCGGCAGGCCCCCGAACACGTAACGCCGCCACCGAAGCAGGTGAAACCCACAGCCAACCCCGCACAGCCAGTCCGGTCACGGACGCCGACGGCAGGCGGCGGCCCGGCCTCGGGTCGCAGGCCCGGGTGTTGCCGGCAGGGGGCCGCGGGGGCCCGCTGTCTACGGGGAATGCGCAGGGGGCGGAAGCGGATCCTGGTGGCGGGCGGCGGCGAAGACTGCGGGTCGCCGTCGTGGGGGACAGTGGGGGGCAAGGTGCCCTGGCTGCCGATGCGTTGGTGGCGCTTGGGATTGACGTGCCCGGGCTGTCGGCCGGCACCTCGCGCGAGGTCGCCGCTCATCTGGCCCCCGGTGCGGCCTGCGGCAACCCCGTTGATCTCGCCGGGGCCGGCGAGGCGGATCTGGCCAACTATGCCCGTATCGCGCGCGCGTTGCTCTTCGGCGGCGACGCCGACGCCGTCGTACTCACCGGATACTTCGGCGACTACGCCACCTCCAACCCCGCCCAGGCGGAGGAGGAGTGCGAAGTCGCGCTTGAACTCGCCGCAGCGGCGCGGGAGTCCGGGCGGCAGCTCGTCGTGCACACCATGGCGCGCGACTCCCCCGCCCTCGCCGTACTACGCGCGCACGCCGTGCCCGTGTACGAGCGGATCGAGCAGGCCGCCACCGCCCTCGCCGGAACGGCCCGGCTACGCGCGGCCGTCGTGGCGGCTCCGGCCGCCTCGCCCGTCCCGGCCTCGTTCGCCGTGCCCGACGGCGGTTACGAAACCGTGCGTGAGCTGCTCGCCTCGTACGGCCTCACCTTCCCGGTGGCCGGCTTCGTGACGACCGCCGACGAGGCGGCCGACGCGGCGCACCGCACCGGCTACCCCCTGGCCCTCAAGGCGATGGGCCTGGCCCACAAGACGGAGGCGGGCGGCGTCGCCCTCGGCATCGCCGACGAGGAGCGGCTGCGCGCCACCTTCGCGCGGATGCGGTCCACCACCGGCGCCGCCCGCTACGCCGTGGAGGCGATGGCCTCTCCCCCGTACGCCGTCGAACTCATCGCCGGCGTGCGGCGCGACCCCGCCTTCGGCCCCGTCGCCATGGTCGGCATCGGCGGAGTCACCGCCGAACTCCTGGCCGACACGGCCGTCGCGCTCGCACCGCTCACGCCCGGCCGCGCCCGCGCGTTGCTGCTGTCGCTGCGCCATGCCCCGCTGCTGACCGGCTGGCGCGGTTCGCCGCCCGTACATCTGGACGCGGCCGCCGCCGCCCTGTGCGCGCTCGCGCAGGCCGGCGCTGAGCATCCGGAGCTGTCCGAGCTCGAAGTCAATCCCCTGCTGGTCCACCCGGGCGGCGCGATCGCCCTCGATGCGCATGGAGTGCTCCGATGAGCAAGAAGAACGACGCCAGTGGTTCCGGGTTCGCTGGGCGTACGTACATCGTGACCGGTGGCGGCAGCGGCATCGGCCGCGCGATCGCCCTCGCCCTCGGCGCGGCGGAGGCCCGGGTCGTCGTCGCGGGCCGTACGCCCCTGAAGCTGGAGGAGACGGTCGCTCTGATCGAGAAGGACGGCGGGCAAGCCCTCGCCGTACCGACCGATGTCCGGGATCCCGCGGCCGTCGACGCGCTCGTCGCGGCCGCCACGAGCCGTTTCGGTCAGCTGGACGGCCTGGTCAACAACGCCGCGGGAAACTTCGTCGCGCCGGGCATCGACATCAGCCCGAACGGCTGGCGCGCGGTCGTCGACATCGTCCTCAACGGCTCGTACTACTGCACCCGCGCCGTCGCCAGGCAGCTCCGCGACCAGGGCACCGGCGGTTCCGTGCTCTCGGTGATCGCGACGTACGCCTGGCACGGCCACCCGGGCACGGTCCATTCGGCCGCCGCGAAGGCCGGGGTCCTCGCCATGACCCGTACGCTCGCGGTCGAGCTCGCCCCCCTCGGTATCCGGCTCAACTGCATCGCCCCAGGCCCGACGGAGACCGCGGGTGCGGGCGCCGCGCTGTGGGCGACGGACGAGGCGCGGGCCGAGGTGCTGGCGACCGTTCCCGCCGGGCGCTTCGCGGCGCCGGCTGAGATCGCCGACGCGTCGCTGTTCCTGCTGGGTGAGCGGGCGTCGTACCTGACGGGCGAGTGCCTGACGGTGGACGGCGGGCAGTGGCTCGGCAAGCAGGTGTACGGACGGACCGGGGCCACCGCCGCCTCCTGACCCCCCTTTGCGTGTGGCGCCCTCAATCGTCGGACGGGCCGCGACGGAGCCCCTCCGGCGCTTGAGGGCGTGCTTCCCGTCCGCGATGCCGCAGGTCGTACGCCAGTAGGGTCAGCGCCGTCAGGGCCACCACCCCTGCCGATTCGACGGCGATGGTGGGCCACACCAGTTCCGCGTCGAGGGACTCCAGGAAGCCGAACAGGCCGATGGTGAGGCTGGCGACCAGCGCGGCCAGCGTGCCGGCCGTGAACAGCGCTCCCAGGGCGGCCGGAACGCCGACGTAACGGGTGGGGAAGACCAGCAACGCCAGGGTCAGCAGGGCGCTGCCGATGGCGTTGAGCAGGAAGAGCACGCCGATGGTGGCCAGGTCCCGGTAGCCGCCGTCGTCCCAGAGGTAGAGGTGGATCGCGCCCATCGCCGCGGTCAGCGCGGCACTTACCAGTCGCAGTGCGATCACGAACGGAGCACGCTCAGTAGCCATTGTTCCTCGACGGGGTCTCATTCACCGGCGCATCGCCACCGCCCACGGTGATCTCCGTCTTCATGCCCAGGTCCTCGTGCCCGCCGACGGGGCAGTAGACCTCGTGCGTGCCGGACTTCAGGGTGACCCTGAGCGTCTCGGAGGCTCCGGGAGCGAGCGTCTTGGTGCGGTGCTCCCCCGAGGGGCCTTCGATCTCCAGGGCGTGGTCGTGCTTGCCGTTGTTCTTGGCAACGAAGGTGTAGTCGCCCGCCTTGAACGTCTTCTCCGACAGGGTGATACGGAAGTCGGTCATGTCGGCGTTCACCCGGGTGACTCCCGCTTGGGTGCTCGTCTCCGGGGGCGCGGATGTCGTCGCATCGCCTCCGTTGCCGTTTCCGTTTCCGTTGCCGCCCCCGCAGCCCGCCAGCACACCTGCCAGGGCTGCAGCCGCGAGCCCCAGTCCCGCGCGGCTTCGAGTGAGTGTCCTTGCCATGGCTCAGCCCTCCGCAGGAGTTCCGTCGTGTCCGTCGTGTCCGTCGTGCAGTGGATACGGATGAACCGCGCCGATGGATTGGCGGGAGAATGGCGAGTGTGACTTCCCGTAGAGGCGGAGCAATCCCTTCGGGGAGGCCGGCCGTATCCACTGGTATGCGGAGAATGGGCCTCCCCCTCGGACGCGCACCGGACGAGGCACTGCTGTCAGGTCTGACGACGGGCGACCCCGAAATCGCCGTCGCGTTCGTACGCCGCTTCCAGCGCACGGTCTTCGGCGTGGCGATCGCCGTCGTCGGCGATCCCCAGCTCGCCGAGGACATCGCGCAGCAGACGTTCGAGCGTGCGTGGCGGCACGCCCAGGTGTACGACTCCCGCCGCGGGTCGGTGAAGACCTGGCTGACGACCATCGCGCACAACCTGGCGATCGACGCGGTCCGCGCGCGCAGGGCCACGCCCGTCGCGCCCGAAGACCTGGACGCGCTCCTCGACATCATGACCGACACCCCCGAACGGCAGGCGCTCGCCGACGAGACGGCGGCCCGGATACGAACGGCGGTGACGGCCCTGCCCCGGGAACAGGCCCGCGCCTTGGTGATGGCCGGGATCTACGGGATGACCGCCCAGCAGATCGCCCGGTTCGAGCGGATTCCGCTGGGCACCGCCAAGACGCGGATCAGGACGGCGATGCGCAAACTGCGCACGGCCCTCGGGAGCGAGGTGAGCCGATGACGAGCGCGGGAGGAGGCATGACCTGCGACCGGATGCGGGACCTCGCCGCCGAGCTGGCGCTGGGCATTCTGCCCGCCCAGGAGCGGGCGCAGGCGGTCGCCCACCTGGACCGCTGTCCCGGCTGCCGGCAGGACATCGAGCAGCTGACTCTCGTCGGAGACGGCCTGCTCGGTCTGCTTCCGGGCACTGAGCCACCGGTCGGCTTCGAGACCCGCGTCGCGGAGCGGATGGCCCCCTCCCGGCCGGAGACGTCCCGCCGACGCCTGCGCCGGCGTCTGCGGGTCACAGCGGCCGCGGCCGCGCTCGCGCTCGCGTGCGGCTTCGGCGGCTGGGCCGTCGGCACCTCTTTCGACGACGCCCCCGCCCCCTCGTCGCAGCTCCAGGGGCAGCCGGTTCTCCTCGAGGCGGCCCTCGTCGCGGGTGTCCAGGAGGTGGGCCGGATATACCTCTATCCCGGTTCGCCGGGCTGGGTGTACATGTCCGTCGACCTCAAGGACGGCGAGTACGGCGACGACGGAAGTGTCGTCCGCTGCCGGCTCGAACGCTCCGACGGCACCACGGTCCCCATCGGCTCGTTCACGCTCAAGGGCGGCTACGGATACTGGGGCGCCCCGGCCCCCGTAGACCCCGCGACGGTGACCGGCGCGCGGCTGCTGGCCCCCGACGGCTCCGTACTCGCCACCGCGAACTTCCCGCCGCGTACCTGATCCGTGCCCAGCTACACCGTGGTCCTCGCGGTCACCAGCCGATGGCCCCCCAGGACCGCGGCGAGCTCGGCGAGGAACGGCTCCGACAGCGGCGGCCAGTTCCACAGGATCATTCCCAGGTGAGCCACCGCGACCGGCGGGTCGATCTTCCACGCGAGGAAGCCGGACCGCTCCCCGCACCGCACGCAGACCCCGCTGCCCGGGCCCGTACCGCCGAACCAGGCGTACAGGTCGTCGAGCAGCGGGGCCCATGCGCGCGTCCACATGTCGGGGCCGCTGTCGGCGGGCTCGGTGGTGGCGCCGCAGTGCGGGCAGGTCGCCGTCCAGAGGTCAGCGCTCACGTACACGCGGCGCTCGATCTCCATGCCGACACCGCACGCCCCGCCCACCGTCACCTCGGCCACCTCGTCCTCGGTGACGGCGCGCGCGGCGTGCGGTCCCGGCGGCCTGCCGAGCTCGTCGCCGAGCAGGCAGTTCGTCAGCTCGCCCTGGACGATGCCCCGGTGCTCCAGCCAGTCCATGACCCGGCCGGCGAGCACCGCGGCTTCCTCCGGCCGGGCGTCCAGGTCGGCCACCCATACGTACGCATCGCCCATGCGCCGCACGCTATCCGGTAATCCTCACCCCTTCGCGCGGCGGGTCTTCGCCCCCAGCGCGTAGAAGAGCAGCCCGATACCCAGGAACAGCAGCAGCGGTACGACCTGGCTGAGCGTGTACTGGAGCCGTTCGCCCGCGAAGGCCTCGGGCAGCGAGTCGGCGGCCGTCCCCTCGGTGCCGAACCAGCCGACGCCGAAGCCCGGCCAGATCAGTACGACGACGGTGAAGGCGACGAACCCGGTCGCGAGCGAGGTCACGAGCCACGCTCCGGCGCGACCGCCCGGGACGGCGTACGGGCGCGTGACGTCCGGGTACTTGCGGCGCAGCACGACCAGGCTGGGGAAGGTGATGACGTACGAGATGAAGGTGGTGCAGATCGTCAGGCCGAGACCGGCCGCGAAGTACTTCTCGCCGTCGCCGGCGGTCAGGTTGAGTGCGACGACGAAGAGCAGCGACGCGAGGACGGCGGAGAGCAGGTTCACCCGTACCGGCGTGCCGTGCTTCTCGGAGATCGCCCCGAGCCAGGCCGGGCCCGCTCCGTCGGCGCAGGCGACGGCCTGGGCGCGGTGGGCGCCCATGGCCCAGGTGACGCCGCTGGTCAGGAGGCCGATGATGAGGCCGGCCGCGGCGATTCCGCCGAATACGGAGCCCGCGCCGGTGAGGGTGACCGTACCGTCGGCGGCGATCGAGCCTCCGTAGACGGTGAAGACGGCCTTGCAGGCGTCGATGAAGCCGCCGAGGCTGCCGATGTCCTCGCTGGGGAGTACGAAGAGGATGCCGAGGATCGGGCCGCCGTACAGGACGAGGGAGGCGAGGCCGGAGCGGAGGATCGACAGGGGGATGTCGCGGCGGGGGTTCTTCATTTCCTCGGCGGCGGAGCTGGGGAGTTCGAAGCCGACGAAGTTGAAGATCAGGACGGGGACGAGGGCGACGAAGCCGACGTAGGTGGGGGCGAACTCACTGGCCGGCAGGGTGTGTACGCCGTTTTGGGCGGCGAAGACGACGACGGAGACCAGGAAGAAGCCGAGCAGTACGATCCGGGCGATCGCGCCGGTGATCGGCACCCACTTGCCGATGCGCACGGACTGTACGACGGCGAGCGCCCCGCCCCAGATGAAGACGAGTCCGGCGGCGTACTTCCAGAGTCCGGGCAGCGGAGTGAAGAACTCCTCCCAGGTGGTGAGGGCGATGATGCACAGGCTGCCGCCCACCCAGACCGGGTTGGAGATCCAGTAGAGGATCTGGTTGACGCCGGCGGTGAGCCGCCCGAAGGCGAGCCGCGTCCAGACGTACGGGCCGCCCTGCACGGGAAAGGCGGAGCCGAGCTCGGCGACGAGCAGGCCGTACGGGAGGAAGAAGGCGACAGCGAGGATCGCCATCCAGGTCAGACCTTGGGGGCCCTGCGCCGCCACCGATCCGATGGTGTCGAGGCCGACCAGCGTACATATGAGGAAGAAGAGGACATCGAGGCGGCGCAAGTCCTTGTGCAGCCTGCCGCGCTGTTCGCCCCAGCCCTCGGAGAGGTCGGGTGCTGCGTCGGCTGCTGCTGCTCTTGCGGTTGCTTCTGTCCGGGAGGGAGGTGCTTGGGTCACGGGGCTGACTCCTACGGCGGTACGGGGGAGGGCGTACAGGCGCGGCACTTCTTCACACTTCACACTTCGCACTGACTGAATGGCCAGTCAGTAGAGGCGACTGTGGCCCGCGCCACAGTGCGCTGTCAAGGGTTCGTCGGCATCCGTGAGACCGGCCTGGTCAAGTGACCCGTGTGTAGGGTTACCGCGTGGCAAGAGTCCGGTTGAGCGTGGAGGAACGGCGCGAGGAAATGCTGCGCGCCGCAGTCGAGCAGATCGAGGCGCGGGGCGTGAGCGCCGTACGTATCGCCGACGTCGCCTCGGCCCTCTCCGTGAGCAACGCGCTGGTCCTCTACCACTTCTCGACCAAGGAGAAGCTCGTCGCGGCCGCCTTCGCGTACGCCGCCGAGGGCGATCTCGCGCAGCTGCGCAAGCTGCTCGGCCGTCGTACCAGCGCCGTCCGCAGGCTGCGCGCCGCGGTCCGGTGGTACGCGCCCACCGGACAGGCCAAGGGGTGGAAGCTGTGGATCGAGGGCTGGGCGGCCTCGCTGCGTGAGCCGGCCCTCCGCGAGGTGGCCCGTGATCTGGACCAGCGGTGGAAGGCGGCGCTGGCCGAGGTCATCGCGGAGGGCGCGGAGGCAGGTGAGTTCCGGTGCGAGGACCCCGTGTCCGCGGCCTGGCGGCTGACCGCCCTGCTGGACGGACTCGCCGTCCAGATGACGTCGTACGCCGGGTCCTTGTCCCGTAGCGCCATGCTGGAGTGGACCGACGACGCGCTCGCCCGCGAACTGGGCATCGACCGGGCGGCGCTGGCGGCGGCGGGGCGCTGAAGCCCCCGTCCCGTCCCGTCACGTCCTGTTCCGTCACGTCACGCCGGATCAGTCCAGTTCGTATACCGCGGTGACGGTGACCTCCTGCCGGACCTCGCCGGGCGCCACCTGCACCTTCCCCTCGTCGAACGCCGCGCCGGGCACGTCCAGCGGGCGGTGCACGCCGCTTCCCGTCTCGGCGAGCGACACGAGCCGCCCGAGCCGGCGGCCGCTGAGCCGCGCGTACTGCTCGGCCTTCGCGCGCGCGTCGGCGTGGGCAGCCTCGCGGGCGCCGGCGCGCAGGGCGGCCGGGTCCGCCACGTCGAAAGTGACGCCGTTGATCCGGGCCGCGTCGCCCGCCGCGTGCGTCACGGCTTCGACGACCGCGCCGGTCCTGCCCATGTCGCGGATCTTGACGGAGAACGACTGGCCCGCCTGATAACCGGTCAGCTTCGAGGACCGGTCGGTGTGCTGGTAGACCGCGTTCAGCGAGAGACCCTCGGTCCGTACGTCGCGGTCGGCGATGCCCTGCTTGCGTACGGCAGCGAGCAGCGCTTCGGCGGCCGCGGACTGGGCGGCCAGCGCCCGCTTCGCGGTGGGTTTCGTGGCCTCGACCGCAGCGGTGAGGACCGCCATGTCGGGGGCGGCCGACGCTCTGCCTTCGCCGCCCACGGAGACGGTAGCGGCGTCGGCGACCGGGGCGGAGGCAGTGTGGACCGCCCCGAAGGCGGGTGCGGCGACGCCGCCGATCAGCAGTCCACCGGTGAGCGCGGCGGCGGTGAGGGCCGTAGTCACGGACATGAAGTGGTCCTTCCCGAGGTAGGAGGGCCATCCCAGCACCGGCCACCGCCGGACGGGTCGCGCCACTCCAGCCCTGTCACCTCTCCGTACCAGCCATACTGTGCCTGAGCGGGGAGCCGGAAGGGGTTGCGGTGTCTGAACAGCAGTCTGAAGAGCAGTCCGACCAGCGTTCCGATCAGGCGGTGTACGACGTCCTGGTCGTCGGCGGCAGCGGGGTGGACACGGTCGTCCGTGTCGATTCGCTGCCCGTACCGGTCGCCGACTCATTCGGCGTGCCACCGATCCGCGAGTGGCCGGGGCATACAGGAGGCAATGTCGCGCTGGGCTGCCGGGCTCTCGGACTCGAGGTGAAATTCCTCGACTTCATCGGCGACGACTGGGTCGGCGGTCAGGTCAGGGAGCGGCTCGCCAAGGGCGGTGTCGACTTCGAGCCGCTGATCTCACCGGCGGGCACCCGCCGCGCGGTGAACCTCGTCGACAGCGCGACGGGCCGCCGGATGTCCTTCTACGACGCCCGCGACCCCGGCGATCTGCGCATGCCCCGCGACTTCTACCTCCCCCACCTGCGGCGGGCCGGGCATGTGCACCTGTCCATCATGGACTTCGCGCGGCACCTGCTCGACGACATCGAGGAGCTCGGCGTCCCGGTCTCGACCGATCTGCACGACTGGGACGGGCTCGCCGACCACCACCGGGAGTTCGCGCTCCGCTCCGACCTGGTGTTCCTCAGCGCGGCGGGAGCGGGCGAGCGGATCGCCGCCGTGATGCGCGACATCCTGCGCGAGGGCCGCGCCGAGGCCGTGGTGGCCACGGCGGGCGCGGGCGGCTCGTACCTGCTGACGCGGGACGGCAGCCGCACCCCGCGCCCGATCCCCGCGACCGTGCCGAAGGGCCCGGTGGTGGACTCCAACGGCGCCGGGGACGCGTACGTCAGCGGGTTCCTGTACGGGCGCCTCGCCGGCCGGGGTCTGGAGGAGTGCGCCCGTCTGGGCGCGCTGGCCGGCGCGCACGCCTGCACGACGGAGGGCAACACGGACCTGATCGGACCGGGTGACCTCCTCTCCTCCTAGAGCGAGGCATGGGCCTCCTCAGGTCTGCCGCACCGGCTCGTACGCCTCCTGGCCGAGCCCGAACGTCCAGGCCACCCCTTCCTTCGCGGTCCTCGTCCTGGGCGGCACGCGCAGCCAGTACGTCCGGTGTGTGCCGTCCGGCTCGGGGGTGGAGTTGACCACCTCGACCATCACCACGTCCTCGTCGCCCCGCAGTGCGATGCGCCAGAGGATGCCGGTCTCGTCCCGGTGCAACGGCTGGGCGTCGGACTCGCTGAGATAGCGGTCGTAGCCGTAGTGCTCCAGCATCACGCGGCGCAGCTCGGCGTTCTCCTCCGCCCGGATGCGCTCGGGTGTCAGCGACGTGAGCTCGTCGAGGAACGCGGCGGGTACGGGCATGCCGCGCCAGGCGTACAGCGCGAAGCCGTCGGGGAAGGCCAGGGCGGGGCCGTCGCCCCGGTCGAGCCGTCCCGCCTCGTCCCGGTGGAGCTCCACCGGCCGTTCGCTGATCACCACGGTGTTCTCGTACGGCCACCACCAGCCGGCGTGCCTGGCCACCTGGGCCAGTCCGGCGAGCCGGTCGCCCCGGCCGTCGAACGCCGCGAGCCAGGCGGCGTCGTGCTGACCGAGCACGGCGTCGAGCATGACCAGCCGCACATCGGTCTCGTCCTCCGGGCGCTCCATTAGCTCGGCGACGACTCCGGCCCGTATCCGCTCGGCCAGCTCCCGGGTGGTGTCCCACAACTGGGCTCCGGTGGCGGACCAGAGATCGGCCCAGCCGCCGGGCCCCAACTCGTCATGCAGGCGGCGCCGTTCCTCCGCCCACGGCCCGGTGCGCACCTCATCACGCACGGATCTTCCCGCACCGGTGAGCCGTTCGACGGTCTCGACCGCCGCCTTGGGCGAGGCGGCCCAGACGATCCGCTCCGGCTCCGCGAGACCCGCCGTGCGGTAGGCGAGCCGCACGCCCTCCTCGGCGGCCGAGCGGTCCGCGGCGCCGGTCGCCGCCGCGACGGCCCGCCAAGTGTTCACATGCTCCATCGAATTCCCTGTCCCCTGATCCCTGATCCCTGATTCCTGGCCCTTGTTTTCGCGTCGTCCCCGGTTTCCGGGCCCGCTCAGTCCGCGACGATACGGACCGATCCCGGTACGTACTCGCGCTGGCGCACCACCCGGTACCAGCCCTTGGGCAGGGGTATCGCAGCGTGCTCCTCGTGCACGACCCGTCCGCCGTCGGGCAGATGGAGCAGCATCGGATCGAGCGGGCCTGCCTCCCGCAGCAGCCTTCCGGGTCCCTGCACCGCGTGTGCGTGCCCCGTGACTTCGCCCAGAGCCAGCACCAACCGGCCCCGCGCGTCGCGTCGTTCGCCGGACGCGTCCGCCAGATGTGCCGGGACCGCCGACTCGTCCAACGGCACGATCAGTACGTCCCCTTGCCGGTACATGGCTGTCTCCCCTCCCGGGCCGCACACCCTGTGCCGACCACGGGGAAAACGCTACGGGCAGGGTCTGACAATCGTCGCTGACCTGGGAAAAGGAACCCGCTGGCGGGATTGTCAGTGCCGCTTGATAAACCTTTCGCACGTCAGTCACTCGCACAGTGTCAGGAGACCAGGGCCATGTCCGGTGTGGACCATCTGCAGGAACTGCTCGGCCTCCCGGCCGTCGACTTCCATCCCGACTCACCCTCGCCGTTGCCCGCCGCGGACGCCGCGGCGTGGCGCATCTCCGTGAACCCGTACGAGGACGAGGACGGGCCGTGGGAGGAAAGGTTCGAAGAGTTCCTGAAGACCGTCGATCCCGCGCGGGTACGCGCGCTGATCATCGGCCAGTGGGGCGAGGCGACCGACCAGGATTCGAGCTACCCCATCAACCTCGTCATCGCCGCGGCCGACCGGCTCACCTCCCTGGAAGCCATCTTCGTCGGCGACCTGACCCAGGAGCAGTCCGAGATCTCCTGGATCGAGCAGTCCAACGTCACGGGCCTGCTCAGCACCTTCCCCCGACTGCTGGAGTTCGGTGTGCGCGGCGATCCAGGCCTGCGCTTCCCGCCGGTGCGGCACGAGCGCCTGCGCTCGCTGGTCTTCGAGTCCGGCGGTCTGCCGGCGACGGTCGTGCGCGGCGTCACCGAGAGCGAGCTGCCCTCTCTGGACCACCTCGACCTGTGGCTCGGCGTCTCCGAGTACGGCGGCGACACCGAGATCGCCGACCTCGCGCCGCTGCTCTCCGGCACCCTCTTCCCCGGGCTGCGCCATCTCGGCCTGCGTAACAGCGAGATCCAGAACGAGATCGCGGCGGCTGTGGCATCGGCACCCGTCGTCGCCCGGCTGGACACCCTCGACCTGTCGAACGGCACCCTCGGCGACGAAGGCGCCGCCGCGCTGCTCGAAGGCCAGCCGCTCACCCATCTCGAACACCTCGATCTGCATCACCACTTCCTCTCCGAGGAAATGGAGCAGCGGGTGGCCGAGGCCCTGGAGCCCCACGGCGTAAGTGTCGACCTGTCGGACCGTCTGGAGCCGTGGGACAACCGCGGCGCCGAGGGCCGCTACACCGCAGTGGCGGAGTGAGCCGGACATGACCGACATCGAGCACCCCGAGACCTTCCACGGGCTCCCCGTCTTCACGCTCCCCGAACCCGGCGACGAGCACGCCTCGCCTCTCCCGCCCGCGGACTCCGTGGCCTGGCGTCTGGACTGTCTGTGGAACGAGGACAATCCGTTCGCCGAGCTGTGGCCGCGCTTCCTCGCCTCCGTCGACTCGACGCGGGTGCGTGCGCTGCTGATCGGCCCCTGGTGGCACGGCGACTACGAGCACCTGCGTCCCGTCCTGGAGCGGATCCTCGCGGACGCGGACCGTTTCCCCGCGCTGCGCGGCCTGTTCCTCGCCGACGTCATCAGTGAGGAGTGCGAGCTGTCCTGGCTGGAGATGACCGACCTCACGCCGTGCATCGAAGCGTTCCCACGACTGGAGGAGCTGATCGTGCGCGGCTGCGGCGAGTCGCTCACCGACAGGGAGAAGCTGTCCCTGCGGCCGGTCCGCCACGACGCGCTGAAGGTGCTCCGCTTCGAATCGGGCGGTCTGCCCGGCTCCGTCGTCCGGGCCGTCGGTGCCTCCCGGCTGCCCGCCCTGGAGCGCCTGGAGCTGTGGCTGGGCGTCACGCACTACGGAGGTGACGCGACGGTCGCCGACCTCGCTCCCCTGCTGTCCGGCCGCACCTTTCCGCGCCTGCGCCACCTGGGCGTGCAGAACAGCGAGATCCAGGACGAGATCGCGACAGCCGTCGCCGCCGCTCCGGTCGTCGCCCAGCTCGACTCGCTGGCCCTGTCGATGGGCACTCTCAGTGACTCCGGCGCACAGGCTCTGCTCGACGGACAGCCGCTCACGCACCTGAGTGAACTGGACCTGCACCACCACTACATCACCGAGCCCGTCCAGCAGCGCATACGCAAGACGCTCGAACCGCACGGCGTGCGGCTGAACCTCGACGGACCCGACTACTGGGACCCCGAGGACGACGAACCCCGCTATGTCGCCGTCGACGAGTAACGGAAACAGCCGGGAGCCGCGCTTCGCGGTCGTCGGCAACCCCGCCAACCGCCGCGTCGCGCTCTTCCAGGACGCCGTGGCCGCCGCCGGGCTCCCCGCCGCCCGGGTCGTCCCCTGGCTGGAGGTGCTCGGGGGCCGGGCAGCCTTCCGGCCGGGCGAGACCGTACGGATCGACTCGCCCGGCGAGGATCCCGACGTCGAACGGCTGCTGCGGGGCGTCGGCGACGCCACCCGGGTGGAGGGCTCGGCGCGCTGGTACGAGCGGTTCACCGAGGCCGTACGGGAAGTGGGCCGGGTGGCCGCGGGCTGCACCCTGCTCGACGACCCCGAGGAGCTGGCGGTGCTGTTCGACAAGCGGCTGTGCCATGCCGTGCTGCACGACGCGGGCGTCCCCGTGCCGCCGTCGCCCACCTCCGGTCCCACAGGACCGGTCGTACGCGGCTGGGCGGACGTACGCGAACTGCTGCGCGCGCACCGTATGCCGCGTGCCTTCGTCAAGCTCGCGCACGGCTCGTCGGCCTCCGGAGTGCTGGCCGTCGAAACGGCGGGCCCGGGCCGCGTCCGGGCCACCACCTCCGTGGAGCGTGATCCGCAGGGCCGGCTCTTCAATTCCCTGCGGGTACGCCGCTGTACGACCGAGGGCGAGGTCGCGGCGATCGTTGACGCGCTCGCCCCGGACGGACTCCACATCGAACGCTGGCTGCCCAAGGCCGCCCAGCGGGGCCGCGCCGCCGACCTGCGGGTCGTCGTGGTCGGCGGCAGGGCGACGCACGCCGTCGTACGAACCAGCCGCTCCCCCATGACGAACCTCCATCTCGGCGGCACGCGCGGCGACCTCGACGACGCCCGCGCCGCCATGGCCACGGCGGGCGGAAGCTGGGACGAGGCCATGGACGTGTGCGAGCGGGCCGCCGCCTGCTTCCCCCGCACTCTCTGTGTGGGCGTCGATCTGCTGCCCGCCGTGGGCTGGCGCCGCTTCGCCGTCTGCGAGGTCAACGCCTTCGGCGATCTCCTGCCACGCCTGACCGGCCTGCCGGGCAGCGGCGCCGAGGGCCTGGACACCTACGCGGCGCAAGTCGCCGCCGCACAGCAGCGCGCCGTACACCGCACGACAAGGAACCATCATGCGACCACCTGACATGAACGAGATCGTCGGCAGCCACGATCTTCTGCTCGTCACCCTCGACACCCTGCGTCACGACGTCGCCGCCGAGCTCGCCGCCGCCGGCCGCATCCCCAACCTTGTCCGGCACCTGCCCGGCGGCGTATGGGAGAAGCGGCACGCCCCCGGCAGCTTCACCTACGCCTCGCACCAGGCGATCTTCGCGGGCTTCCTGCCGACGCCCGCCGCGCCCGGCCCCCATCCCCGGCTGTTCGCCGCGCGCTTCGCGGGCAGTGAGACCACCGCCGAGCGCACCTTCGTCTTCGACGCGCCCGATCTCGTCTCCGGCCTCGCGGACGCCGGCTACCGCACCGCGTGCATCGGCGGCGTCGGCTTCTTCAACCGGCAGGGCGCGCTCGGCTCGGTGCTGCCGGGGATGTTCCAGGAGAGCCACTGGGAACCGGAGTTCGGCGTGGCCTCGCCCACGTCCTTCGAGGCGCAGGTCACCCGGGCCGAGCAGGTCGTCGCCGGACTCCCGGCGGACCAGCGGCTGTTCCTGTTCGTCAACGTCTCCGCCCTGCACCAGCCCAACTGGTTCCATCTGCCCGGCGCCACCCGCGAGGCCGGTGACTCCCGCGCCACCCACGCGGCCGCTCTGGAGTACGTCGACCAGCACATCGGCCGCCTGTTCGCCGCCGCGAGCAGCCGCCGCCCCTGTTTCACCATCGTCTGCTCCGACCACGGCACGGCGTACGGCGACGACGGCTACAGCGGCCACCGCCTCGGCCACGAGGCCGTCTGGACCGTCCCCTACGCCCACTTCACTCTCGATCAAGGGGCCACCCCATGAGCACCACGCCGCCCCGCCCCTACCAGAGTTACGTCTACGCCTACCCGCACAAGACGGCGTACCGCGAGCTGAAGAACCGCCCCGCGCTCCGTGACCTGTGGGCCGACGAGCCCAAGAACGCTCTCTCCCTCTACCTCCACATACCGTTCTGCGAGGTCCGCTGCGGCTTCTGCAACCTCTTCACCCGGATCGGCGCCCCCGACGAACTGACCGGCCGCTACCTCGACGCGCTCGACCGCCAGGCCACCGCCGTCCGCGAAGCCCTGGGCGACGACGGAGTCGGATTCGCCGCCGCGGCATTCGGCGGCGGCACCCCCACCTTCCTCAACGCCGGCGAGCTCGAACGGCTCTGCGACATAGCGGAGAAGCGGATGGGCGCGGAGCTGAGCTCCGTACCCCTGTCCGTCGAGGCGTCCCCGGCCACCGCGACCCCCGACCGTCTCGCCGTGCTCGCCGAACGCGGCACGACCCGCCTCAGCCTCGGCGTCCAGAGTTTCGTCGACTCCGAGGCCCGCGCGGCCGTGCGCCCCCAGCGCCGCGCCGACGTCGAGACGGCCCTCGCCGCCGTCCGCGACGCCCGCATCCCGGTCCTCAACATCGACCTCATCTACGGCATCGAGGGCCAGAGCGCCGACACCTGGCGCGCCTCGCTCGACGCGGCGCTCGCCTGGCGGCCCGAGGAGCTCTACCTCTACCCCTTGTACGTACGCCCGCTCACCGGCCTGGGCCGCCTCGGCGCCGAGGCCGACGCCGCCTGGGACACCCAGCGGCTGCGCCTCTACCGCCAGGGCAGGGACCACCTCCTCGCCCACGGCTACGAGCAGGTCTCGATGCGCATGTTCCGCCGCACGGACGCGCCGAAGCAGGCGGCGGACGACTACGCCTGCCAGACCGACGGCATGATCGGCCTCGGCTGCGGAGCCCGTTCGTACACCTCCGCGCTCCACTACTCCTTCGACTACGCCGTCGACATGCGCGAGATCCGCACGATCATCGACGACTACACCGCCACGGAAGACTTCTCCCGCGCGGAGGTGGGCCGGTACGTCGACGCCGACGAGGCACGCCGCCGCCACCTCCTCCAGTCGCTCCTCCAGGCCGAGGGCATGCCCCTGTCCGGCTACCGCGAACGGTTCGCCGCGGACCCGGCCGCCGACTTCCCCGCCGAGCTCGACCGCTTCGCCGACCGCGGCTGGCTCGACGACAGCGCGCCGAAGGGCCTGCTCCGCCTGTCCCCCGAAGGCCTCGCGCACTCCGACGCGCTGGGCCCCGAGCTCTTCTCCAACTCCGTACGGGCCGCCATGGCCGCGTACGAACTGAAGTGAGCCCGGCCATGGACCTCACGATCCTCTACCGCGGCCCCCTCGCTTCCTGCGACTACGACTGCCCGTACTGCCCGTTCGCCAAGCGGCGTGACAGCCGCGAGCAGTTGAGCGCCGACCGCGCCGCGCTGGAGCGCTTCACCGAGTGGGCCGCCGCGCAGACCGGCGACCGCCTCTCCGTCCTCTTCACACCCTGGGGCGAGGGCCTGGTCCGCTCCTGGTACCGCCGCGCCCTGACCGAGCTGTCCCGGCTGCCGCACATCCGGCGCGTCGCCATCCAGACGAACCTGAGCTGCCGCACCGACTGGCTCACCGAAGGCGAAGCCGGCGCCGACCTCGGCACGCTGGCGCTGTGGTGCACGTACCACCCGGGCCAGACACCGTACGACCGCTTCCTCGCCAAGTGCCGCGAACTCACCGCCGGTGGCGTGCGTTTCAGCGTCGGCGTCGTCGGCTTCCCCGAACATCTCGAAGAGGCGCGCAGGCTGCGCGCCGCGCTCCCCTCCGAGGTCTACCTGTGGATCAACGCGGCGGAAGGCCGCACCTACACGGACGAGGAAGCCGGCCACTGGACGGCCCTGGACCCCCTTTTCCCGTACAGCCGCCACCCCCACGCCTCCGCCGGTCTCCCCTGCCGGACCGGCGAGTCGGTGATCTCGGTGGACGGCGAAGGCGGGGTCCGCCGCTGCCACTTCGTGCCCACCGAACTCGGCAATCTCTACGACGGCTCGTACCGCCAGGCACTGCGCCCGCGCGCCTGCCCCCTCGCCGCCTGCGACTGTCACATCGGCTACGTCCACCTGGAGACGCTGCCGCTGTACGACGTGTTCGCGGGCGGCGTTCTGGAGCGCGTACCGGCCGCCACCCGCCTGCCCTCACAGGGGCAGCAGATCGGGCCTCTTCGCCTCGACGTGATCACCTGACGACTCCCCGCGCAGCCGCCGCCCGATCCACGGCACCAAGTGCTCCCGCGCCCACTGGATGTTGTCCCGGCGCGCCTCCAGCGTGCCGCGCGGCGCCTGCGGCGGCCACGCCTGGTCCGGGTCGGCCGGTACGTCGAGCCCGAGCACCTGGGCGGCGCGCAGGGCGACCCGGGTGTGCCCCTCGGGCGAGAGGTGCAGCCGGTCGCCGTCCCAGGCGCGCCTGTCCTGTACGGACTTGAGCGACCACAGGTCGAGCACCGGGCAGTCGTACCGGTCGGCGACCGCCCGTACGTGCGCCGTGTACGTCGCGATCTTGCCCCGCAGATGGCGCAGCACGGGAATGCCGCGCGTGTCGAAGCCGGTGGTCACCATGACGGTGCCCACGGCGTTGGTGAGGTCCGCGACGGCCCGTTCGAAGCGCTCGGCGACGTCGTCGGGGTCGCTGCCCGGCCGGAGGATGTCGTTGCCCCCGGCGCAGAAGCTCACCAGATCGGGTGCCAACTCCTTAGCGCGCGGGACCTGCTCGGCCACGATCTGGTCGAGGAGACGGCCGCGTACGGCGAGGTTGGCGTAGCGGAAGGTGTGCTCGGGGACGCGGTCGTCGAGGAGTACGGCGAGCCGGTCGGCCCAGCCGATGAACGCACCGTCGGGTCCGGGATCTCCGACGCCTTCGGTGAAGCTGTCGCCGATCGCCGCGTACGACCCGATCGTGACTGCATTGAATGATCTCGAATCGTCTGCCACGTCGGCACATCCTTCACTGGAGCGAGTGACCTACGCCACCGTAGGGAGGGGTTGACGCAGCGTGATATATGACACCGGTCAAGATTCACCCAACCCGGAATAGACCGAAAAAGCACGTACGCCCCCTTTTGCCGCCGGATGTGGCAGCGAAAAGGGGGCGTACGAGAGCGTGCAGGCAGATCAGATGGTTCAGATGGTGACGCCGTGGCCGCGCAGGTAGGCCAGCGGGTCGACGTCCGAGCCGTAGCTCGGGCCGGTCCGGATCTCGAAGTGCAGGTGCGGGCCGGTGGAGTTGCCCGTGCTGCCGGAGAGGCCGATCTGGGTGCCGCCGCCGACGCTCTGGCCGGAGGAGACGGACAGCGAGGACAGGTGGGCGTACTGCGAGTAGCGGCCGTCCTCGTGCTTGATGACGACCTCGTTGCCGTACGAGCCGCTCCAGCCCGCGGAGACCACGGTGCCGGCACCGACCGCCTTGACCGGGGTACCGCTGGACGCGGAGAAGTCGACGCCCGTGTGGTAGCCGCTGGACCAGCTGCCGCCGGCCATGCGGTACGGGGTGGTGACGCCCGCGGAGACCGGGGCGGTGAAGCCGGATCCGGTGCTCGGCGCGGCGGCCGCGGGGGCGGCCTTGGGGGCCTCGGCCTTCGGGGCGGCCTTGGGGGCCGCCTTCACGGGGGCGGGCTTCGCCGGAGCGGCCTTCGCCGGGGCGGCGGCCTTCGCGGGGGCAGCGGCCTTCGCACCGATGGTCAGCTTCATGCCGGGCAGGATCAGCGAGGGGTTGCCGCCGACGACCTCACGGTTGTCGTCGTACAGCTTCTGCCAGCCGCCCCGCACGTCCTGCTCGTCGGCGATCTTCGACAGGTAGTCGCCGGAGACCACGGAGTAGGTCTTGGTGCCGGCCTTCTTCGTCGGCGCGGCCTTCTCGGAAGCGGCCGAGGGGGCGGACTTGCCGGCGGACGCGGCGGCCGGGGCCGCCTTCTCCGCGGCGTTCGCACCGGTGGCGGCGATGAGCGGAAGTGCGAGTACGGCCCCGCCCGTTCCGGCGGCGACGAATCCGCGAGTGAGCGAGTTGGACCTCGGGCGGCGGTGCTTACCCTTTGCGGGCATGGAACATTCCTCTCCGGCGCCTACGAGGTGAGCTGTCGGGTTCGGGCTGGAGATGCCCGGCCGCGCTGGTGCGCGACTTAACCCCAAAGCCGGTCCGGACGGGGAACTTCCCCGATGACCGGCGTACTTACCTGGTTCCCCCGCTCCTGCCACGCGTGAGTGAGTGTGAGTGCGGATTCCGGGAGGTGGCAGGATTCGGCGGTCCACCCGGATTGACGGTGACCGTAAGCCGACGCGGCTCTCCCGTACAAGCCAGTCCATTCATTCCGCCATTGCCCCACGAGAATTCATGGAGCAATTCCCGTCACCCTCTGTGGATTACGGATCTTTACGCCCCGCCCGCCAACTGGCATTTCCTCGCAGCGCTTCGCCACGCACCGTCACGAATATGATCCTGCTCACCAGCAGCCCCGCCATTTCCCGTACCCCCATGGGGAGTTACACCGAAATGGTCCGTTTCGCCCTAACTGCCACTTACCTCCCGCACTGCACTGTAAGGGCGTCAAATCCCAGGGCTCACGTCCTCCGCAGCCGGAAGACCGCCGCGTCGAGATCGCCGCGCAGCGCGGTGCGAAGCCCCCGGTGGAGCAGTACGGAACCCCGGTGCACGGCAGAGGTGTCGAGGCAGGCGTACGCCGCAGCCGGGTCCAGCCCGCGCAGACGCAGCGGCGGCTGCTCCTCGCCGTAATGCTGCGCCTGGAGCCAGGCGAGGACGACGGTGTCGTCACCGCGCACGTACTGAACGGCGCTGAGCCCGCCGTCGGGCGCCCGCAGCCGGTACAGCTCGCCGTGCTGCACCACCGGCCTGATCTCCTTGTACAGGTCCACCCACTCGCGCGCCTCGGCGATCTCGTCCTCGCCCCAGCCGGTCAGATCGCCGCCGATGCCGAGCACGCCCGCCATCGCGCTCACGAAGCGGAAGCGCAGCGAGCTGACCCGCCCGTTGAGCTGAGTGTTCGGGCTGTCGGTGACCCACGCGGCCATCGCCCGCGCCGGGTGCAGCTGGCTGAAGCCGTGCTGGATGGCGAGCCGGTCCAGCGGGTCGGTGTTGTCGGACGTCCACACCTGGTCGGTACGGGACAGAATCCCGAGGTCGATCCGGCCGCCGCCGCCCGAGCACGACTCGAAGGCGACGCCGGGATGCGCGGCCCGCAGCCGGTCGAGGAGCGCGTACAGGGCGTGCACGTGCTCGGTCCACAGCCGCTGCGGGTACGGTTCGCCCGGCCAGCCCGCGTCGGTGAAGCAGCGGTTGAAGTCCCACTTCACATAATCGATCGGAGCGCTCGACAGCAACCCGTCGAGCTGCTCCCAGAGGTACGCCTGGACGTCGTCCCGCGCCAGATTGAGGACAAGCTGGTTACGGAACTCCGTGCGGGTGCGCCCCGGATGATGCTGCACCCAGTCGGGATGCGCCCGGTACAGATCGCTGTCGGCGTTGACCATCTCGGGCTCGACCCAGATCCCGAACCGCATGCCCAGCCCGTGCACTTCGTCGGCCAGCGGCTTCAGCCCGCCGGGGAAGCGGTCCGGATTCGGCGTCCAGTCCCCGAGCCCGGCGCGGTCGCTGACCCGCGCGCCGAACCACGCGTCGTCCACGACGAACAGCTCGACACCGATGTCCGCGGCCCGCCGCGCCAGCGCGAGCTGCTGGCCCTCGGAGATGTCGAACCCGGTCGCTTCCCAGGAGTTGTAGAGAACGGGCCGCGAGCTGCGAGCGTCGGGCATGACGTGCGCGAGCTGCCAGGCGTGCCACGCCCGGCTCGCCCCGCCGAATCCGCCGTCGCTCCACAGCCCCGCGAAGACGGGCGTGGTGTACGTTCCGCCGGGCGCCAGCCGCAGCAGACCCGAGTCGTCGTGTCCCGCCCCGCCGGTGATCTGCACCGTCCCGTCGGGCAGTTGCTGTACGGCGATGCGCCACGACCCGGACCAGCCGAGGGCGCAGCCGTACACCTCGCCGCTCTCCTCCGTGGCGCCCTCGGCGTCGAGGGCGACCCAGGGCAGGTGCTGGTGCCCGGTGTGGCCTCGGCGGCTGCCCAGCACCTTCTCGCCAGGGGTAAGCCCGGACCGTACGAGCCGGGATTCGGCCGCCCACCGGCCGTGCAGCTGGCTCAGCCGCCACCGCTCGCGCCGGGGCAGCGTCCAGGCGGCGGCGTCGGCCCGCAGCAGCTCGAGGGCGGGGGCATCGGCCGGTCCTTCGTGCGCGACGGTGGCCCACCGCTCCACGACGTCGGAGTCCGCGCGCATCCGGTAGTGCAGGGTGAGGCCGAGGTGATGGACGGGGTCGGCGAAGCGCAGCCGCAGTTCGTCGCCGTCCGTGGCGGATCCGGCGCAGCGCCACTCGGTGCCGCGCACGGCGGGCGTACGAACCGACAGGGCCGGCCGTGCGAAACGGGGGCCGCCCTCGACGGGGTACTCCTCGCGTCCGTCGAGCTGCGACTCGAAGGGCCAGTACGGCGGCGGCGGTTCGGCGGCCAGCGACTCGGCGTCGGCGAGGGAGATCCGCGGCCCCCAGTGCAGGTGGACCAGCTCGTCGCGGTCGGTGAGGTGCAGCGCGTAGCTGCCCGCCGCCCCGGAGAGCAGCCAGGTACGGCCGTTGTCGCCGGTGTCGATCATCAAGTCCCCCAGATTCGCACAGGTCCGAACATCTTCGTACGTCCGGACTCCCCAGTGCAACGACCGCGCGGTCCGATCCGAGATGATTGCCCCAGGAACCCATGTCGTATCGTCGAAACGCGCCGAAGTCGGCGAGCAGCGCCGACGGCAGACTTCAGGAGCCCACGTGACACAGCAGCTGCCGCAGGTCCCGTCGACAGAGCCCGAGCAGACCGAGCCCGAGCTTGCCGCGGTGCGCAACTTCCGCGATGTGGGCGGCCTGCCGACGGTGGACGGGCGACGGGTCCGGTACGGCGTCCTCTTCCGCAGCGGTCACCTGGCGCACGCCACCGCCACCGACGCGGCGTTCCTCGGTTCGCTCGGCCTCCACACGATCTTCGACTTCCGCAATGAGGCGGACCAGAAGCTGGAGGGCCCCGACATCGAGCTGCCGGGGGTGCGCAACGTCAACCTGCCCTTGACGGACCCGGCCGACGGCGCGGTGTTCTGGAAGATGGTCCGCGACGGGAACCTCGACGAGCTGCGCGAGATCCTCGCTGACGGCAAGGCCGCGGGCCGGATGTCGGCGACGTACCGGATGATCATCAAGGAGCGTACGGCCGAGCAGAGCCGGGTGCTGCACGCGCTCGCCGGGGAAGCCGTCCCCGCGCTGATGCACTGCGCGGCGGGCAAGGACCGCGCGGGCCTGTCGATAGCCGTGACCCTGCTGGCGGTCGGCGTCGAACGCGAGGCCATCGAGGCCGACTACCTGAAGTCGAACGACCCGCACCGCCGCTACAAGGTGAAGCGCAGCGACAACTCCCCCGCGGCGATGTCCCCCGAGGTCATGGAGCTGCTCAGCCCGCTCTTCGAGGCCCGCGCGGAGTACCTGGCCGCCGCCTTCGAGACCATCGAGGATGTCTGGGGCACCACGGACCGCTACCTCACGGAGGGCCTGAACGTCAGCGACACGACCCGCGAGCGGCTGCGGCTGCGCCTGCTCGACGGAAGCTGATCAGCGCTCGCCGCCGAGCGTGAAGAGCAGGTAGACGAAGGCCGCGAAGAGGTGGCCCGCGACGACGTACACGAAAACCCGGATCGCCAGGCCCGTGGGGATCTTGTCCTCCACGAAGCGGCGCGCGGCGGTCTCCTCTTCGGGCATGGGCATGTCAGGTCTCCTGAGGTAGGCACAGCCCGGCGGCGGCGCTCTGCAACAACGTGTGAACGAACAGCAGCTCGGCCCCGTCCGGGGTGGCGGCCGCGATGCGGTGCGGGGTCAGCGAGTCGAAATGCGCGCTGTCCCCGGCATCGAGGTGGTGGACACTCTCGCCGAGCACCAGCCGCAGCGGCCCCGACAGCACGTACAGCCACTCCTCGCCGGGGTGGACGCGCACCAGGTCGCCCTGAGCGCCGCCGTACGGCACACGCACCCGCAGCGCCTGCATGGCACGCCCCGAGCCACCGGCCCGGTGGTACGTCCAGCCGCCGGACTCCCGCGCCTGTGCCTCGTCGGCGCGCAGTACGGCGTCCCGGTCGCCCGGGGTCTCCCCCAGGAGTGCGGAGACGGTCGTACCGTAAACACGCGCCAGTGTGAGCAGCATCGGCAGCGACGGCTGGCGCTGTCCCGTCTCCAGCCGGGACAGGTGCGCGGGCGAGAGCCCGGCGCGCCGGGCGGCCGCCTCCAGCGTGAGGCCGCTGTGCCGGCGCAGGTCGCGCTGTCGCGGGGCGACGGAGGGCAGCGCTCCTTCGTCCGGCTCTTCGAGGCGGGGTGTCATGCCTTCATTGGGCCACGAAATTACTTGTTGCCGACCGCCTGCTTCACCAGTGTCCTCCCGAAGTCCCACATCAGACCGCCGCCGCTGTGCGCGTCGTCCATCACCGCCGTGAACGCGTCGACGAAGCGGTCCACCTCCTTCTCGCCCACCGTCAGTGGCGGAATCAGCTTGATCACCTCGAGGTGGTCGCCGGAGACCTGGGTGAGGATACGGTGCTTCTGAAGCAGCGGTACGACGACCATCTGCGCGAAGAGCCCCTTGCGAGCGGCCTGGAGCATGGTCCAGCGGCTGCGCAGCTTCAGCGAGCTGGGCCGGCCGAACTCGATGCCGATCATGAGCCCGCGCCCGCGTACGTCGTGCAGCAGCTCATAACGGCCGATGAGCGCGGTCAGCCGCTCGCGCAGCAGGTCGCCGGAGCGCCGGGCGTTCGCGACGATCTCCTCGTCCTCCATCACCGCGAGGACGGCCAGCCCCGCCGCCATGGCCTGGGCATTGGAGCCGAAGCTGGCCGAGTGGACCAGCACCCGGTCCATCGACGAGTAGACGCGCTTGAAGATCCAGTCCTTGCCGAGGGTCGCGCCGACCGGAACGTAGCCGCCCGAGAGCGCCTTCGCGACGCACAGCAGATCGGGTTCCACGCCCTCCTCGTGCTGGTACGCGTAGAAGTCACCGGTCCGGCCCAGCCCCGTCTGCACCTCGTCGGCGATCAGCAGCGCCTTGTGCCGCCGAAGAAGCTCCTGGGCTGCCCGGAGAAACCCGGGCGGCGATTCATGAACGCCCTTGCCCTGGATCGGTTCGACGACGAAACCGGCCACGTCGCCGCGCTTCAGCTCCCGCTCCAGGGCGTCCAGGTCGCCGAGCGCGATCGCGGTGTCGGGCAACAGCGGCGCGAACCCGTCCCGGAAGCCGGCCTCGCCGTTGACCGACAGCGAGCCGGTGGTCAGTCCGTGGAAGGCGTGCGCGCAGTACAGGATCCTGGGCTTGCCGGTCGCGTACCGGGCGAACTTCAGCGCGGTCTCGACGGCTTCCGTGCCGCTGTTGCCGAAGAACACGCGGTCCAGGTGCGGGCTGTGGGTGAGCAGCTTCTCCGCGAGCAGACCGGGGAGCGGCTGGCAGTCGAACCGCGTCAGGTCTGCGAGCGAGGCGTCCAGGACGTCGTGCAGCGCCTTGCGTACGACGGGATGGTGCCGGCCGAGGCCCATCACGCCGAAGCCCGCGAGCATGTCGAGGTAGTCGTTGCCTTCGGCGTCCCAGAAGTAGGCGCCTTCGGCCCGCTCGTAGACCTTGTCGAACCCGATGGTGCGCAGCATGCGGGGCAGCTGATGGTTCAGGTGTCTGCCGTGCAGCTCGTAGCGCTCGGCCCCGCGCTCGGCGAGAAGCTTCACCAGGTCGAACCCGTCCCGTGCGCCGTCCGTCATTCCACGGTCTCCTTAGCGTTCACCAGTTGGGCCGCCCGCGCTTCCCCGGCTGCCAGGGCGAGGCTGATCCGCCCCGCGATCGATGCGGGCGTGAGCCCGATGTCGGCCAGCACCTCACCGCGCTTGGCGTGCGCGAGGAACTGCTCGGGGATGCCGTACGTACGCAGAGGTACGTCGACTCCGGCATCCCGCAGCGCCTGCCCGACGGCCGAACCGACCCCGCCACTGCGGCTGTTGTCCTCGACGACCGCGACCAGGCGGTGCCGCTCCGCGAGCGGCGCGAGCTGCTCGTCGACGGGCTTGACCCAGCGCGGATCGACGACCGTGCAGCCGACACCGCGCTCCGCCAGCAGCGCGGCGGCCTCCAGGCAGACGGACGCGAGCGCGCCGACGGAGACCAGGAGTACGTCGGATTCGCCGCCGCGGTGCAGTACGTCCATCCCGCCCACCCGGCCGGCCGCCGGGATCGCGGGCCCCACCGAATCCTTGGGGAAGCGCACGACGGTCGGCGCGTCGTCGACGTCGACGGCCTCGCGCAGCTGGGCGCGGAGCTGGTCGGCGTCGCGCGGTGCGGCGATCCGCAGCGTCGGGACGCACTGGAGGATCGACATGTCCCACATGCCGTTGTGCGAGGCGCCGTCGACGCCGGTGACGCCCGCCCGGTCGAGGACGAAGGTCACGCCGCACTTGTGCAGCGACACGTCCATCAGCAGCTGGTCGAAGGCGCGGTTGAGGAACGTCGCGTAGACGGCGACGACGGGGTGCAGCCCGCCGGTGGCCAGCCCGGCGGCACAGACCGCGGCGTGCTGCTCGGCGATGCCGACGTCCCAGACCCGGTCGGGGAACGCCTCGGCGAACCTGGTCAGCCCGACGGGGTGCAGCATGGCCGCCGTGATCGCCACGACGTCGGGCCGCTCGGCGCCGATCCGAACGATCTCGTCGCCGAACACCGATGTCCAGGAGGGGCCGTTGGCCGGCGCGAGGGGCTCGCAGGTCAGCGGGTCCATCGCACCGACCGCGTGGAAGCGGTCGGCCTCGTCCTGCTCGGCGGCGGCGTAACCGCGCCCCTTCTCGGTCAGGCAGTGCACCAGCACCGGTCCGTGGAAGCGTTTCGCGCGGCTCAGTGCCGACTCGACGGCGGCGATGTCGTGGCCGTCGATCGGACCGACGTACTTGAGCCCCAGGTCTTCGAACATCCCCTGCGGGGCGATGAAGTCCTTGAAGCCCTTCTTCGCGCCGTGCAACGACCCGTACAGCGGCTGCCCGATGACGGGCGTGTGCTGGAGCACGTCCTTGCACCGGGCGAGGAACCGCTCGTACCCGTCCGTCGTCCGGAGGGTGGCGAGGTGGTCGGCGAGCCCGCCGATGGTGGGGGCGTACGAGCGCTCGTTGTCGTTGACGACGATGATCAGCGGCCGGTCCCGGGCGGCGGCGATGTTGTTCAGCGCCTCCCAGGCCATGCCGCCGGTGAGAGCGCCGTCACCGATCACCGCGACGACGTGGTCGTGCCTGCCGAGCACCTGGTTGGCCTTGGCGAGTCCGTCGGCCCAGCCGAGGACCGTCGAGGCGTGCGAGTTCTCGATGACGTCGTGCGCGGATTCCTCTCGCGACGGATAGCCGGAGAGGCCGCCCTTGCCGCGCAGTTTGGAGAAGTCCTGCCGGCCGGTGAGCAGTTTGTGTACGTAGCTCTGGTGGCCGGTGTCCCACAGGACGCGGTCGACGGGTGAGTCGAAGACCCGGTGCAGGGCGATGGTCAGTTCCACCACCCCGAGATTGGGCCCGAGATGACCGCCCGTCCGGGCCACGGCCTTTACCAGGAACTCCCGGATTTCGGACGCCAGCTGAGAGATTTCGCTCTCTGCCAGATGCTTCAGGTCGCGCGGCCCCCGGATGCCTTCCAAGATAGTCACGCTCGGGCCCCCTCTCTCTGATCCTTCAGCTCACAGTGACGGCGGGTGCCCCCGAAGGGATGCCCTCGTCCTCCATGGCTGCGGCGATCTTCATCGCCTCTTCGATGAGCGTCTCGACGATCTTCGACTCGGGCACGGTCTTGATGACCTCGCCCTTGACGAAGATCTGACCCTTGCCGTTGCCGGAGGCGACCCCGAGATCCGCCTCACGCGCCTCGCCCGGACCGTTGACGACGCACCCCATCACGGCGACGCGCAGCGGCACCTCCAGGCCGTCGAGACCGGCGGCGACCTGGTCGGCGAGCTTGTAGACGTCGACCTGGGCGCGGCCGCAGGACGGACACGACACGATCTCCAGGCGGCGCTGCTTGAGGTTGAGCGCCTCCAGGATCTGGAGGCCGACCTTGACCTCTTCCACGGGCGGCGCCGACAGCGAGACCCGGATGGTGTCGCCGATGCCCTCGCTCAGCAGCGCGCCGAAGGCGACGGCCGACTTGATGGTGCCCTGGAAGGCGGGGCCCGCCTCCGTCACTCCCAGATGCAGCGGGTAGTCCGACCGCGCCGCCAGCTGCCGGTACGCGTTGACCATCACGACCGGGTCGTTGTGCTTGACCGAGATCTTGATGTCACCGAAGCCGTGCTCCTCGAAGAGCGACGCCTCCCACAGCGCCGACTCCACCAGGGCCTCGGGCGTGGCCTTGCCGTACTTCTCGAGCAGCCGCCGGTCCAGCGACCCCGCGTTCACGCCGATACGGATCGGCGTCCCCGCGTCGGACGCCGCCTTGGCGATCTCCTTCACCTTGTCGTCGAACTGCTTGATGTTGCCCGGGTTCACCCGGACCGCCGCGCAGCCCGCGTCGATCGCCGCGAACACGTACTTCGGCTGGAAGTGAATGTCCGCGATCACCGGGATCTGCGACTTGCGCGCGATGGTGGCCAGCGCGTCCGCGTCGTCCTGTGTCGGACACGCAACCCGTACGATCTGGCAGCCCGAAGCGGTCAGCTCCGCGATCTGCTGAAGCGTCGCCCCGATGTCGGACGTCCTCGTCGTCGTCATCGACTGCACCGAAACGGGCGCGTCCCCGCCGACCGCCACCGACCCGACCTGGATACGCCGCGAAGCGCGACGCACCGCCAACGGCCGGGCCGGCAGCTCGGGGAGCCCCAGTGCTACAGGCTCACCAACGCTCATCACGTCACCCGTGGCTTCCCGAGACCGTATCGCGGACCGCGCGCAGCGACTCCTTGAGCGAGCCCATGGTCGCGAGGACGGCCGTCGGCTCGTAGCCGCAGTGCGCCATGCAGTTGGCGCACCTCGGGTCCTTGCCCCGCCCGTACTTGCTCCAGTCGGTGTCCTCGATGAGCTCCCGGTACGTCGCGACGTACCCGTCGCTCATCAGGTAGCAGGGCCGCTGCCACCCGAAGAGCGTGTAGTTCGGAATCGCCCACGCCGTGCACGGGAAGTCCGCCTTGCCCTCCAGGAAGTCCAGGAAGAGCGGCGAATGGTTCAGCCGCCAGCGCCGCCGGTTGCCACCCGCGAACGCCTTCTTGAACAGCTCCCTGGTCTGCTCGACCCCGAGGAAGTGCTCCTGGTCGGGAGCCTTCTCGTACGCGTAGGCGGGCGAGATCATCATCTCGTCCACCTTCAGGTCGTCATTGAGGTAGTTGAGCACCTCGATGATCGTCTGCGGCGTGTCCGTGTTGAAGAAGGTGGAGTTGGTGGTGACCCGGAAGCCGCGCTTCTTGGCCTCCTTGATCGCCTCCACCGCCTCGTCGAACACCCCTTCCTTCGCCACCGATTCGTCGTGCCGCTCCCGCAGCCCGTCGATGTGCACGGCGAAGGCGAAGTACGGCGACGGCGTGAACTTCTCCATCTTCTTGCGCATCAGCAGCGCGTTGGTGCAGAGGAATACATACTTCCTCTTCGCCACCAGCTGCCGCACGATCTCATCGATCTGAGGGTGCATCAGCGGCTCGCCACCCGCGATGGACACCATCGGAGCGCCCGACTCAAGTACGGCGCCCACGGCCTGGGCCACGGGCATGCGCTGCTTCAGAACCCCGGCGGGGTGCTGGATCTTGCCGCAGCCCTCGCATGCGAGGTTGCAGGCGTAAAGAGGTTCGAGCTCGACGATGAGCGGGAACTTCTCACGCTTGCGGAGCTTTTGTTCAACGAGGTACGTCCCGACCCTGATGGTCTGACGGAGCGGCATGGCCATCTAGCTCACCTCCTGGGGAGCAGCAAAGAACGGTGCCATTCAAAAAAAGCCGGCAGAACTGCGCGGAGAACACGAAAGGCCGATATTCCACCGCGAAGCGTCCCAATGCGTACGAGCTCGTGCTCCGGAGCGTCCACGACCACCCGAACGGCCGCAACCGGACGCGGCCCGGCCCGCAGCGCGCTCCAGAGCGTCGCGGCGGATTCCATGTCCACCGCGATGGCGCCGGTTGCCCGCAGCTCGGCCCGCTCGTGTCCCCGTACGACGTGGTCGGCGCCGGTCAGCGGGCCGGTGTGGACGGTGCGCCCGGGCACCGCCCTGGCCAGCGCCTTCGCCAGCAGCTCCACGCCCGTACAGGCGGTGCTGCCGCGGGGGCCGCGGGTCTCGTCGGCGACGATCAGGTCCCCGGGGTGCATCCCGGGTGCGAGTCCCGCGCAGAAGCCGGACGCGATGACGCAGGCGTCCTCGGCCGGTCCGCCGGGGGCGAGCGCCCGGGTGACGGCCTCCTCGGCCGCCTTGGGCCCCATGCCCGTACGCACAACGGTCACGGGCGGCCCCGGCACCTCCTTGCGCGCACCGCTGCGCAGCGCGAACCGCTCGATGCCGAGCGCGCAGGCGATCAGCAGCGGTGCGGGCCGCGGGGGCTCCGAGGTCCGGCGCATGGGGTCCATCGGACCCATCGGGTCCATCAGGCCCATCAGGTCCCTTCCCGGATGCCCAGGTCCGGGAAAGTGGGCTCCCCGTGGACGTACCGCCCGAGAGCGGTGAGCGGGAAGACCTGCCGGTAGAGGTTGTAGTTGATGGAGAAGTCCCACGGGAATCCGGTCCCCGTGAAGTACGGCTCGTCCCAGGAGCCGTCCTCCCGCTGGGTCTCGGCGAGCCAGGCGACGCCCCGCTCGACGGACTTGGCCTCCTGCTCCCCCGCCGCGAGGAGTGCGAGCAGCGCCCACGCGGTCTGTGAAGCGGTCGAGGCGCCGCGACCGGCCCAGTCGGCCGTACGGTACGAGCGCAGGTCCTCGCCCCAGCCCCCGTCGTCGTTCTGGACGGACTCCAGCCAGTCGACGGCGCGGCGGATCGCGGGGTGGGCGGTGGGCAGCCCGGCCGCGGTCAGTGCCGGTACGACCGACCCTGTTCCGTAGACGTAGTTGACGCCCCAGCGTCCGAACCAGGCGCCGTTCGGCTCCTGTTGGCCCAGCAGCCACTCGATGCCGCGCCGGGTGCGCGGGTCGTGTGCCTTGCCCTCGACGGCCAGCATCTCCACCACATGGGCGGTGACGTCGGCGGACGGCGGGTCGATGACCTCGCCGAAGTCGCAGAAGGGCAGCCGGTTGGGGAAGGGGCTGGTGTTGTCGGCGTCGAAAGCGGCCCAGGCACCGTTCCTGGACTGCATTCCCAGGTTCCAGCGGACGCCGCGTTCGATGCTCGCTTCGGTCCACGCGCGGTCCGGGTGCGCGACGCGCCGCAGCGCCAGAACGACCTCGGCGGTGTCGTCGATGTCCGGGTAGTTGTCGTTGTGGAACTCGAACGCCCAGCCGCCCGGCTCCAGCCCTGGCCGGCGTACGGCCCAGTCACCCGGCCGCACGATCTGCTCGCGCATCATCCAGTCGGCGGCCTTGACGAGCGCCGGGTCGTCGGGCCGTACCCCCGCGTCGGCGAGCGCGATGGTGGCGAGGCAGGTGTCCCAGACCGGCGACTGGCAGGCCTCGATCATGCGGGAACCGTCCTCGCGCCACACCGTGAACCGGTCGAGCGATTCGAGTCCGGCGCGCATCACCGGATGGTCCAGGTCGTATCCGAGCAGGTGGAGCGCGATCAGCGAGTACACGGCGGGCGGCTGGATGCCGCCCCAGCAGCCGTCGTTCTCCTGCCGCTCGATGATCCAGCGCGCCGCGCGCTTCATCGCCGCGCCGCGCAGCCTGGCAGGGGCGAACTTGCGGTAGACGTGCAGGGCCTTGTCGAGCCGCTGGAAGGCGCCTTCCCAACTGGTGGGCGTGGCAAGCCGCTTGCGGGGGTTCGGCACGCGGGCGTTGGTGTGCAGCTCGTCGAGCGCGAACGGCGCGGGACGCACCGGCCGCTTCGCCGAGACCACGGTCAGCGGCACTATGGTCTGCCGCGCCCAGCAGCCGAAGTCGTAGATGTTGAGCGGGAACCACGGGGGAAGGAAGATCAGCTCGGGTGGCAGCTCGGGCAGATCGTCCCACTTCCACCAGCCGAACAGCGCCAGCCAGATCCGGGTGAAGACGCGGCTCGCGGCGATGCCGCCGCGCTCCCTGATCCAGGCCGCGGCACGCTCCATGTGCGCGGCGTCCGGCAGGTCTCCGGCGAGCCGCAGGGCGACGTACGCCTCGATGGTGGTGGAGAGGTCGCCGGGTCCGCCGTAGAAGGTGGCCCAGGTGCCGTCGTCGCGCTGCTCGTCGCGGATGAAGAGAGCGGCGGCCCCGAGGGTCTTCTCGTCCTGAATGCCAAGGAACTGACGGAGCATCAGGTCCTCGGCGTCCATCGTCACATTGGTTTCGAGGTCACCTTTCCACCAGCCCTGATCGTCCTGCTTGGCAAGCAGATGCGCGACCGCGCGGTCCGTGGCCCGCCGCGCCGCGTCCAGGACGTCGGTGGTGTTGGTGTTGGTGTTGGGGGTGTTGGGGGTGTTGGTGTTTTTGGTCTGCTGGGCGAATTCGCTGGCCGCGGCTGCGCGGGGCTTCATGGCCCCGGTGCTTCCGTCGGTCGTCGCTGTCATGGCTTCCCCTTCGTGGCAGTTGGACATCTGCTGTGCTGGGGTCTGACGTCGTCCGGTGCCGGGTTTACGGCGGGTCCCGGCACCGGACGGCGACTTGCGAGTCATATGAGGCGGATGCTGATCATCTCTTTCGTACGACGACGAAGTCCGCGAGCGCGGTGAGCTGCGCACGGACCTGCGGGGGCATGTCGACGCCGTCCAGCGCCTCGATGGCGACGGCATGCTGCCTGCGGGCTTCCTGCGCCGTCCACTCACGGCCGCCCGCCTCCTCGATCAGAGCCGCCCTGGTGGCGAACTCCTTCTCGGAGAAGCTCTCGAAGTCGTTGCTCTTGGCGTCGGCGGAGAGCAGCTCGCCGAGCCGCTTCGACGCCGGACCGCCCGCGGCCAGCGCCGCCACGACGGGCAGGGACTTCTTGCGCTGGCGCAGATCGCTCCAGGTCTGCTTTCCCGTGGCGTCCGGGTCGCCCCAGATGCCGAGCAGGTCGTCGACAGCCTGGAAGGCGAGACCGAGGTGGTAGCCGTACGCCTCCAGCGTGTCGGCGGTACGGTCGTCCGCCCCGCCGAGCACCGCGCCGATGGAGACCGCGCAGGCGAGCAGCGCGCCCGTCTTGTTGCCCTCCATCTCCAGGCACTCCTCGACGGTGACCCGCTCGCGGTGCTCGAAGGAGATGTCCTGCGCCTGGCCGTCGATGAGCTTGCGGGTGGCGGTGGTGAGCCGGCGCGTGGCACGCCCCGCCTCGACGGTGCCCATCTCCAGCAGCAGCTCGTTGGCGAGCGCGAAGAGCGCGTCGCCGACGAGGATCGCCTGCGCGGGGCCGTGCACCTTCCACACCGTGTCACGGTGCCGGCGCTGCTCGTCGCCGTCCATCAGGTCGTCGTGGAGCAGCGAGAAGTTGTGTACGAGTTCGACGGCGACGGCGCCGGGGACGCCGATCTCGGGCGGCGCGCCCGCCGCCTCCGCCGACAGCAGCGCGAGCGCCGGCCGTACCGCCTTGCCGCCGTCACCGTCGGCCGGCCGGCCCTGGGCGTCGATCCACCCGAAGTGGTACGCCGCGACGGTGTCCATGGGCGGCGCGAGCCGGTCCACGGCGGCCTTCAGCACCGGCGTGGACATGGTGCGGCCGCGCTCGAGCAGCGCGGCGATGTCCACCGTGGTGTTGTCGACCGGATTCACCGGGGTCACAGGCTCTCCTCTTGTTTCCATACCAGTGCTCATACCGCCTCCTGCAACGGATGTTTATGGACGCGGCCGAGTTCGCGGAGGGCCGCGCCGGCGGCGGTGATGCCGCTTCGCACGGCGCCCTCCATGGTCGCGGGCCATCCGGTGGCGGTCCACGCGCCCGCCAGGTACAGGCCGGGCGCGTGCGTACGGGCGCCGGGGCGCAGCCGTCCGACGCCGGGGGTGGGAGCGAACGTCGCTGTCCGCTCCCGGGTGACGAAGAAGTCGCGTACGCCCGCACCGCGCGCGGCGGGCAACAGCCGCTCCAGCTCGGGCAGATAGCGCTCGCGCAGCTCGGCGACGGGCGCGTCGATCTCGTCCTGGGCCGCGGACTGGGAGACGGCGAGGTACTGCCCGCCGCCCTTCAGCCCGGAGGACTCCGTGCGGTCGAAGACCCACTGCACGGGGCTGCCGAGCGCCGCGAAGAAGGGCCGGCGCAGCACCTTGCGGTCGTACACGACATGGAGGTTGAGGATCGGCGCGGTGCCGATGTCGAGCAGCCGGTCGGGGGCGTCGATGACGCCCTCGGGCAGCAGTGCGTGCGTCTCGCGCTGGGGTACGGCGAGCACGACGGTGTCGGCCGCGATCCGCTCCCCTGCCGTCTCGACCTCCCAACCACCTTCTGCCGAACGGGAGATGGAGGCGACCCGGGTGCGCAGCTCGGTCCGTACACCCGCCGAGTCGAGCGCCTTGCGGGCGAGCGTGTCGTGCAGGTCGCCGAGCGGTACGTGCGCCCAGCCGATGTCGGCGGCGCCCGGCTCGGAGAGCAGCCCGGTCTTGAAGACCATCGCGGCGAGGCCGAGCGAGGCGTTCGGCGCGGTCGCGTTCAGCGTCGCGACGCCGACGAGGTCCCACAGGGCCTCGATGGTGCGCCGGGACTGCCCGTGGCGGCCCAGCCAGGTGGCGAAGTCCACACCGTCCAGCGCCGGATCGGCCGGGTCGAGCTTCTTGAGGGCGAGCGCGGCCCGTCCCACGCTCGCACGTTCGGCGAGGGACAGGTGCGGATACGTCGCCAGGCTCGCGGCGAGGTGCAGCGGTACGGGCAGCGCGGTGCGGCGCAGCCGTCCGAGCCGGGGTCCCGCCGCCCGGCCGACGTCGAGCACGGGTACGTCGAGACGGCTCTGCAGCGGCGCCAGCGCGGCGCCCCCCACCCGCTCCAGGAACCAGCGGTAGGCGGTGCAGCAGCGCAGGTAGACGTGCTGGCCGTTGTCGACGGTGAGGTCGCCGCGGCGGAAGGAGAACGCGAGGCCGCCCAGGCGCGGGCGCCCTTCGAGCAGCGTCACCCGCATCCCGGCCTCCGCAAGCTGGAGCGCGGCCGTGACGCCGGCCAGCCCTCCTCCGACGACGACCGCGTGCCCCGGTGCCCCGGGCCCGGCCGGCATGGAGCGTGTCATGCGCCCTCCCCTCGGACCTCGCCGACGATGTACGCACGACGGGCCGTTGCAGTCAGGGACGCGTCAGCCCGCCGGGGGGTTGCGCGTCCCTTGTACCCGTTCGTCCCGCCGGCCGCAACGGGCCTCATCAGACCCGCCTCCTGCTGTGGTTGCGGGTGATGTGCCGGGCGTCGAGGCCCGACAGGCCGCGTACGGCGACGTACGCCTTCTCTCGTCCCGGCAGCGAGACGCGGCCCCGCAGCACGGCCCCGGGGTCGCGCTCGATGCGGTCCAGCAGCCGCCGGTAGATGCCGGCCATGGCTGCGACACAGGCGCCGGAGCGCCGGTCGAGCAGGGGCAGCAGCCGGTAGCCCTCGGCGAACAGGGCCCGGGCGCGGCGTACTTCGAAGTGGATCAGGCCCGTGAAGTCGGACCCTTCGGGCGGGGTGGGGCCCTGGAAGCCCGCCGAGCAGCCGAACTTGGCGAGGTCGTCGGCGGGCAGGTACGTGCGCCCGTTCTCGGCGTCCTCGCGGACGTCGCGGAGGATGTTGGTGAGCTGGAGGGCGAGGCCTAGCGTATCGGCGTACTCGGCGGCGCGTTCGGTGGAGCGCGCGCCGGTCTGGGTGCCGAACACGCCCAGGGAGAGCCGCCCGATGGCGCCCGCGACGCACCGGCAGTAGACCTTCAGGTCGTCCCAGGTCTCGTAGGTCTCGCCGCGTACGTCCATGAGGACGCCGTCGATGAGCTCGTCGAGCCCTTCGAGCGGGAGCGGGAAGCGGCGGGCCGCGTCCGAGAGCGCCACGGCGACCGGGTCGGTGTCGTCGTCGTCGATGATGCCCGCGCGGATCCGGTCGAGCAGCGCGCGGGTCTCCTCGAGCCGCGCCTGCTTGACGCCGGGCGTGAGGACGCCGTCACCGATGTCGTCCACGCGCCGCGAGAACGCGTACAGCGCCGACATCGCGTTGCGCTTGTCGGTCGGCAGAAGCCTGATGCCGTACGCGAAATTGCGCGCCTGCTGTCCGGTCACGGCCTCGCAGTAGCTGTACGCGGCGAGTACCGGTGCGGACCTCTGCGTGAGTCCTTCCACGGGCCGGCTCACCCCTCTCTTCGGTCTCATCGCAGGACTGCTCCCACCGCGCGCAGCAGGCTGAGCTTGGTGGACTTGGGCGGTCCGGGGAGCACGTCGTAGTGGGCGGCGGCGATCGCCGTGAGCGCGGCGCGTCCGCCGCCGACGAAACCGGCGAGCAGCAGCTTGAGTCTGCCGTTGACGCTGCCCACGAGGGGGATGCCTTCGTCGAGGAGGCGCCCGGCGCGTTCCACTTCGTACGCGATCAGCGCGCGCACCGAGGCGTTCGCGGACGGCGCGGCAAGATCGGCTTCCTCGACGTGGAAGCGCGCCATGTCGTCGGCGGGCAGGTAGATCCGGTCGCGGCCGAGGTCCTCGCCGACGTCCTGGAGGTGTTCGACGATCTGCAGGGCGGTACTGACCGCGTCCGAGCGGCGGATCCGCTCCGGGCTCGCGGTGCCGGTGACCTGGAGGACCAGCCGGCCGACGGGATTGGCCGACAGCTCGCAGTACGCGACGAGGTCGTCGTAGGTCTTGTAGCGGCGTACGAGTTGGTCCTGCCGGTTGGCTTCGATGAGCCCGATGAAGGGCTCGGGGGTGAGCGAGCAGCGGCGCACGGTGGGCACCAGGGCGCGCAGGAGCGGGTGGCGCGGGCCGTCGCCACAGGCGTCGAAGACGCGGCGCAGGTCGGCCTCGAAAGCGTCGAGCACGATCAGGCGGTCGTCGGCCAGGGCGGGGTCGAGGCCGAGCAGGCGGGCGTCGGCGCCGCCGGGCGCGAGGTCGCCGTCGCCGATGTCGTCGACGAGGCGGGCGTAGCCGTAGACGGCCATCAGATCGTCCCGCCAGGCGCGGGGCAGAAAGAAGGGTGCCACCGGGAAATTCTCGTCGGCGGCCTTGTCCAGGGTCGTGCGCGCGTGTGCGTCGGTGCGCACCTGCCGGGTTCCGGTCATCGCGGGCTGCCCGGTGCGGGGACGGCGTAAGCGTCTTCGAGCTGGAGAGTTTCCATAGCCATTGCCGTCACATCTCCCGTTCTACACTGCCGACCTAATACATCCCATTTCGGACACGCCGCCCACCGGTACAGCTTACGTTGTACAACGACCAGCACCGCCCCGGGGTGTTGGGCGCATTGCAACAAGGCAGCAATATGCCTCAACCTTCCCGAAGGTGGCCGGAGTTGACGATTCCGGCATGTTACGGCGCGCCGGACCGCTCGCGTCGCGCAGACACGCAGACAACGCAAACACCACAGCACCCCCGCCGGGAGGGACCCGGCGGGGGCACCGAACGGTGACCCGGGTGCTAGCGGCCGGTTTCCTTCTCGTACGCCTTGAGGACCTCGTCCGTGGGGCCGTCCATCAGCAGCTCGCCCTTCTCCAGCCACAGGACGCGGTCGCAGGTGTCCCTGATCGACTTGTTGCTGTGGCTGACCAGGAAGACCGTGCCGGCCTCCTTGCGGAGCTCGCGAATGCGCTGCTCGGAGCGGATCTGGAACTTCCGGTCACCGGTCGCCAGCGCCTCGTCGATCATGAGTACGTCGTGATCCTTGGCGGCGGCGATGGAGAAGCGCAGGCGAGCCGCCATGCCGGAGGAGTACGTGCGCATCGGCAGCGTTATGAAGTCGCCCTTCTCGTTGATGCCGGAGAAGTCGACGATCTGCTGGTAGCGCTCGCGGATCTCCTCGCGCGTCATCCCCATGGCGAGGCCGCCGAGGATGACGTTGCGCTCACCGGTCAGGTCGTTCATCAGCGCCGCGTTCACGCCGAGCAGCGACGGCTGGCCGTCGGTGTAGACCTTGCCCTGCTCGGTCGGCAGCAGGCCCGCGATGGCACGGAGCAGGGTCGACTTGCCCGATCCGTTCGTGCCGATCAGACCGATCGCCTCGCCCCGGTAGGACGTGAAGGAGACACCGCGGACGGCGTGCACCTTGCGTACCCCGGGTGAGTCGCCTTTGCCGCGCTTCATCATGCGGTTCAGGGCGGCGGTGGCGCTGCCGCGACCGCCCGCGCCGGCGTTGACGCGGTACACGATGTGCACGTCGTCCGCGATGACCGTGGGGACGCGTCCTTGCTTGTTGTCATCAGCCACGGCCGTACCTCTCCTCAGCCTTCCAGAAGTACACGAAGCCCACGAGGCCCACGAGCAGCGCCCAGCCCAGGGCGACGCCCCAGACGTGCGGGGGCAGGTTCTCGGAGCCGTACCCGTCGATCAGGCCGAAGCGGATGAGATCCATGTAGACGGCCGCCGGGTTCCACTGGAGCACGTCCGTGACCCAGCCGGGCAGGTCCTTGTCGGCGAGCATGACCGGGATGCTGAACATCACGCCGGACGCGTACATCCACGTACGCATCACGAAGGGCATCAGCTGGGCGAGGTCGGGGGTCTTGCTGCCGAGCCTGGCCATGATCAGCGCGAGGCCGATGTTGAAGACAAACTGGACGGCCAGCGCGGGGAGGACCAGCAGCCAGGAGAGCGAGGGGTAGCTGCCGAACGCCATCGCGATGATGACCAGCACGATCATCGAGAACATCAGCTGCTGGAGCTGCTGGAGCGCGAAGGAGATCGGCAGCGAGGCGCGCGGGAAGTGCAGCGCTCTCACCAGGCCCAGGTTGCCGGAGATCGACCGTACGCCGGCCATCACCGAGCTCTGGGTGAAGGTGAAGACGAACACACCGGTGACCAGGAAGGGGACGTACACCTCCCGCTTCATGCCCCGGTCGGCCTCCAGGATCAGGCCGAAGATCAGGAAGTACACGAGGGCGTTCAGCAGCGGAGTCGCCACCTGCCACAGCTGGCCGAGCTTGGCCTGGCTGTACTGGGCGGTCAGCTTCGCCTGCGAGAACGCGAGGATGAAGTGGCGGCGGCCCCACAGCTGCCGGACATAGTCGATCAGCCCCGGCCGGGCACCGCTCACCGACAGGCCGTACTTGGCGGCGAGCTCCGCCGGGGTAAGTCCGTCGTCGGGAGATGGCGGGGCGCTCGTCGCGACCGCACCGTCATGGGTTGTGTCACTCACAAGTTGAAACTTTCGTGTTCAAGATGCGCAGGCAGTAAGGCGCAGGAACGGGCTACAGGTCCGCGTGCACCCGATGCTTTCAGACCCGAGCTTGTCAGATGACAGGAGGTCGGCCGAGCCGGGTCAGTCGCCAGACGGTACGCCATCTCATCGGACGGCGTGGTCCGGCCGAGGTCGTCCACCCCTCCTTGAAGCCGCCGAACCATGCCTTCAGCGCCGGTACGGAGGGGCGCCGCGCCAGCGTGAGCAGCAGCCATACGCCGAGGTAGACGGGCACCAGGAGGGCCGGCAGGTTACGGCGCGCGAGCCAGACCCTGTTCCGGGCCACCATGCGGTGGTAGACGGCGTGCCGGGAAGGAGCCGTCGTCGGGTGGTACAGGACCATGTCCGCGCGGTAGTCGATCATCCAGCCGGCGTCGAGCGCCCGCCAGGCCAGATCGGTCTCCTCATGGGCGTAGAAGAATTCGTCCGGCAGCCCGCCGACCTCGGCGAAGACCTTGGTACGTACGGCGTTCGCGCCGCCGAGGAAGGTCGTCACGCGCGAGGAGCGCAGCGGGTCGGCGGCGCGCAGCCGCGGGACGTGACGGCGCGCGGTTTCCCCCGTGTCGGGGTCCGCGATCCGGAAGCTGATGATGCCGAGCTTCGGATCGGCGGCGAAGGCCTGGCGGCACAGCTCGGCCGTGTCGTGGTGGGCCAGCAGACCGTCGTCGTCGAGGAAGAGCAGGATGTCCATCTCGGCGCCGCTGGGGCCGAATGCCTCGATACCGGCGTTGCGGCCGCCCGGGATGCCGAGGTTCTCCGGCAGGTCGACGGTCCGTACGCCTTCGGGGACACCGGTGACCGGGGAGCCGTTGCCGACGACCACGACCTCGACGCGGTCGCCGTCCTGCTTGGCGACCGAGTCGAGGAGGGCGCGCAGCTCGTCCGGCCGGTTGCCCATCGTGATGATGACGGCGCCGACCTTCAGGCCGGTGCCCGTGCCCGCGGCCGTCACTTCAGCCTGCTGGAAGCGAGGACGGACACGAGGTGGAGCACGGTCTGCAGGAGTGCGATCCCGGCCAGGACGGCGACACCGAGCCGCGAGAAGAACAGGTCGTCCCTGACGCTGTCCACGATCGCCGCGGCGAGGATCAGCAGGGACGCCTCGACCCCGAGGACCAGCCGGTGGAACTTCAGCGCGGCTGCGGCCTTGCGGGCCAGCGCCATTCCTGACGAGCGCGGCTCGGACGCCGACTCCTTCACCGGCGGCATCCCGCCCTGGTGACGGGCGACTCCGACGAGGTCGGTCTCGGCCTTGATCAGGATCGCGCCGAGCGCGGCCAGTGTGCCGAGGAAGGCCCACAGCCAGTCGATTCGCCCCTCGCCCCACAGATCGGCGGCGCGCAGGCCGAAGCCGACCAGGACCGCCGCGTCGCACAGGTAGGCGGCGACCCGGTCCAGGTAGACCCCGGCGAGCGAGTACTGCTTCTTCCAGCGGGCGATCTCGCCGTCGACGCAGTCGAGCAGCAGATAGAGCTGGACCATCAGCACGCCGAGCAGGGCGCCCGGGATGCCCGGTACCAGAAGTGCCGGGGCGGCGAGGGCACCCGCGACGGTCATCACATAGGTCAGCTGGTTGGGCGTGACCCGCGTGTTCACCAGATGGCGGTCGACGCGCAGCGAGACCTCGCGCATGTAGAGCCGGCCGGCCCAGTGCTCGCCGCTGCGCCGGTCCTTCACACCCGGGGGGTGAACGACCGGTCGGAGCTCAGCTACTGATGGCTTTTGCATAGTCGGCGTATGCGTCCTTGATCTGGTCGGTGGACAGGTTCAGGTGCTCCAGGATCGTGAAGCGTCCCGGGCGGGTCTGCGGTGCGTAGGCGACGGCCTGGACGAACTCGTCGACGCTGAAGCCGATCTCCTCCGGCAGCACCGGCAGGCCGTGCCGGTGCAGTACCTCGGCGAAGAGGCCGGACTGCTCGTGCGCGCCGCGCAGGTGCATGGCGAAGGCGGCGCCGATGCCGACCTGCTCGCCGTGGCTCGCGGCCCGCTTGGGGTACAGCAGGTCGAAGGCGTGGCTGATCTCGTGGCACGCGCCGGACGAGGGGCGGCTGTCGCCGCTGATCGACATGGCGATACCGGAGAGCACGAGGGATTCGGCGAGGACCGTGAGGAAGTCGTCGGTGCCGACACCGCCGGGGTGGCGGAGGACGGCTTCTCCCGCCGTACGGGCCATGGCGGCGGCCAGTCCATCGATCGGCTCGCCGTGGAGGCGGTGGGACAGCTCCCAGTCCGCGACGGCCGAGATGTTGGAGATCGCGTCGCCGATGCCGGACCGGATGAACCGGACCGGGGCGTCGCGGATCACATCGAGGTCGATGACCATGGCGATGGGGGTCGGTACGCCGTAGGAGCCGCGGCCGTTGTCGTTGTCCAGGATGGACACCGGCGAGCACAGACCGTCGTGCGAGAGGTTCGTCGCGACGGCGACCATCGGCAGACCGATCCGCGCCGCCGCGTACTTCGTCACGTCGATGATCTTGCCGCCGCCGAGGCCGACCACGGCGTCGTACCGCTTGCCCTTGATGTCGTCGGCGAGCTTGACGGCGGAGTCGATGGTGCCGTCGGCGACCTCGTACCAGTCGGCGCCCGGCAGCACCGGCGCGAGCTTGTCGCGCAGGGTCAGTCCCGAGCCGGGGCTGGTCGCGATGGCCAGCTTGCCGGACGAGGAGATCCGCTGGTCGGCCAGCAGGCCGGCCAGATCATCCATGGCGCCGCAGCTGATGTCGACGACGACCGGCGACGGGATGAGCCGGGTCAGTACAGGCACGCGATCTCCCGGCCCCTCGCGAGGTCCTCGTGGTTGTCGATCTCGACCCACGTCACTTCGCCGATGGGGGCCACGTCGACGGTGAAGCCGCGGTTGACCAGCTCCTGGTAGCCGTCCTCGTAGTAGAGGTCGGGGTCGCGCTCGAAGGTCGTCTTCAGCGCGTCGGCGAGCTCTTCGGCGGCCTCGGGCTCGATCAGCGTGACGCCGATGTACTCACCGGTCGCGGTCGCCGGGTCCATCAGCTTGGTGATCCGCCGGACGCCCTGGCCGTCCTGCGTGATGACCTTCATCTCCTCGTCGGCGAGGCTCTTCACCGTGTCGAGGGCGAGGATTATCTTCTGGCCCTTGCCGCGGGCGGCGAGCAGCGTCTTCTCGACGGAGACCGGGTGGACCGTGTCGCCGTTGGCGAGGATCACACCCTGCTTGAGGACGTCACGCGCGCACCACAGGGAGTAGGCGTTGTTCCACTCCTCGGCCTTGTCGTTGTCGACCAGCGTGATCTTGAGGCCGTACTTCGCCTCAAGGGCCTCCTTGCGCGCGTAGACGGCCTCCTTGCGGTAGCCGACGACGATCGCGACCTCGGTCAGGCCGACCTCGGCGAAGTTGCCCAGCGTGAGGTCCAGGACGGTCGTGTCGCCGTCCACGGGCACGAGCGCCTTCGGGAGGGTGTCCGTGTAGGGACGCAGACGCCGTCCGGCGCCGGCAGCCAGTACGAGGCCGATCATGCGGGTTCTCCTTCGTCATGTACTGCGGGTGCTCCGGAGGACACCCAGAAGCGGGTGGACTCCACCAGCACCACGAGCGCCACGGCCACAGCGAAGGCCGTGAGCGCCAGGGTGAGGTCTGTGTTCCGCGCCGCCAGGAGGGTGGCGAGTACCACTGCCACCAGCGTCCGGCCTTCGTGCCCGCCGATCGTCCGCACCAGCCACTGGGGCGGCGCGCCTGTGCCGCCCCGGATGCGGTACACCGTGTCGTAGTGATGGTAGGCGACCGCCGACACCAGTCCGAAGGCCGCGGGCAGCGCTCCGTTCACTTCGGAGCGGGCGGCGAGGATCAGGATCGTGCCGTACTCGGCCGCCCGGAAAACGGGGGGCACGAGCCAGTCGAGGGCGCCCTTGAGGGGACGCGCGACGGCTATGCCGGAGAGCACCGCGTAGAAGACCGCCGCGATGATCACCTGGCGGCTGCCGAACGGCTGGGTGAGCGCCGTGGCGACCAGGGCGGCGGCGCCGGTGAAGGCGACCGCAGGCGCGGTCCAGGCGCCCTTGAGGCGCGGCCCCCGGGCCGCCACTGCCTGGGCGATCGGGCCGCTGTCCGCGAGGTCGGCGAGGGCCTGCGCGGCGCGGTCGGTACGCCGCGCCTTGCGGGTCAGCGAGCGCAGCACGCGGCCGGCCGTGGTGTAGAGGGCGGCGAGGGCGCAGCCGACGAGCAGGGCGTAGAAGACGATCCGGGGGGTGGTGACGGCGGTCAGGACCGCGATCATGGCCCACCGCTCGCCGATCGGCAGGACGATCATCCGGCGCACCCAGACCGTCCAGCCGACGCTGTCGAGCTTGTCGGAGAGGGCGGCGGTGGGGCTCGTATTGGACTCGGCGTCGTGGTTCGCCTCGTTGAAGGAGAAGTCCACGACATGGCGGCAGGTCTGGAGCACCATCGCGCCGAGCGCCAGCGCCCATACGTCGTCCCCGCCGCGGGCGGCGCCGAGCGCGAGGCCCGCGTAGTACGCGTACTCCTTGGCGCGGTCGAACGTCGCGTCGAGCCAGGCGCCCATCGTCGAGTACTGGAGCGAGTAGCGGGCGAGCTGCCCGTCGGTGCAGTCCAGGACGAAGGAGAAGAGCAGCAGCACGCCGGCCGCGATGTAGCCGCCCCGGGTGCCGGTCGCCGCGCAGCCGGCCGCGATCAGCGCGGTCATCAGCGAGGCGGTGGTGACCTGGTTCGGGGTGAAGCCCCGGCGGGCGCACCAGCGTGCGAGGTAGCGCGAGTACGGACTGATGCAGAAGGTGGTGAAGAAGCCGTCGCGGGACTTCACGGCCGTACGCAGCCGTACGGCCTCCTCGTCGACGGCGGCGACGGCGGCGCGGGCCTGCTCGCGCTCGTCCTCTTCCGTGGCGACGACGGCGACCAGCGAGCCGAGCTCCGGCCGCTGCACGGCGGTGCCGCTCGCGTCGAGCGCGGCGGCGACGGCGTCGGGCCCGGCGCCGCCGTCGGCGCCGCGCACGGCGTGCGCCAGCGCCGCTCGGGCTTCGGGCTGCGCGGTGAGCGCGCCGGGGGCCGCGGCGGCGGGGAAGCGGGGGTCCGTCAGCGCGAGGCGCAGGGAGTGGACGTGGCCGACGAAGCGCGGGTCGACGAGCGCGACCCGCTCACCGGCGGGCGCCCCGTCGAGGAGCTTGGTGATCTGCTCGGCGGCGTCGGCGTCGGGCCCGACGTACCGTACGTCGAATCCCAGCGACCGCAGATCGCCCTCGAGTGGCGATCCGGGTACCGGCGGACCGGTGAGGATGGCGGTCGGCAGACGAACTCACTCCTTGGAGCTGGGCATGGCTGGGCATGGCTGGCCTTGCACGGCAATGACATGCGGCATTCCGGCCCGGCATGGGCGGGAAGGCATGTCGGCAGAGGCTATCGGATGAACGGAAGCGCGAGTTCACGGCCCGTTAACGCCCCGCTAAGACCGGACCGGGACGCGGTCCCCCCAGCCGCGATCAAGCGCGATCATCTTGGTCGATCAATGCCCCGCCCCACAAACCGCGACCTCCGGCGGTCCGGACACACCCTAGGGTGGCCGTTATGACATGGCTGATCACGGGTGGTGCGGGTTACATCGGCGCGCATGTGGCGCGGACCATGGCGGCGGCGGGTGAGCGGGTCGTCGTCCTGGACGACATCTCGTCCGGGATTCCCGACCGGCTGCCGGCGGAGGTCGCGCTCGTACGCGGCTCGGTACTGGACCGGGAGCTGCTCGACCGCACGTTCGCCGAATACGGCGTCACAGGTGTGGTGCATCTCGCGGCGAGGAAGCAGGTCGGGGAGTCGGTCGAGAAGCCGCTGCTCTACTACCGGGAGAATGTGTACGGACTCACAGTGCTGCTGGAGGCCGTCGTGGCGGCCGGGGTGCGCCGCTTCCTCTTCTCCTCCTCCGCCGCCGTGTACGGAATTCCCGAGGCGGAGCTGATCTCCGAGGACGCCCCCTGCGTGCCGATCAATCCGTACGGCGAGACCAAGCTGGCCGGCGAGTGGCTGGTGCGGGCGGCGGGCCGGGCGCACGGTTTCTCGACCGCGTGTCTGCGCTACTTCAATGTGGCGGGTGCGGCGAGGCCGGAGCTGGCCGACACCGGAGTGTTCAACATCATCCCGATGTTCTTCGACCGGATCACGCGCGGCGAGGCCCCGCGGATCTTCGGGGCGGACTATCCGACGCCCGACGGCACCTGCATCCGTGACTACATTCACGTCGCCGATCTCGCCGACGCCCATCTGTCGGTCGCGCGGGCGCTGGCCACGCGGGACGAGGCGGCGGATCTCACCTTCAACATCGGCCGCGGCGAGGGCGTCTCGGTGCGCGAGCTCGCCGATCTGGTGGCCGAGGTCACTGGTTCCACGCTCGTCCCGGTGGTCGAGCCGCGCCGCCCCGGGGACGCCGCGAAGGCCGTCGCCTCCTCCGATCTGATCGCCAAGGAGCTCGGCTGGACGGCCGGGCGCGGGGTGCGCGAGATGGTCGCCTCGGCGTGGGAGGGCTGGCTTCTCCGGCATCCGGAGGCCGCCCGGAACTGATCTTGTCAGCGCTCTGACCTGCGGTCATTTCCGCAGGTCAGAGGACATGACAACGGTGTTCAGTCCCGTGTTGCGCATACCCCCCGCCCGTAGTTCACTGGCACCCGGTCAGACCATCACACCAACCGGGGAGGCGTCCTTCATGGGGGCAGGGCACGATCACGGGCACACGCACGGCGGGCCGCCGCCCACCGGCACGGCGGCCGCCGCGTACAAGGGGCGGCTGCGTATCGCGCTCGGCATCACCCTGACCGTCATGACGGTCGAGATCGTCGGCGGACTGCTCGCCAACTCGCTGGCGCTGATCGCGGACGCGGCCCACATGGCGACGGACGCCCTCGGACTCGCGATGGCGCTCCTCGCGATCCACTTCGCCAACCGCCCGGCCACCACGAAGGCCACCTTCGGGTACGCCAGGGCCGAGATCCTCGCCGCGCTCGCCAACTGTCTGCTGCTGCTCGGCGTCGGCGGCTTCCTGCTCTTCGAGGCCGTCGACCGCTTCATCACCCCGGCGGAGACCAAGAGCGGTACGGCGATCGTCTTCGCGCTGGTCGGTCTCGTCGCCAACATGGTCTCGCTGTCCCTGCTGATGAAGGGCCAGAAGGACAGCGTCAATGTGCGCGGCGCCTTCCTGGAGGTTCTCGCGGACACCCTCGGCTCGGTCGCCGTGCTGATCTCGGCCGGCATCATCATGGCGACCGGCTGGCAGGCCGCCGACCCGATCGCGTCGCTGGTCATCGGCCTCATGATCGTGCCGCGTACGTGGAAGCTGCTGCGGGAGACGCTGAGCGTGCTGCTGGAGATCGCGCCCAAGGGCGTGGACATGGCGGACGTGCGGGAGCACATACTCGATCTGCCCGGCGTCGACGACGTACACGATCTGCATGCCTGGACGATCACCTCGGGCATGCCGGTCCTGTCCGCGCACGTCGTGGTCAACCAGGAATTCCTCGACTCGGTCGGGCACGAGAAGATGCTGCACGCCCTCCAGGGCTGCCTCGGCGAACACTTCGACGTCGAGCACTGCACATTCCAGCTGGAGCCGCGCGGTCACGCGGAGCACGAAGCGAAGCTCTGCCATTGACTGTTAGAATCTTCGAAGAGACATTCGGGTCTCGGGGACACGATGAGGGGAGATGAGGTTGATGACCGTCACGGTCGATGCTGCTGCGAGCAGTGTCCGGTTCATCCTCAACTCCCGGGCTCTCGGCTGACCCCTCGTTCGTACGCGTCGGCCGGAGCCCTCACACCCAAGGGTTTCTCACGTTGACCGACCACCACGACGTCATGGTTCAGGCTTTCATGACCCTGCACGGCGGACTCCCCCGTCAGGGTCCCGGCTCCGACGCCACCACCCGCCATCTGCTCTCCCTCGCCGGTCCTCTTCCGCCCCGTCCGCGCGTCCTCGACCTGGGCTGCGGCCCGGGCAGGGTCTCGCTGCTGCTGGCGGCCGAGACCGGCGCCGAGGTGACGGCCGTCGATCTGCACGCGCCGTTCCTCGCCGAGCTGCGGAGCGCCGCCGAAGCGCGCCGGCTCGGCGACTCCATCCGTACCGTCGAGGGTGACATGGGCGAACTCCCCTTCCCCGACGGGGCGTTCGACCTCGTCTGGGCGGAGAGCTCCGCCTACAGCATCGGTTTCGACACCGCACTGAGCAAGTGGCGGCGCCTCGTCGCACCCGGCGGCGCGCTCGTCGTCACCGAGTGCGAGTGGACGTCCGACGAGCCGTCACTGGCGGCCCGCGCGTTCTGGGACCGGAACTATCCGGCGATGCGCGGCCTGTCCGAGAACACGGCCGCGGCCGTCGCCGCGGGCTACGACGTCCTCGGGGTGTACGCACAGCCCGAGAGCGACTGGGACGAGTACTACGTCCCGCTCGGCGCCCGCGCCGACGCGGCCGACCCCGCCACGCCCGGAATGGAGCAAGCACTCGCCTTCACCCGCGAGGAGATCTCCATGCGCGCGGAACACGGCACGGAGTACGGCTACACCGGCTATGTACTGCGGCCCGCGGACCGTCTGAGCTGACGGATCGTCCGCCCTCGCCGCGCCGCGCGGCGGGGGCGGACATGCGGTCCGTTCCGCGAAGTACGGACAAGAGGCTTTTGTACGGCAGACTTGGACGCCGGGAACCGAAGCAGCGAAGGATGGTCATGCCGAGCACACCAGTCACCGCGGCGAACAGCTCGTCGAACGGCACAGCGGAAGAGATCCTGCTCGAGCTGGTCGACGAGGACGGCAATACCATCGGCACCGCGGAAAAACTGTCCGCGCATCAGGCTCCCGGCCGCCTGCACCGCGCCTTCTCGGTCTTCCTCTTCGACGAGTCCGGACGGCTGCTGATCCAGCGCCGCGCGCTCGGCAAGTACCACTCCCCCGGCGTCTGGTCCAACACCTGCTGCGGACACCCCTACCCCGGGGAGTCGCCGTTCGCCGCGGCCGCCCGTCGTACGTACGAGGAGCTGGGCATTTCCCCCTCGCTGCTCGCCGAGGCGGGCACCGTCCGCTACAACCACCCGGACCCCGACTCGGGCCTGGTCGAGCAGGAGTACAACCACCTCTTCGTCGGGATGGCGCAGAGCGCGCTGCGGCCCGACCCCGAGGAGGTCGGCGAGACGTCGTTCGTTACGCCGGACGAGCTGGCCGAGCGGCACGCGAAGGCGCCGTTCTCGGCGTGGTTCATGACCGTGCTGGACGCCGCGCGCCCGGCGATCAGAGAGCTGACGGGCCCGGCCGCGGGCTGGTGACGACCGCCCCCGCCAGCGGCAGGGCGACCCAGATGACCTTCCCGCCGCTCGCGGTGTGCTCGATGTCGCACACCCCGCCGGCCTCGGCGGTGATCTCCCGCACGAGCAGCAGGCCGCGCCCGCCGGTCTGCGCGTAGTCCCGCTCCAGGGCCTTGGGCCGGTAGGGGTGGTTGTCCTCCACGGAGACCCTGATCCACTCCGTGCCGATCGCCACCTCTACGGCCAGCTGCGGAGAGAGCAGCGCCGCATGACGTACTGCGTTGGTGACCAGCTCGGAGACGATAAGCAGCAGCCCCTGCACCAGATCGTCGTGGACCGGTACGCCCTGCCGGTTCAGCAGGTCACGGACCGCGTGCCTGGCTTCCGGTACGGAGGCGTCCGCCGCAGGGGCGGTGAAGCGCCAGACTCCTTCGTACCCTGCCGGTGCGTCTTCTCTCGTCACCACGCATTGAGTGTTGGGAACCAGCCGGTCCGAGCCGGGCTTCTGAACACAAGTCAGCCGCAATCGACAACTTCTGACCGTTGCGCCTATGACAGCGTCAGTTGTGTGACTCTTCCTGGTCCTCCGGCGTCGCCGTCGCGACCAGGTTGTTGACCATCTGGCGACCGCCCGTGCCGATCGCGATCAGTCCGAGCCCGTCGAAGAGCAGCGCGAGCGAGAAGAAGCAGCCCAGTACGTACAGGCTGCTGTGCGGCCAGTCGAAGAGCACGAAAAGGCCGAGCAGTACGCCGAAGGCGCCCTGCACCAGCGTCCAGCCGAACTGCGGGCCGCGCACCACCACACTCCCGACCAGCCGGAAGACGCCGCCGGTCAGGAAGAGCAGGGCGGCGAACATCGTCAGCGCCTCGGCGGTGCCCTCGGGGTGGCGGATGACGACGATTCCGGCCGCCAGGTTGAGCGCGGCGACGACGACACCGAGCCAGAAGAAGTTCGAGCCGCGCGACTGGACCGCCTGGAGCAGGCCGACAAGGCCGCCGACCAGCAGCAGCCAGCCGAAGAGGATCATCGAGGTGAGGGTGGCGACGCCCGTATAGAGGAGACCGACGATTCCTCCGAGCACGAGGATCGCGCCGAGGAAGGTCAGGAGCCCGAAACCGCGCTTGAGTTTCCTGCCCTCGTTCGAACTCGCGTCGCGACCGGCCATGAGCGACTCCTTCACGCAGCAGCGTCCGCTTCTCGGCCCCCTTCTTGATCATAGGTTCGTACGGTCCGGATAGCATCCGGCGCATGGAGCCGCAGCAGGAGCAGATCTTCGCAGAGGTGGAGAACGGGGTCGCCACCGTCGTCATCAGCAACCCCGCCAAGCGCAACGCCATGACCGCCGGGATGTGGGGCGCGATGCCGGGGCTGCTGGAGGCGCTGGCCGGGGACACGGGCGTACGGGCGCTCGTGCTGACCGGGGCGGGCGACACGTTCTGCGCGGGGGCGGACATCTCGTCGCTGCGTGAGGGTGACGCTCCGCAGGGGCTCGCGGTGCTGGCAGAGGAGGCGCTGGCCGCGTTCCCAAAGCCGACGCTGGCTGCCATCAGGGGTTACTGCGTCGGTGGCGGCAGCCAGCTGGCCGCCGCCTGCGACCTGCGGTTCGCGGAGGAGGGGGCGTCCTTCGGGGTCACGCCCGCGAAGCTCGGGATCGTCTATCCGGCGTCGTCGACCCGGCGGCTGGTCGCGCTGGTGGGGCCTTCTGCCGCGAAGTATCTGCTGTTCTCCGGCGAGTTGATCGGTACGGAGCGGGCGCTGCGGACCGGGCTGGTGGACGAGGTGCTGCCTGCGGGTGAACTGGCCAAGCGGGTTGCCGAGTTCACCCAGGTGCTCGTGTCGCGCTCGCAGCTGACCCAGGCCGCGGTGAAGGAGTTCGCCGATGGCCGTATCGACCGGGACGCGTACTGGGCCGAGCAGGCGCGCGGGAGCGGCGACACCGCCGAGGGTGTCGCCGCGTTCCTGGAGCGCCGTACGCCCCACTTCACGTACGAGGTCTGAGGCGGGCGCCGTTCAGTCCTGGACCGCCAGAACCTTTTCCGCCTCACCGCGCCAGTGCGCGACGATCTCGGCCGGGGCCTTGGCCGGTGAGCCGGCGTCGTAGGGCGGCTGGGGGTCGTACTCCGTGAGCAGCTGCACGGTCTGGGCGAGCGCGTCTCCGCCGATCCGTCCGAGCAGGTGGAGCGCCATGTCGATGCCGGACGAAACCCCGGCAGCGGTGACGTACTTCCCGTCGAAGACCACGCGCTCGCCGGTCGGTTCGGCGCCCAGCGGCTTCAGCTCGTCGAGTGAGAGCCAGTGCGCGGTGGCGCGGCGGCCGGTGAGAAGTCCGGCGCCCGCGAGCACCAGGGAGCCGGTGCAGACCGAGGTGGTCCAGGTGCTGGTGGCGTCGGCCGTACGGAGCCAGTCGAGGATCGTCTCGTCGTGCATGGCCTGCCGGGAGCCCGGGCCGCCGGGCACCAGAATGATGTCGGGACGTGTCACCTCCGCGAGCGACCGGTCGGCGACGAGGGCGAGGCTTCCCTGGTCGTTACGGACCTGACCGGCCTCCTTCGCGACGAACACCGTCTCGGCGCCGGGCAGCCGGGCGAGCAGCTCGTAGGGCCCGACGGCGTCGAGCGTGGTGAAGCGGTCGTAGAGCAGAACGGCGATCTGCATGGGTGATCCTCTCAGCGGGCGGGTCGCGGTCGCGCGGGTTGCGCGGGGGCGTGGAAGCGGCGGCGGTACTCCATCGGGGGCGTACCGAGGGACTTGACGAAGGCGCGGCGCATTGCCTCCGGGGTGCCGTAGCCACAGGTCCGGGAGATTTCCTCGATGCCGTCCGTGGAGTCCTCCAGGAGCCTGCGCGCGTGTTCCAGGCGTACGCGATCGACGTACCTGCCCGGTGTCGTGCCGGTCTCGGACTGGAACGCGCGGGAGAAGTGACGGGGCGAGAGGCGGGCGCGTTCGGCCAGCGACTCGACCGACAGGTCGTCCCCGGGATGCTCGGTGATCCACTGCTGGACCTCCCGGAGGGGCTCGCGCTGCGCGGTCTGGGCGGCGAGCTGGGCGCTGAACTGGGCCTGGTTTCCCGGGCGCCGCAGGAAGACGACGAGATGGCGGGCGATGGTGAGGGCGATGTCCCTGCCCAGGTCCTCCTCGACGAGGGCCAGCGCCAGATCGATGCCCGAGGTGACGCCGGCCGAGGTCGCCACGTTCCCGTCGCGTAGGTAAATGGGGTCGGGGTCCACCTCGACGGCCGGGTAGGTGCGGGCCAGGTGGTCGGTGACGACCCAGTGCGTGGTGACCCTGCGGCCGTCGAGGAGTCCGGCCGCCGCCAGCAGGAGCGCTCCCGTACAGACGGAGACCAGGCGCTCGGCGCGCGGGGCGTTCTCGCGCAGCCACTTGATCAGGCGCGGGTCGGGGGCACGGGTGCCCTGGCCGCCGGGCACGAGGAGGGTGTGGGGCGCCGGCTCGTCTGCGAGGGCGGCGTCGGGGACGAGCGTGAGGCCGCTGGACGTGCGGACGGGCGCGCCGTCGAGCGAGGCGGTGCGGATGCGGTACGCGCCCGGGCCGCCGTCGCGCGTCTGGAGGGCCGCGCCGGCGAAGACCTCCACCGGGCCGGTCACATCGAGGCTCTGGACGTCGTCGAACAGTACGACGAGGACGGTGCGTACGGATCGCTGCGGCATGCGCCCCATCCTTCGGGGCGCCATGGTTGTCCGCAACGACGAATACCCCACCTTTCCTGCCATGAGGGCCTGGCGCTTCCGAACGTACTGACCAGTCGGTAGCGTACGGACATGACTTCTCTGCCCGCGCGGGCCGGCCGCCGCTGCCACAACGCCCTCAATCCGCTGCACTCGACCGTGTACTTCTCCCCGGACTTCACGAAGGAACTGGCGGAGGTGGGCATCGAGGACAGCAACGCCGCCTACTTCGCCGGCCGGGGCGCCGCCATGGGGGCGGTCGGGGCCGGGGTGATCACCGCCGCGTTCTACAACTTCAACCACGACCTCGTCGCCCGCCACGTCCCCCGGGTGTGGCGTACGGCGTCACCCGAGGTCGTCCTCGAGGCGCGGCTGCGTGCCGTCGACACCACCCTGCGGCGGCTGCTCGGCGAGGAGGCCATCGCCTCCGACGAGATGGCGGAGGCCGCCGGGCTCGCGCTGCGCGCCGCCGAGGCGTGCACCCGCCACGCCCGCCCGCTGTACGCCGCCCACGCCGACCTGCCCGTGCCCGAGCGGCCCCACCTCGCCTACTGGCACGCCGCGACGCTGCTGCGCGAGCACCGCGGCGACGGCCACCTGGCCGCGCTGCTCGCCGCCGGTCTGGACCCGCTGGAGGCGCTGGTCAGCCACACGGCGACGGGCAAGGGGATGTCACCGCGCTGGACGCTGGCGACGCGCGGCTGGAGCCGTACGGACTGGGAGGCGGCCTCCGGAAGGCTGCGGGAGCGCGGGCTGCTGGACCCCGAGGGCGAGTTGACCGAGGCGGGCACGGCACTGCGGGCCGAGCTGGAGGACGTCACGGACCGGCTCGACACTGCGCCGTACGAGCACCTGGGCGCCGAGGGCACCGAGCGGCTCACCGAGCTCGGGCGCGGGTTCCTCGGGGTCGCGCTCGGGGCCGGTGCGTTCCCCGCCGACCTCACCGGGAAGTGACGCCGACCGCCGCGCGGAGTGTTTGCGCGACGCCATGACGGACACCCGTGCTGTGTCGGACAACGAGATTTGTGTCGGACACCGGGACAGCGGGAGGTTCAACGTGTTGAGTGCGATAGCAGATTTTTTCCGAATGATCGGTTCGGCCATCGCGACAGTGGTGACCCTGCCCTTCCGGCTGGTCGCCAGGCTCTTCGGAGGTGCGTCGAGCACCGCGTCTCGCGGCGGTGGCCGCACGCGCCGCGCCTGAGCCGCCTGAGCGGACGGCGGCCGGGGCGCGCGCGACAGGAGACCCGACAACCCTGCACAATGCAGGCTCAAGCACAGCCCGCAGGAGAAGGCGAGTCGGGAACATCGTGACGACGTCCATCGAAGGCAGGATCGCCGAGGAACTCGGCGTAAAGGAGCGGCAGGTCCGGGCCGCCGTCGAATTGCTCGACGGCGGCTCGACCGTGCCGTTCATCGCTCGCTACCGCAAGGAAGCGACCGAGATGCTCGACGACGCGCAGCTGCGCACGCTCGAGGAGCGGCTGCGGTATCTGCGCGAGCTGGAGGAGCGGCGGACAGCGATCCTGGAGTCCGTACGCGAGCAGGGCAAGCTGGACGACGCCCTTGAGGCGCGGATCCGGGCCGCCGACACCAAGGCCCGGCTGGAAGACATCTACCTGCCGTTCAAGCCCAAGCGCCGCACGAAGGCGCAGATCGCGCGCGAGGCGGGACTCGAACCGCTGGCCCAGGGGCTGCTGGCCGATCCTTCGGTGGATCCGCTCGCGGCCGCCGCCGCGTTCGTGGACGCGGAGAAGGGGGTGGCCGATGCGCAGGCCGCCCTGGACGGCGCTCGGTCGATCTTGACGGAGCGCTTCTCGGAGGACGCCGATCTGATCGGTGAGCTGCGTGAGCGCATGTGGTCGCGCGGGCGGCTGGTCGCGAAGGTACGGGAGGGGAAGGAGGAAGCCGGCGCGAAGTTCGCCGACTACTTCGATTTCGCCGAGCCTTTCACCGCACTGCCCTCGCACCGGGTCCTCGCCATGCTGCGGGGCGAGAAGGAAGACGTACTGGATCTGGTTCTGGAGCCCGAGGAGGCTTCGGAGGCGGCTGGGCCCTCGACGTACGAGAGCATGGTCGCGCGGCGGTTCGGGATCTCCCAGCAGGGCCGGCCCGGCGACAAGTGGCTCGGCGACACCGTGCGCTGGGCATGGCGGACCCGGATTCTGGTGCACCTCGGGATCGATCTGCGGCTGCGGCTGCGTACCGCCGCGGAGGACGAAGCGGTACGGGTCTTCGCCGCCAACCTGCGGGACCTGCTGCTGGCGGCGCCGGCCGGGACGCGGGCGACTCTTGGGCTCGACCCCGGGTTCCGTACGGGCGTGAAGGTCGCTGTGGTGGATGCGACCGGCAAGGTCGTCGCGACCGATGTGATCTACCCGCATGTTCCCCGGAACAAGTGGGACGAGTCGCTGGCTACGCTGGCGCGGCTCGCGAAGGAGCACGATGTCGAGCTCGTCGCTATTGGTAACGGCACTGCGTCCCGCGAGACCGACAAGCTCGCCGGTGAGCTGTGCGACAAGCACCCCGAGCTGAAGCTGACGAAGGTGATGGTCTCGGAGGCGGGTGCGTCCGTGTACTCGGCGTCCGCTTTCGCTTCGCAGGAGCTTCCGGACATGGACGTGTCGCTGCGCGGCGCCGTGTCCATCGCGCGCCGGCTGCAGGATCCGCTGGCCGAGCTGGTGAAGATCGACCCGAAGTCGATCGGGGTCGGCCAGTACCAGCACGATCTGGCCGAAGTGAAGCTCTCGAGGTCGCTGGACGCGGTTGTTGAGGACTGTGTCAATGGTGTGGGTGTCGACGTCAACACCGCTTCCGCGCCGCTGCTTTCGCGGGTGTCGGGCATCAGCTCCGGGCTCGCCGAGAACATCGTGGCGCACCGGGATGCGAATGGCCCGTTCCGGTCCCGGAAGGGGCTGAAGGACGTGGCGCGGCTCGGCCCGAAGGCGTACGAGCAGTGTGCGGGCTTCCTGCGCATCCAGGGCGGCGACGATCCGCTGGACGCGTCCAGCGTGCACCCCGAGGCGTACCCGGTGGTGCGGGCGATGGTGAAGACGGCGGGCAGCGGGGTCGGCACGCTGATCGGGAACACGGCTGTGCTGCGGTCGCTGCGGGCCGGTGACTTTGTGAACGACACGTTCGGGTTGCCGACCGTGTCGGACATTCTGAAGGAGCTGGAGAAGCCGGGGCGTGACCCGCGGCCCGCCTTCAAGACGGCGACCTTCAAGGAAGGCGTCGAGAAGATCGGGGACCTGGCGGCCGGGATGGTTCTTGAGGGCGTGGTGACGAATGTCGCGGCGTTCGGGGCGTTCGTGGATGTGGGTGTCCATCAGGACGGGCTGGTGCATGTTTCGGCGCTGTCGAAGACGTTCGTCAAGGATCCGCGCGACGTGGTGAAGCCGGGTGACGTGGTGAAGGTCAAGGTCATGGACGTCGACATTCCGCGCAAGCGGATCTCGTTGACGCTGCGGCTGGACGACGACGTGGCGGCAGCTGGTGCGGCTGCTGCGGGTGAGGCGAAGCGGGAGCGGGGCGGCGGCTCGGGTGGCCGGCCTCCGGCTCAGCGGCAGGGTGGGCGTGAGCGTCGCGGTGGCGGGGGCGGTGGTGCCGGCGCTGCTGGTGAGCGGCGTGGTGCCAGCGGTGCTTCGCGGCAGGCGCCGGCGCCGGCCAACAGTGCGATGGCTGATGCGCTGCGGCGGGCCGGTCTGACCGACCCGAAGGCGGGCGGCGGCAAGCGCGGCTGAGGGGACGGGGGCGGGGGGGGCCGCTGCGCGGAGCTTTCCCCTACCCGCCCCTTCCCACAACCGGGGCTCCGCCCCGGACCCCGCTCCTCAAACGCCGGAGGGGCTGAAGGTGCCGGGGGTCAGAGCTCGGTGACCTTGCCGTCCGTTACCTCGACTCGGCGGGTCGTACGGACCGCGTCCAGCATCCGGCGGTCGTGGGTGACCAGCAGCAGCGTGCCCTCGTACGTGTCGAGTGCGGACTCCAGCTGCTCGATCGCGGTCAGGTCGAGGTGGTTCGTCGGCTCGTCGAGGACGAGAAGGTTCACGCCCCTGCCCTGGAGCAGCGCGAGGGCGGCTCGGGTCCGCTCCCCCGGCGAGAGAGTGGTGGCGGGACGCAGGACGTGCGCGGCGCGCAGGCCGAATTTGGCCAGGAGGGTACGTACCTCCGCCGGTTCCGTGTCGGGAACAGCCGCGCAGAAGGCGTCGAGGAGCGACTCGGAGCCGTAGAAGAGGCCGCGGGCCTGGTCCACCTCGCCGACGACCACGCCGGGGCCGAGCGCCGCGTGGCCCTCGTCCAGCGGGAGGCGGCCGAGGAGGGCGGCGAGCAGCGTGGACTTGCCCGCGCCGTTGGCCCCCGTGATCGCCACGCGGTCGGCCCAGTCGATCTGGAGCGACGCCGGGCCGAAGGAGAAGTCGCCGCGCCGGACCGTCGCGTCGCGCAGCGTGGCGACGACCGCGCCGGAGCGCGGGGCCGCCGCGATCTCCATCCGCAGCTCCCACTCCTTGCGGGGCTCGTCGACGACGTCGAGGCGCTCGATCATGCGCTGCGTCTGGCGTGCCTTGGCGGCCTGCTTCTCGCTCGCCTCGCTGCGGAGGTTACGACCGAGCTTGTCGCTGTCGGTCGCCTTGCGGCGGGCGTTCTTGACGCCCTTGTCCATCCAGCCGCGCTGCATCTGGGCGCGGCCTTCCAGTGCGGACTTCTTGTCGGCGTACTCGTCGAAGTCCTCGCGGGCGTGGCGGCGCGCGGTCTCGCGCTCCTCCAGGTACGCCGCGTAGCCGCCGCCGTAGAGCTTGATCTGCTGCTGGGCGAGATCGAGCTCCAGGACCTTGGTGACGGTGCGGGTGAGGAACTCGCGGTCGTGGCTGATGACGACTGTGCCCGCGCGCAGGCCGGAGACGAAACCTTCGAGGCGCTCCAGGCCGTCGAGGTCCAGGTCGTTCGTGGGCTCGTCCAGCAGGAAGACGTCGTACCGGGAGAGGAGGAGCGAGGCGAGGCCGGCGCGGGCCGCCTGGCCGCCGGAGAGGGCCGTCATGGGCTGGTCGAGGCCGACCGTCAGGCCGAGGGTCGCGGCTACCTCCTCGGCGCGCTCGTCGAGGTCGGCGCCGCCGAGGTCGAGCCAGCGGTCGAGGCTGTCGGAGTACGCGTCGTCCGCGCCCGGGGTCTCGTCGACGAGCGCCTGGGTGGCCTCGTCGAGGGCGGTCTGGGCGGCGGCCACTCCGGTACGCCGGGCCAGGAAGGCCCGTACCGTCTCGCCTTCGCGGCGCTCCGGCTCCTGCGGGAGGTGCCCGACGGTGGCGGTGGGCGGCGAGAGCCGCAGCTCGCCCTCCTCGGGGGTGTCGAGTCCGGCGAGCAGGCGAAGGAGTGTGGACTTGCCCGCGCCGTTCACGCCGACGAGGCCGATCACGTCGCCGGGGGCGACTACGAGGTCGAGCCCGGAGAAGAGGGAGCGGTCGCCGTGGCCCGCTGCGAGATCTTTGGCGACGAGAGTTGCAGTCATCAGGCCATGGATTCTACCGAGCCTCTTGGGGTGGGTGCGGGGTGCGCCTGTGGATCATCAGCGGATCATCGGGGCTACCAGTACCGCTCCCCTCGTGCGGGCGACGATGAACGACTGGCCCTTCGTCGCCCGCGCGTCCAGCGGGATCCGGTGCTTCCCCGGTTCCAGCATGTCGTCGAAGACCTCGTGGGTGTGCGTCCGCATGAGCCGGTCGAGGCGGTACGCGATCAGCTGTACCCGGCAGGTGGACGTCACCTCGACCCCCGCCTCGCCCTCCACCGCCACCAGCCGTGTCAGGCGGCGCTGCTCCGGTGGGCTGCGGTCCAGGGCTGCCTCTATCTGGGCCACGAGGAGCGGGACGATCGGGGCCAGGCCGTCCACGTAGGTCACATCCGCGCCCGCTCGGTCGAATGCCTCTCGGACGGACCTTTGTTTGTGCTCGTCGACCGCCCTGCCGAACGCCACGGCTCCGTACGCCCTCAGCTCTTCGGGTGGGACGTCGGCCGCGTCGGTGGTGATGTCCGCGCCGATGTTGATCGTGCGCAGGGCGGCGGCCAGCTTCGCCAGTACGTCGACTCGTGCGCCGATCAGGAGGACTCGGCGGCGAGGTGGTGGCTCCTCGTCGCCGGCTGCGAGGAGGCGTTCCAGCGCTGTGCGGTACTCCTGGCCGCGGAAGCGGAAGGGGCCTATCCCGTGGTAGCCGTTCAGGTCCAGGTCGGCGGTCTCGCTCGTCTGCCAGGCGAAGTCCCGCCAGACGAAGTCCTCCCCTGCCCGCTCGATTACGGCGGTGACCGCGCCGCAGTCCAGGCTTTCGCACTCGGGGCAGCCGTAGATCACGTACCGGCCGTCGGGGAGGGGCGCGTCCGCTTCCAGGAGCAGGGTGCGTACCTGGGCGGTGAAAATGGCGGGTGGTACGTCGGCGGCCAGTGGGGACACCGCGTCGAGGTCGGAGAGCTGGTGGAGCAGCGGGTGGCCGTCGATGAGGAAGTCCATGAAATCGCGGTGCACTTGGTAGTCCCCGTTGACGAGAACACCACCGGCCCGCATGGCCGGAGCCAGCCCGAAAGTCGCGTAGTCGGCAGACATGTCCTGAGTATCCCCAGCTGCGAGGTGATGTGAGCACGGCAGCGCGGATTGGCGTTAGCGTCCGGTCATGAGCGGTGAAGTGGTGGTCGTGGGCGGTGGCGTGGCGGGGCTGGCTACGGGGGTTGTCCTCGCGGAGAGTGGCTGGTCGGTGCGGGTGTGGACCAGGGAGCCCGTGGAGCGGACTTGCTCGGCGGTGGCGGGCGCGCTGTGGTGGCCCTATCGCATCGAGCCCGCAGAACTGGTGGGCGACTGGTCGGTGGAATCGCTGCGGGTTTACGAGCGGTTGGCCCGTACGCCGGAAGAAACGGGCGTACGGCTCGTGGGTGGTGTCATGGCGGGCACCACGGTTGCCGGGCTCGGGGCGTGGGGGGCGGAGGTGGCGGGGCTGCGGGACAGTGCTGGTGGGTTGCGGGCCGTGCTGCCGCTGATCGACATGGTGGTGCATCTGCGGTACCTGCGGGAGCGGCTGGAGGCTGCGGGGGGCGTGGTGGAGTTGCGGGATGTGACGCGGCTGGGGGAGGCGGCGCCGTCGGTGGGGCACACGGTTGTCAACTGCACCGGGATCGGGGCGCGGTCGCTGGTGCCGGATGCGGGGGTGCGGGCGGTGCGGGGGCAGTTGGTTGTGGTGGAGAACCCTGGGGTTGAGGAGTGGTTCGTGGGGGCGACGGGGGGTTCGGAGTCGGTCTATTTCTTTCCTCAGCCGTACGGGCTGGTCCTCGGCGGCACGGCCCAGGAGGACGACTGGAGGCAGGAGCCGGATCCGGCGGTGGCTCGGGGGATCGTGGAGCGCTGTGCGGGGGTGCGGCCGGAGGTGGCGGGGGCGAGGGTTCTGGAGCACCGGGTCGGCCTGCGGCCTGCGCGCGTCGGGGGCGTGCGGTTGGAGGGGGAGCGGCTGGCTTCTGGGGGGTGGTGTGTGCACAACTACGGGCACGGGGGTGCGGGGGTCACTGTTGCGTGGGGCTGCGCGCGGGAGGCGGCGCGGCTGGTGGGTGGGGCGGGGGTGAGGTGACGCGGGGGCGTCTCCTCCTGGCACCGCGAACACGAAACGGTGCGGCCGGGCAGGCACCCAGGGCGCTGGGGTCGGTGCCGCGCCGGGGCGTCTCCTCGGGTGCCGAACGTTCGGGTACTCGGCCTTCGCTCGCAGTGGTCGCGTTCGACACCCTGCGGGGAGCGCCCCGACACGTCCCCTCCCGGCACCGCGGAAGCGAAACGGTGCGGCCGGGCAGGCACCCAGGGCGCTGGGGTCGGTGCCGCGCCGGGGCGTCTCCTCGGGTGCCTAACCTTCGGGTACTCGGCCTTCGCTCGCAGTGGTCGCGTTCGACACCCTGCGGGGAGCGCCCCAACACGCCCCCTCCCAGCACCGCGAACGCAAAACGGTGCGCCCGGCCAAGCCCCCAGGGCGCCGGGGTCGGTGCCGCGCCGGGGCGTCTCCTCGGGTGCCGAACGTTCGGGTACTCGGCCTTCGCTCGCAGTGGTCGCGTTCGACACCCTGCGGGGAGCGCCCCGACACGTCCCCTCCCGGCACCGCGGAAGCGAAACGGTGCGGCCGGGCAGGCCGCGGGGGCGTTCCGTCAGGGGTTCTTCTTGCGCTCGTCCTCTTCGCCCGGGGTGGTACCGGCCTCCGGGCCCGGGCCGATGCGGATCTCGAATTCACCGGCGTACTTCTCGTGGCCCGCGATCACGGCGCTCTCCACGGCCTCCTCGGCGATCTCACCGCGGACGATCAGCGGGTCCTGGCGCAGGTCGCGCATGAGGGCCAGGCACATGCCCACCATGACGAGTACGAAGGGCGCCGCTACGAGGATGGTGAGGTTTTGGAGGCCGGCCAGGGCGTCGCCCTTGCCGTCTCCCACGAGCAGCATGACCGCCGCTACCGCGCCGGTCACCACGCCCCAGAAGATGACTACGAACCTGGCCGGTTCGAACGTGCCTCGCTGGGAGAGCGTGCCCATGACGATCGAGGCGGCGTCTGCTCCTGAGACGAAGAAGATGCCGACCAGGATCATGACCAGGAGGCTCATCACGCTGGCGATGGGGAACTCCTGGAGTACGCCGAAGAGCTGGCCCTCGGGCGTCGCCTCCTTGGCGAGCTGTCCGCGCTCCTGGAGCTTCATCGCCGTACCGCCGAAGATGGCGAACCAGACCAGGCTGACGGTGCTGGGGACCAGGATGACGCCGCCCACGAACTGACGGATCGTTCGACCGCGGCTGATGCGGGCGATGAACATGCCGACGAACGGCGTCCAGGAGATCCACCAGGCCCAGTAGAAGACCGTCCAGCTGCTCAGCCAGTCCGAGACCTCACCGCCGCCGGTTGCCGCCTCGGTACGGCCGGCGAGCTGGGGGATTTCGTCGATATAGGCGGCGAGGGAGGTGGGGAGGAGGTCCAGTACGAGGATGGTCGGGCCGGCGATGAAGACGAAGAGCGCGAGGACGACCGCCAGGACCATGTTGGTGTTGGACAGCCACTGGATGCCCTTTTCGACACCGGTGACGGCCGAGAAGACGAAGGCGACGGTGAGGACTCCGATGATGGAGATCAGGAGTCCGGTGCCGGCCCTCTCCATCCAGCCCAGCTCCCGGAATCCGCTGCCGATCTGCAGGGCGCCGAGGCCGAGGGAGGTGGCGGAGCCGAAGAGGGTGGCGAAGATCGCGAGGATGTCGATCAGCCGGCCGGGCGTGCCGTCGGCGCGCTTCTTGCCGATCAGCGGCACGAACACGGCGCTGATGGTCTGCCGCCTGCGGCGCCGGAAGGTGCTGTACGCGATGGCCAGGCCGACGACCGCGTAGATCGCCCACGGGTGGAGGGTCCAGTGGAAGAGGGTGGTGGCCAGGGCTGTCTGCATCGCGTCCGCCGAGTCGGCGGGGTCGGTGCCCGGGGGTGGGGTGGTGTAGTGCGCGAGCGGCTCGCTGACGCCGTAGAACATCAGGCCGATGCCCATGCCCGCGCTGAACATCATCGCGACCCAGGAGACGGTACGGAATTCGGGTCGCTCGTGCTCCTGGCCGAGCGGAATCCTGCCGTAACGGCTGATGGCCAGCCAGAGAGCGAAGACGACGAACCCGGAGGCGGCCAGGACGAAGGCCCAGCCGCCGTTGTGCATCAGGCCGCTCAGCATCTTGTCGGAGACGCTCTCCAGCGTCTTGGTGAAGATGGAGCCCCAGACCACGAAGGCCACGGTGAGTACGGCCGTTACGCCGAACACCACCCGGTCGGTCTGGGGCGTCTCGTCCTCGTGCGGGTGGCGGCCCGGGAGAGCCGCCCTCACCGGCAGCCGAAGCCGTTGAGCCGGTTTCTGTTCGTGCGACACAGGGGGCACCTTTCAGGGATTCGCGGGAGCCTGATTTCGCTCTCCCGTACCCCCTACCACATGTGTTGCACGTCACAACTGTCTAACAGGTGGTGTCGGGCCTCCCGGTTGTGAGGTGGTACGCCGCACGGTCGTCGAGGAGGAGGACGGCGAGGGCGCGCTGGGACTGGCGCAGTGGTACGTAGGCGCCGGTGGTGTGGGGGTGAGACGCGATGCCGTGGAGTTCTAGTTCGTCTTTGATTTCCGCGTACTGCGCCGGGGAGAGGTGGTAGCCGCAGGGAGGGTTGTTGATTGTCTCGGTGGGTTCTGGTGGGTCGTTGTCGGCGCCGCCGAGGTGGACGGGGCCTCGGTCCGCGAAGCCCGCGAGGCGTGCCTGGGTGGTTGCGGCCCCGATGCGGCCCCGGCGCTCGTCGGTGAAGGTGAATGCGCCGGTCAGGGCTGCTAGTTGGGTCTCTACGCGGCGTTTGTTGTTGAGGGCCGGGTTTTCTCTTTCGTCGGCGGTCAGGGGGTCTACTCGGGTTTCCACCAGGAGGCCCACCGAATGCTTGATGCCGGCCGTGTTGCGCAGGATGCGCTCCTGGCCGTCGCCCGCCACCTGTTTGACCGGCTCGTTTGTTACTGGATCCGTCCAGATGCCGTAGATGCCGCTGCTGAAGCCGGCGTCCTCGGCGTGGGGGCGTACATAGGACTCGGAGAGGGTGTGCGCCTCCGCGTGCACGTGGTGGTGCGTGTTGGGGTTGCGGGGCCAGAGGGACAGCAGGTCCTTGTCGTAGTACGGCGAGGTGGCGCCGTACTCGTGCAGGTCGTAGATGATTTCTGGCTTGTGGTCGCGGATGACTGCGGCCATCGCCCTGGCCTCGGCGGTCTTCAGGGCGATGTGGTCGCGGTTGATGTCGACGTTGTCGGAGTTGGTACGGGTATTCGCCGCTCGGCCGTCGGGGTTGGCAGTAGGGATGACGAGGACCGTGGTGCGGGCGAGGAAGTCGAGGGTCTTCTTGTCCTTGGCGTACGCGAGGTCCCGGACGGTCGTCAGGCAGGCTTCGCGTCCTGACGGTTCGTCGCCGTGCTGGGAGCAGATCAGCAGCATGGTGGTGGATGTGCGCTGCTGAGCTGCGATGCGCAGGAGGTGGATCGGGCGGTTCTGGTTCGTGGTGCCGATGGTGGATTTCGTGATCTTGTTGCTCGCGCGGTCGACTGTGGTGAGGAAGTCTTGTTCCTCGGGCTGGGTCGTCCAGCGGGCGCCGTTGGACGACTCGAAGCCGGTACGGGGCGGGGCCGGGGACGCCTGGGCGGTGGTCGTGGCGATCGGTGCGGCCAAGGCCGCTGCGGCGGCGGCGACTACTAGTGCGCGGATACGCGGGTGCATCAGCGGGTGGCTCCCGGGATCGGGCGGATAGTGCGCGGCTCGGCCACGCCGTCGAGGCGGGCGTCCGGTGTGGTGGAGTACCGCGAGCCGGCTGTCGCTCGGGCGAAGGCCTGCGCGCCGCCGGCTATGGGCAGCTCCGCGGTCGTACGGGAAAGGTCGATGCCGAGGGTCGGGGTGGTGGACGGAGGGTCGATCAGGCCCGCGTCGGTGCCGCCGACGATCAGTGCGAGACGGTGTCCGGCGGGGACGACGTGGTCGCTCGAATGGAGGTCCAGGGTGATCGTGTACCGCTTGCCCGGGGTGAGCGGGCGGCCGCGGTCCGGGTCCGCGTGGGTTCCGAGGTCTGCCCAGCCGCGGCTGAAGACCGTGTAGTCGACGTTCGCGGTACGGGCCTTCGTCTCCTTGAAGCAGGAGCTGTCACCGGTGGTGCTCGGACCCCAGCAGGTGCGGTTGGTGAGGGTGGTGATGCCTTCGCCCGCAGCGGTGTAGTCGCGGATCGTGTCGGGGCCGAGGTCGACCAGGACTGCGGAGAGGTGCGCGGTGGAGGTGGACGGCGTCGCGGTGATGGTCACCTTGGAGGAGCCCGAAAGGCGCAGGTCGCGGGTCAGCGGCTTGGTGGTGAAGCCCGCCTTGGCGGGGGTTGATTTGTCGATCTGCGCGGCCCAGTCGCTCTCGCTCAGCTTGGGGTCGTCCGTGAAGGTTTCCGTGGCGCCGGGGGCGGCGGGCTTCAGGGAGAGGGTGCCGACGCCGGGCGCGGATCCCTTGCCGGGGCGCAGGGCGGTGGCGTCGGTGGACCGGGGCGGCCAGACCGTGTCGGTGGACCACTGGTCGGGGGCGCGCTCGATGTCGGCCATCGGCTCGCGGTCGATGCCGTTGTCGTAGCCGAGGAGTTCGTGGTCGAACCAGCGGTGCAGGGTCTTCACCCAGTCGGCGCGGCGGAAGTCGAACGGGTCGACGTGGCCGGTCTGGGAGAGCCATATCTTGCGGTCCACGCCCGCGTCGGCGAGGGCGTCCCACCACTGGCCGAAGTGCTTGGCGCGGACGTTGAGGTCCTGCATGCCGTGGATGAGGAAGATGCTGGCGTTGGTTTTGTCCGCGTCCTTTACGTAGTCGCGCTCGGCCCACAGGGGCGTGAAGTCGCCATTGCGCGGGGCCTCGTCCACCAGGCGCTTCTGCACGGCCTGGCAGCGGGCGCGGGCGTCGGGGCTTTCCACGTAGTGGGAGAGCCACTCGGGGCCGCTGTCGTAGAGCGGGGCGCCCTGGGCGAAGTAATAGTCGTACCAGGAGGAGATCGCGCCGATCGGGACGATCGTCTTGAGGCCCTCGACTCCGGTCGCCGCTACGCCGTTGGCGATGGTGCCGTCGTAACTCTTGCCGATCATGCCGGTGTTTCCGGTGGACCAGGCGGCCTTGCTGCGCTCGGTGCCGGTGCGGCTCGTGTACGCCTTGCCGCGGCCGTTCAGCCAGTCGACGACTGCCTTGGCCGACTGGATGTCGGAGTGGCCGCCCACGTCCACGCAGCCGTCGGAGCGGTTGGTGCCGGCGAGGTCCACGGCGACGAAGGCGTAGCCGCGGGGCACGAAGTAATTGTCGTAGTAGAGCGGGAACTGGACGGGGTTGCCGTCCGCGTCGTACGTCTTCTTCTGGCTCTCGTTGCCGCGCCCGCAGCAGGAGTAGTACGGGCTGGCGTCCATGATGACGGGTATTTTCCGGCCCTGTGCGGCCGGTTCCCTGGGGCGGACTATGTCGACGGCGACGCGGTCGCTCTTCCCGTCTCCGTCGCCGTCCATCCTGGTGTCGACCCATACGGCTTCGCGGATGGCGTTGTCGTAGGAGTAGACCGGTCTGCTCTCGGCCGGACCGGTCGCGGTGCCCTGGGCGCCCGCCGGAGTCAGCATGACCGCCACCAGGGCAGCCGTGGTCGCCGGAATGAGCCTTTGCCACTTCAAGCGGGATCCCCGCGCAGGTATCGGCATGGGCCGGAAGGTACTCCGGTCAACTCCCGTGCAAAAGAGGGCAGGAGCGGTCCGCGTGTCGGCCGGATGGCAGTTGTGTGACAGGAGCGACCATGGACATGACTGGTGGCACTGGGGCTGAATAGGCTGCCAACAGATCCTTCGGACTGATGATTTGGAGTATCCGTGCACCGCAGACTTATCGTCCCGGGCGCGCTGGCGGCCTCGCTCTTGCTGGCGATCCCGGCATCGGCAGCCAATTTTGGTCCGGGCGCGCCGGGCGTCGGCGACAGCTACTACCCGGCCAGTGGCAACGGCGGATATGACGTAGCGCATTACGACCTCCGCCTCAAGTACCAGCCCACGACCGACCTGCTGGAGGGCACGGCGACGATCCTCGCCACCACCACGCAGAACCTCTCTCGCTTCAACCTCGACTTCGGTCTGGGTGTGAGTGAGGTGCGGGTCAATGGGAAGAAGGCGAAGTTCGTCAAGGACGGCGATCAGGAGTTGGTCGTCACTCCGGCCGCACCGCTGGAGAAGGGCCGGGCCGTCTCGGTCGTCGTGCGGTACGCCGGAAAGCCCTCCGAGCTGAAGATCGGCGGCTACACCGCCTGGCACCGCACCCCGGACGGCGGCGTCGCCGCCCAGGAACCGGACTCGGCCGTCTGGTGGTTCCCTAGCAACGACCACCCGCTGGACAAGGCGACGTACGACATCTCCGTCCTGGTGCCGGACGGCACGCAGGCCATCAGCAACGGCGTACTCCAGTCGCAGAACTCGAAGCTGGGGTGGACCCGCTACAACTGGCGCTCGAACAAGCCGCAGGCCAGCTACCTGGCCACGCTCGCGGTCGGGAAGTTCGACATCACGACGGACAAGACGGCGGACGGGCTGCCCGTCCTCAACGCCTACAGCAAGGACCTCGGCGACAACGCCGGCGCCGCGCGCGCCAGCATCGAGCGGACCACCGAGGTAGCCGAGTACCTGACCGAGGTTTTCGGCCCGTACCCCTTCAACGCGCTCGGCGGTTACGTCCCGAACGTGACGAGTGGTTATGCGCTGGAGACGCAGACCCGGCCGTTCTACAGTCCGCGGCAGTTCGCCAACGGCGCGAACGTCTCGGTCGTCGTCCACGAGCTGGCCCACCAGTGGTACGGCGACAGCGTCGCCGTCAAGGGCTGGAAGGACATCTGGATCAACGAAGGCTTCGCCCGCTACAGCCAGTGGCTGTGGTCCGAGAAGGAGGGGGAGGGCACGACGCAGGAGCTCGCGGACTATGTGTACGAGACGCGCGCGGCCGACGACCCCTTCTGGACGGTCAAGCCGGGTGACCCGGGGCCGGACAACCAGTTCCACATCGCCGTGTACGACCGGGGCGCGCTGGCCGTGCAGGCGCTGCGCAACGAGGTCGGCGACGAGGACTTCTTCAAGATCCTGAAGGGGTGGCCGGCCAAGTTCGCCCACGGCAACGCGAGTGTGAGCGACTTCGTGAAGTACGCCGAGAGTGTCTCGGGCAAGCCGCTCGCCGCGCTCTTCGACACCTGGCTGTACGAGCCGTCGAAGCCGGGTGCTCCGTCGGCTGCCGAGAGCCGGATCGCCCGCTCGGGGGCCGATGAAGGCGCGAAGCCCGCGCAGCCCAAGTCGTGGAAGAAGATCGCCGCGACGAACACCATCCACGAGCACGACCACCACTGACCGGTCGTACGCCGCGCCGCCGTCCCCTGGTGAGGGGGCGGCGGCGTTGGTCGCGTCAGTGGGCTGAAAGCGCTCTCACGTTGCCTTGGCTGCGGATATTCTCCCTCTCAGCAGCCCTCTCCCCCGCTGCCGCCCCGAGCCGCCGAGGAGCGCCCGTCTTGCCCGAGCAGTCCGCCGGTTCCCGCCCCACTCTCGAAGCCGTCGCCGCCCGCGCCGGAGTCTCCCGGGCCACGGCCTCCCGTGTCGTCAACGGCGGTGCGGGCGTGCGGCAGCCCCTGGCCGACAAGGTGCGCGAGGCGGTCGAGGAGTTGGGGTACGTCCCGAATCACGCGGCCAGGTCCCTCGTCACGCGCCAGAGCGGCGCGGTCGCCGTGGTCATAGCCGAGCCGGAGTTCAGGATCTTCTCGGACCCCTTCTTCGAGCAGCAGGTGCGCGGCATCAGCAGGGAACTGACGGCGAACGACTCCCAGTTGGTGCTGTTGTGGGTGGAGGGGCCGGGTGACTACGACCGGATCGCCCGGTACCTCGGCGGCGGCCACGTCGACGGCGCGCTCGCCTTCTCGCTGCACAACGACGACGGGCTGCCCGCCCTCATCCGCGGCACCAAGGTCCCGACCGTCTTCGGCGGCCGGCCCGGCGCCGGGGCGGCAGCGGTGCCGTACGTCGACTGCGACAACCGGGGCGGCGCCCGGGCGGCGGTACGCCATCTCGTCGGCCTGGGCCGGGAGCGTATCGCCCACATCGCGGGACCGCGCGACCAGACCTCAGCCATGGACCGCGCCGACGGCTACCGCGACGTACTGTTCGACGCCGATCCCGCGCTGACCGCGCAGGGTGACTTCACCGTGGACAGCGGTGCGCGCGCCATGGCGGAACTGCTCGCGCGCCGGCCGGACCTGGATGCCGTCTTCGCCGCCAACGACCTCATGGCGGCGGGCGCGCTGCGGGTCCTGCGGGAGAGGGGGCGGCGGGTGCCGGAGGACGTCGCGTTCGTCGGCTTCGACGACGTGGTGAGCGTTGCCGCGTCGGCGGATCCTCCACTGACCACGGTCCGTCAGGACATCGAGGGAATGGGCCGGCTGATGGTCCGGCTGCTGATGAGGGTTTTGAGTAGCGAGGAGGCTGGCGCGGGGGACGCGCCGGCCTCGGTGATCATGCCTACCGAGCTGGTGCGGCGGGCCTCGGCCTGATCGGCCGGGACCCGCCGCGGGTGGGGGGCGTTAAGTACGTACCGGTCACTGGTAGGGAATCACCAGGACTGAATCACCCGTTCCGGTGCGGAGTTGGGCGGTGCCGTTGCCGATGGCGCTCCACACTTCGAGGCGTACGGTGCCGCCCTTGAGGTCGCCGGGCGTGCCGGTCGCCGACTTGAGACCGCGAGCCTGGGTGTACTGCTCCCAGCCCGCCACCGGGTCGGTCGCGAAGTACTGGTAGGTCTCCGTCCGGTCGTACGTGCCGTCGCCCGTCAGGTCGTAGCTGACCCGGGCCTGCTGGCCGAGGCCGACCGTCGTGCCCGCGTCGAGCTGAAGGCGGAAGGTGGTCGGCGTACCGGACTTGAGCGTGCCGTTGACCCCCTTGACCGTGTACGTCAGCGGCTGGTGGGGTGTGCCGTCGTGGTTGGCGCCGCCCGCCGAGGCGATGGTGTCGGTGGTGGCGGTGGTTCCTGTGGTGGTCGTGAGAGCGCCGCCTGTGCGCAGTTGGAAGGTGTCCCCGGTGGGGGGTTCGGGGTCCGGGTCGGGGTCGGTGCCGCCCGTGCCGGTGCCCGTGGCGGTCGAGCGGGCGGGGACGGTGAGCTTGCCGCCGTCGGAGAAGGTGACCGTGCGGGTGGTGGAGGTGTGGTTGTGGGCGGCGTACGTCCGTACCGTCCCCTTGGTGAAGACGGCCGACGTCGGGATGTCACCGCTCACCGTCGTGTCGGGGGCGCCGAGCGTGTCGAGGGTGCTGATCCAGTGGTAGGTGTGCGCCTTGGACTCGCCCTGCTCGGGGGTGTAAGCGGCGCTTCCGGCGTCCCATTTGGCCTTGGCGGCGGCCGGGTCGGCCAGTGACTGGAACTCCCAGAGGATGTCGCGCCATTCGACGGCGGGTCCGCCGTTCTCGCGTTCCATCTCGGCGAGGTTGCGGCGGATGGCGGCCTTCTCGCCGCCCAGGTGCAGTGAACCGCCGGTGACGGGGAGGACGTTGATGCCGTGGATCTCCTCGGGGTTGGCGGTCCACCAGGTGGCGTACGCCCCGCCGCTCCCCCACACCATGCCGACCGTGTCGTGGCCGAAGGAGGACGGGAAGACCTGCTCGTCGGCGTCGAACCAGTACTGGGCGATGGCTTCCGACTCGGTGGTCAGGAGGTACGTGCCGAAGTCGCGCAGGGCCGTGTCGCCGGTCGCCGCGCCCCACAGGACGAGACCGGCGCTGAGGTTGGTGGATTCCGAGGACGACTCCTGGTTGTTGCCCGCCGCGAAGCCCTGGTGGCCGGAGGCCCAGCTGTGGCCCGCGTACACGTCGAAGCCGCGCAGGAAGGGGAAGGCGGTGTCGGTGCGGCTGGGGTTGGCGGCGTCGCGGATCAGGGTCTTCACCATGCCGCCCCACGCCGAGTCGGCGGCCCAGGACGGGTCGTACTGGGCGACGATCGCGGCCGCGTAGATGTAGTAGCTGTAGTGGAAGTGGTGGTCGTTGAGCTCGGTGTCGCTGCCGTACGACGCCGGATAGCCGGTCAGCGTCTTCCAGGTCTTGTCGTACGAGAATTCGTTGGCTCCGCCCGCCGTGAACCAGTCCTGGAGGCGACCCTTCATGAGGCCGAGGAGCTTGTCGCGGACGGCGGTCTCACCGATTTGGTCGGCGACGGGTACGAGCTGGGCGAGGCGGCCCAGCGCCTTGCCGGTCCAGTAGGTGTCGGTGGCGCCGGAGAAGGGGTCGGCAGCGTTCGCGGCCTCGGTGAGGTAGCCCCTGAGCCGGGCTTTGTCGACACCGCTCGACTGCGGCAGGGCGGGCAGCACGCCGGAAGCGCGCTGGCTGGTGGTGAAGGAGGTGCCCTCGCGGACCTTCATCGTGCCGCGCGGCGAGAGGTACGTGTACGGGGTGAGCGGGTCGGCGGTGTGCAGCCACTGGTGGCGGTAGAGGGCCTGGAGCGTGCCGGGTTCACTGCCCTCTTTCGCCTCGGTGGTGAGGGTGTACGTCGCCTTCACCGTGCCGCCGGTGGAGGTCCAGCTCGCCCTGGAGCCGGTCACGAAGCTGTACGCGTACTTCTTGTACGTCGCGAGGGCGTCGGTGGAGGGCAGCACGGCGAGCGAGAAGTAGTCCTTGGCGCCGAGGCCGGCGGTGATGGTCGATCCGGCGATGTTCCAGTCGCTGCCGGTGGGTGCGAAGAGGGCGTAGTGGTGGCCGGCGACGGTGATGCCGAGGACGTTGCCCTGGTCGGCGAAGACGGTGGGCGCTGCGGCCGTGGTGATCTGGGCGCCGGCGCCCGAGCCCTTGGCGTACACGAAGGGCAGGCCGTGACCGATGGTGGTGCGCAGCGTGCGGGCGCCGTCGGACCAGTACGGGGTGACGGTCCAGTCGGACCAGTCGTCGGCCTTCGTGTCGGGTGAGTTGAGGCCGGTCAGGCCGAGCGTGAGGTCGCGCTTGTGGGCGTACTCGTACTGCCTGCCGTCGCCTACAACGGCGGGAGTGGTGGGGTAGCCGACTTCGAGGCCTGCGGCGGTGGCCTGGTAGGTGAGCGGGTGCCCGTACATGGGAGTGGAGTGCGGGTTGTCGCCGTACCGCTGGAAGGCGAGGGAGGACCACCAGTCGTTGGTGGGGAGCGGCTTGTCCTTCGCGGCGGGGGTCAGCTTGGGGGTGACGGGTGTGCCGGTGTTGGTGGTGGGTCCCGATGTTCCGGCGGGGCGTACGTCGGAGTAACTGCCCGACCCGACGGGGATGGTGGCGGCGGTCGCGGGAGAGGCGGCGGAGCCGAGGCCGAGGGCGGCCAGGGCGGAGACGAGGACCAGTGCGGACGCGGTTCTGAACGGAGGAGCTGGCATGGACGGCACCTCGGAGTCGTGGGGGAAGGGCGTCCGAGAGCGCTCTCAGATATCAGGGAACGTAAAACTCCTGTAAGGGAAGTGTCAATACATGTGACACGGACGGCAGTTGGAGGCACGGCTGAGCGCGGTGCGTTCAATTGTTGACGGGGTGGGGGGCGCGGGAGCATGCTGCGACTAGATTTCCGAGAGCGCTCTCAATCAGATTCGGGAGGCTGCCTGGTTGTTCCGGTGCCGCGCCCTGGCCTCGCGCGCCAGGGGCAGATAGCGCAGCCGCTCGGGCAGCAGCGGAACCAGGGTGCGTACGACGCGGCTGAACCTGCGCAGTCTGCGTTCCTGTACGTCGCTCCACTCCAGCCCCAGCGCCTCCCGCGCGTCCGGCGGCATGTAGCCGACGGTCACGAACGCCCTGAAGCGGGCCAGCGACGGCAGCAGAACAGACCACAGGGCGCGCAGGACGAGACGTACCGGCAGCGGGCCCCGGTCGGGGGCGGGAACCGGGCTGTCGGTGGCGATCAGCTCCCGCACCACCACGGTCGGTTCCAGCTCCTCGGCCAGCATCTTGCGGAAGTACGGCCAGAACTCCTCGACGGTCTGCGGCATGTCCCGGTCGTTGATGCCGAGGATCCGGCCGACCTGGAGCCACTCGGCGTACAACTGCCGCTCCTGTGCCTCGGTCAGCGGCCGGAAGAGATAGCGCAGCGCGTGCTGGTAGCAGGGGAAGCCGGTGGCGTGGACCCAGGAATAGTGGGCCGGGTCGAGCGCGTGGTAGGGGCGGCCGTGCGCGTCGGTGCCCTGGATGCTCTTGTGGAGCTGCCGAAGCCTGCGGCCCTCCTCGGCTCCCGCCTCTCCCCCGTACACCCACAGCTGCACGGAGCGCAGCGACCGCTCGCCGCGCCCCCACGGGTCCGTACGGAAGACGGAGTGCTGGTCGACGCCCGCGCCGACGGCCGGACGGGCGACCTGGAGGGTGAGCGCGGCGGGCAGCATGAGCAGCGCGCGCACGTCACCGGCGACCGACCACAGGACACCGCCGGGGGGCGGCGGTACGGGGTCCTGCCCACTGATCTTCATGCCTCCAGTATGCGAGAGCTACGGCCGGTGGTCGGCGGCCGGCGCCGGGGCGGGCTCGCCGAGGACACGGCCGGCCAGTTCCCGCGCCAGCCCGTCGACGTACGGGCGGACTACGGCCTCGGCGGCGGCCCGCTCGGCGGCGATGACCACCGCCCCCTCGGCGAGAATCTGCTCGCGCACGCGCATGCCGTCCGCCCGGGCGGCGGCGATCAGGGCTATGCCTTCCTCGTGCGCCTGCTGCCGGGTCCTGGCGGCGACGTGCCGGGCATCGGCCAGTGCGGACTCGTACAGGGCGCGGACATCGGCGAGTTGGGGAGATCGTGTGCCTTCTGCAAGGCATTCGCCGCCCAATGTCTACCGGAAGGTAACTAGGGCTGATTTGATGTGCCGCGCCGAGCCTTACCCCCCACTTGAAACAGGAGCCCCAGTGCCGCACTCCATGCTCCGCCGTACCCCTGGCGCCGCCCTGGCCACCGTACTGGCGGCCGCCACACTTGGCGCGACCGCCCCGGCCGTCTCGGCGGCCCCGGTGACCGCGGCGGCCGCCTCCGCCGCCGCCTCCGCCGAGGTGCCGTCGCTGAAGGTGCTCTCGTACAACACCTTCCTCTTCAGCAAAAACCTTTACCCCAACTGGGGCCAGGACCACCGCGCGAAGGCCATACCGGCGGCCTCCTTCTTCCAGGGCAACGACGTGGTCGTCGTCCAGGAAGCCTTCGACAACGGCGCCTCCGACGCGCTGAAGAGCAACGCCGCGGCCCAGTACCCGCACCAGACACCGGTGATGGGCCGCAGCAAGACCGGCTGGGACGCGACCGGCGGCTCGTACTCCTCCACGACGCCCGAGGACGGCGGGGTCGCGGTCCTCAGCAAGTGGCCGGTCGTCCGCAAGGAGCAGTACGTCTACAAGGACGCGTGCGGCGCCGACTGGTACTCCAACAAGGGCTTCGTGTACGCCGTGCTCGACGTGAACGACACCTTGGTCCATGTCGTCGGCACACACGCCCAGTCCACCGACCCGGGCTGCGCCGCGGGCGAGGCCGCCCAGATGCGCAGCCGGCAGTTCAAGGCGATCGACACCTTCCTCGACGGCAAGAACATCCCCGCCTCCGAGCAGGTCATCGTCGCGGGCGACTTCAACGTGGACTCGCACAGCCCCGAGTACGCCACGATGCTCGCCGACGGCGGCCTGACCGGCGACGACGCGCGCACCGGCCACCCGTACTCGTTCGACACCGCCGACAACTCGATCGCCTCGGAGCGATACCCGGACGACCCGCGCGAGGACCTCGACTACGTCCTGCACCGCGCCGGGCACGTCAAACCGGCCGGCTGGACGAACGAGGTGATCAAGGAGCAGAGCGCGCCCTGGACCGTCTCCAGCTGGGGCAAGCAGTACACGTACACGAATCTGAGTGACCACTACCCGGTGGTGGCCGGCGGCCGCTGACCCGTATGGGTGCGGGCTGATGTCACATTCCGCACCGGCCCGTCCGTCCTGGTGGAGCAGGAGACCGGAACGGACGGGCTGGAGGAAGACGACATGACCGGGGATGTGACCGTGGTCGGCGGCGGAGTGGCGGGGCTGGTTTCCGCCATCGCCTGCGCGGAGGCGGGCGTACGCGTGGACCTGTACGAGGCGCACGGATCGCTCGGAGGGCGCGGGAGAGCCACGCCCGCGCCGTACGTCGCGCACGAGGGCCCGCACGTCTTCTACAGCGATCTGCCGCACTGGAAGTGGCTCACCGACCGCGGGCTGACCGGCCCGCTCGGGCTGCCGGCCCTGCGGCAGGCCAAGGCCGGTTTCGTACGCGACGGGAGGCTGCGGCCGCTGCCGCCCGCCGGGCTGGCCCGGATGGTGCTGCCGGGCCGCCCGCGCACCGCGCCCGTCGACGAGACCTTCCACGACTGGGCGGCCCGGCGGTACGGGGAGAGGACCGCGCGGGCGGCGGCCAATGCGATCGGCGTGGTGACGTACGACGCCGACACGGGGCGGCTGTCGGCCGCGTTCGTGTGGGAGCTGTTCCGGCGGGTGTACGCGCCGGCTGTGCCGACGGTGCGGTGGGTCGTGGGCGGCTGGCAGGGCGTGATCGACCGCATGGAGGCGCGGGCCGGGGATCTGGGCGTACGCATCCATACCGGGACACGGCTGAGCGAGCTGCCGGGCGGTCGGCCGGTGATCGTGGCGACGGAACTGTCCTCGGCGCGCGGGCTGCTGGGCGACGATTCCCTGCGCTGGGAGAGCGGGCACTGCGTGCTGCGGGATCTGGCGGTGCGCAGTGACCGGCGGGACCGCTTGCTCGCGGTCGACCTCGACTCGGGCGGCTTCCACGAGGCGTACTCGATGCAGGATCCGACGATCGCACCGCGCGGGGAGTCCCTGTTCCAGCTGGACATGCCGGTACGGGCGGGCGAGAGCGCCGGCGAGGCGCGGGAACGGCTCGACGCGCTGGCCGATCTGACGGTGCCGGGGTGGCGGGAGCGGACGACCTGGCAGCGTACGGCGACGGCGAAGGGCCGGACCGGGGCGCTGGATCTGCCGGGGTCGACCTGGCGCGACCGGCCCGCGATCGACCGGGGCGACGGGGTGTTCCTGGCGGGGGACATGGTGGCCGCGCCCGGCATGCGCGGGGAGATCGCGATCTTCAGCGGCATCCGGGCGGCGGAAGGGGCGGTGCGGGCGGTGCGTCGCTCGGCCAAGGCGGCGGCGCGGGGGCGGGTGGGGTAGCGGGTCGGGTAATCGCGAGTGGTTCGCACCTGGTCACGGGCTGTTTTTCGACAGTGGCTGCACGGGAGTTGGTGTGCCACCGTGGTGAGCATGACGGGTCACGGACACGGTCACGGACACCATCACCATGGCCATCAGGACCGGATCGACTCCGCGCTCGAAGGGTCGGCGGCCGGGCTGCGGACACTCTGGTTCTCCTTCGCGGTCCTCGCGGCGACCACCGCCGCCCAGGCCGTCGTCGCCGCGCTGTCCGGTTCGGTCGCACTGCTCGGCGACACCGTCCACAACGCCACCGACGCCCTGACCGCGCTGCCCCTCGCCGTCGCCTTCCTGCTGGGGCGGCGCGCGGCGACCCGCCGCTACACCTACGGCTTTGGGCGGGCCGAGGACCTGGCGGGCGTGTTCGTGGTGCTGGTGATCGCCGCCTCGGCGGTGTTCGCCGGGTACGAGGCGGTGCGGCGCCTTCTCGATCCGCAGGAGGTCAGCCACCTCCCGGCGGTCGCCGCGGCCGGCCTGATCGGCTTCGCGGGCAATGAGTGGGTGGCGCGGGCCCGCATCCGTACCGGCAGGAAGATCGGCTCCGCCGCGCTGGTCGCCGACGGCCTGCACGCCCGCACCGACGGATTCACCTCCCTCGCCGTGCTGGCGGGCGCGGGCGGCTCCGCGCTGGGCTGGCGTTACGCCGACCCCCTGATCGGACTGCTGATCACGGCCGCGATCGTGCTGGTGCTGCGTGGCGCGGCCCGGGAGATCTGGCAGCGGCTGATGGACGCGGTGGATCCGGCGCTGGTGGACGAGGCCGAGCACGCGCTGTCCCATGTCGATGGCGTACGGGCGGTGGGCGCGGTCCGCATGCGGTGGCTGGGCCACAGTCTGCGCGCCGAGACGTCGGTGGTGGTCGACCCCGGCCTGACGGTCGTCCAGGCGCACGCGGTGGCGGTCGCGGCGGAGCACGCGCTGCTGCACGCGGTGGGCCGACTGGCCGGCGCCACGGTCCACGTGGACCACGCCCCGCAGCCGGCAGCCCCGGACCCACACGCACCACTGGCCCACCATTTCGGCCGGGGGGCCTAGGGGGCGCCCCAGCACCATCCAGCCCCTCCGGCGTTAGAGGAGCGGGGTCCGGGGCGGAGCCCCAGGTCGCCCCGCTCCTACGCCCGCGCCCTACGCCGGCTGCTCAGTCGTGGTCGTAGACCGTGACCGCGATGCCCCGCGTCACCAGCCGCTCCCCTATCAGCGGTTCGATCCGCGACCACTTTCCGCCCGCGAGCCCGCAGCCGATGCGCGGCATGTGGACCGAGGCGCCCAGCTCCGCCGCCTTGGCCGCCACCGCTTCGAGTGCCGCGTCGATCGCGTCGTACCGGACCGGCACGCCCTGGCTGCCGGTCCGTATGCCGTGCTGGCCCACCATGTTGGCCACCCAGACGTACGGCCCGGCCTGCACGAACTGCACGGCGCCCAGGCCGAAGTCATTGCCCGCCCGCTCCCGGTGCCAGCGGCGATACGCGGCCTCGGGCTCGCGCCACCGGCGGGATACCGCCAGCACGAAGCCCTTGCCCCAGCCGCCCAGGTCGTTGCAGACATGCGCGATGATCTTGACGCCCTTGCCCTGCGGCGCGGTGGCGTCCCCCTGTACGTAACTGATCCCCGACATGGCACCACCGTACGGGCGACCACTGACAGTCCGGACGGACCGCTTTCACAACAGTGGTGAGACAGCAATACTGTTGCACTGTATTGGCGCAGTACCGGGAAGCGAGGCGCAGTCATGACGACGGACACCGAGGGGCCGACGCTCACGGTAGACGAGCTGGCCGCGCGGGCCGGGGTCACGGTGCGTACGGTCCGTTTCTACAGCACCCGCGGGCTGCTCCCGCCGCCCGTGATCGGTCCGCGCCGCGTCGGCCACTACGGGCCGGCCCACCTGTCCCGGCTGGCGCTCATCGAGGAGCTCCAGCACCACGGCATGACGCTCGCCGCGATCGAGCGTTACCTGGAGCAGCTGCCGCCCGACCTGAACGCGCACGATCTGGCGATCCACCGTGCGGTGGTGGCGTCGTGGGCGCCGGACTCGGCGGAGGACGCGACCCGGGCGGAGCTCGATCGGCGGGCGGGCCGTCCTCTGTCGGACGAGGACATCGACCGGCTCGCCGCGATGAACGTCCTGGAGCGGGCCGAGGCCCCCGACACCTTTCGCGTCGACCCGGGGCTGCTGGGTCTCGGCGTACAGCTGCTCGGTGTGCCCATAGCGCACGAGACGATCCTTGCCGCCCGGACGATTCTGCTCGAACACGCCCGGTCGGTGGCGCACGCGCTCACGAACCTTTTCAAGGACGAGGTGTGGAGTCCCTACCGCGAGCGGGAGTCGGATCCTGAACATGTGAAGGCGATGAAGTCGCTGTCGGCGCATATGCAGCCGATGGTGGTGCAGGCGCTGGTGACGGCGTTTCAGCGGTCGCTGAGGGAGGAGTTGCGGGCGGCGTTCACGGCGGAGTGAGGGGGGTGCGGGAAGCGGGGCGCGGCTTTCTCCCCGCCCCGCCCCTTCCCGAACCGGGGCTCCGCCCCAGACCCCGCTCCTCAAACGCCGGAGGGGCTGAAAGTTGCCCAGGGGGCAATATCAAGCCCCTCTGAGCAGCGGCCACCCGCCCCGCACCGGGGCCCCAAAACGGAACCCCGGCCCGGCAGGGCGTCACGCGTCGCTGAAGCTCTCCCCCCGCTCCGCCTTCTCCACCAGCAGCGCCGGCGGCGTGAAGCGTTCGCCGTACGTCGCCGCCAGCTCGCGCGCCCGTGCCACGAAGCCGGGCAGGCCGCCCTCGTACCCGTTGATGTACTGGATCGCGCCGCCCGTCCAGGCCGGGAAGCCGATGCCCATGATCGAGCCGATGTTGGCGTCCGCGACCGACGTCAGCACGCCCTCCTCGAAGCAGCGGACAGTGTCCAGCGCCTCCGAGAACAGCATCCGCTCCTTCATGTCGGCGAAGGGAATCTCCGCGCCCGGCTTCGCGAAGTGCTCCCGCAGCCCCGGCCACAGGCGCGTGCGCTTGCCGTCCTCGCCGTACTCGTAGAAGCCCGCCCCGCCGCTGCGGCCCGTACGCCCGAACTCGTCGACCATCCGGTCGATGACCGCGTCCGACGGGTGCCCCGGCCACGTGCCGCCCGCTGCCTCGATCGCCCGCTTCGTCTCGTTGCGGATCTTGCGCGGGAGGGTAAGGGTCAGTTCGTCCATCAGGGACAGGACCTTCGCCGGGTAGCCGGCCTGGGCCGCCGCCTGCTCGATCGACGCGGGTTCGATGCCCTCGCCGACCATCGCGACGCCCTCGTTGATGAACTGGCCGATGACGCGGGACGTGAAGAAGCCGCGAGAGTCGTTCACGACGATCGGCGTCTTCTTGATCTGGCGTACGAGGTCGAAGGCGCGGGCCAGCGCCTCGTCGCCCGTCCGCTCCCCCTTGATGATCTCGACGAGCGGCATCTTGTCGACCGGCGAGAAGAAGTGCAGGCCGATGAAGTCGACGGGGCGGGAAACCCCTTCCGCCAGACCGGTGATGGGCAGCGTGGAGGTGTTGGAGCAGAGCAGCGCGTCCGGCTCGACGACGTCCTGGATCTCCTGGAACACCTTGTGCTTCAGCGAGGTGTCCTCGAACACCGCCTCGATCACGGCGTCGCAGCCCGCGAGGTCTGCCGCGTCGGCGGTCGGCGTGATGAGGGCGAGCAGCGCGTCCCGCTTGGCCTCGGTCGTACGGCCGCGCGAAAGCGCCTTCGCGAGGAGCTTCTCGGAATACGCCTTGCCCTTGGCGGCGGCCTCGGGCGTCACGTCCTTCAGTACGACCTCGATGCCGGCGCGCGCGCAGGAGTACGCGATGCCCGCACCCATCATCCCGGCGCCGAGGACGGCGACCTTGCGGACGGGGCGCGGCTCGATGCCCTTGGGGCGGCTGGCGCCGGAGTTGACGGCCTGGAGGTCGAAGAAGAACGCCTGGATCATGTTCTTGGCGATCTGGCCCGTGACGAGCTCGGTGAAGTAGCGGGCCTCGATCGTCAGCGCGGTCTCGAAGTCGACCTGCGCGCCCTCGACGGCCGCCGCGAGGATGTTGCGCGGGGCGGGGTAGGGGGCGCCCGCCGTCTGCTTCTTGAGGTTGGCGGGGAAGGCGGGGAGGTTCGCGGCGAAGCGCGGGTTGGCCGGGGTGCCGCCGGGGATCTTGTAGCCCTTTACGTCCCAGGGCTGCTGGGACTCCGGGTTGGCGTCGATGAAGGCGCGCGCCTTGGCGAGCATCTCGTCGCGGGTGGCGGCCACTTCGTGGATCAGGCCGTTCTCCAGGGCCCGCTGCGGGTTGTACTGCGTGCCCTGGAGCAGGACCTTCAGCAGCGCGTCCGCGATGCCCATGAGGCGTACGGTACGGGTGACGCCACCGCCCGCCGGGAGCAGACCGAGCGTGACCTCGGGCAGGCCGATCTTGGAGCCGGGCGCGTCGAGCGCGACGCGGTGATGGCAGGCGAGAGCGATCTCGTAACCGCCGCCGAGGGCGGCGCCGTTGATCGCTGCGACGACCGGCTTGCCCAGCGTCTCGATGCGGCGCAGGGAGTTCTTGATGGCCGTACCGGTGTCGAAGGCCTGCTGGGCCTGCTCCGGACCGACCTTGATCATGTCCTTGAGGTCGCCACCCGCGAAGAAGGTCTTCTTGGCGGAGGTGAAGATGATGCCGCGGATCGAGTCCTTCTCGGCCTCCGCGCGGTCGGCGATCGCCGCGATCGAGGACTTGAAGGCCTGGTTCATGGTGTTGGCCGACTGGTTGGGGTCGTCGAGGACGAGGGTGACGACACCGGTCTCGTCCTGTTCCCAGCGGATGGTGGTGGACTCGCTCATGCTGTGGGTTCTCCGTAAGGGGTGGGGACGGGACGGTCAGACACGCTCGACGACGGTGGCGATACCCATGCCGCCGCCGACGCACAGCGTGGCGAGGCCGTACCGCTTGTCCTGGCGCTCCAGCTCGTCGACGAGGGTGCCGAGGATCATCGCGCCGGTGGCGCCCAGCGGGTGGCCCATGGCGATGGCGCCGCCATTGACGTTGATCTTGTCGAGGGAGAGCCCCATGTCCTTGGCGAAGCGCAGGACGACGCCCGCGAACGCCTCGTTGATCTCGACGAGGTCGATGTCGTCGATGGTCAGGCCTGCCTTGGCCAGCGCCTTGCGGGTGGCCGGCGCGGGGCCCGTCAGCATGATGGTGGGCTCGGAGCCCGAGACGGCCGCCGAGACGATACGGGCGCGGGGCGTGAGGCCGTAGCGCTCGCCGACCTCCTTGGTGCCGATCGCGACGAGGGCCGCGCCGTCGACGATGCCGGACGAGTTGCCCGCGTGGTGGACGTGGTCGATCTTCTCGACCCAGTGGTACTTCTGGAGCGCCACCGCGTCGAAGCCGCCCATGTCACCGATCGCGGCGAACGAGGGCTTCAGCGCGGCCAGCGAATCGGCCGTCGTACCGGGGCGCATGTGCTCGTCGTGGTCGAGGACGACCAGGCCGTTGCGGTCCCGGACGGGGACGACGGAGCGCTCGAAGCGGCTGTCCTTCCAGGCCGCGGCGGCCCGCTCCTGCGACATCGCGGCGTATTCGTCGACGTCACGCCGCGAATAGCCCTCGATGGTCGCGATGAGGTCGGCGCCGATGCCCTGCGGGACGAAGCCGTTCTCGAAGTTGGTCATCGGGTCGGCGAACCAGGCGCCGCCGTCCGAGCCCATCGGGACGCGCGACATCGACTCGACGCCGCCCGCGAGGACCAGGTCCTCCCAGCCCGAACGTACCTTCATGGCGGCCAGGTTGACGGCCTCCAGGCCCGAGGCGCAGAAGCGGTTCTCCTGTACGCCGGCGACCGTGTCCGGCAGTCCGGCGGCGATCGCGGCGGTACGGGCGATGTCCGAGCCCTGGTCGCCGACGGGGCCGACGACGCCGAGCACGATGTCGTCGATGGCTGCCGGGTCCAGGCCGGGGAAGCGCCGGGTCACTTCGTGGATGAGGCCGACGACGAGGTCGATCGGCTTGGTGCCGTGCAGGGCACCATTGGCCTTGCCGCGGCCGCGCGGGGTGCGGATCGCGTCGTACACAAACGCTTCGGTACTCAAGACAGCAGCCTTTCGAGGGTTACGTGACATGACGTGGCGTGACGTGACAACAGGGAGAGTCAGGCGAGGAGCGAACGGCCGATGATTTCCTTCATGATCTCGGTCGTACCACCGTAAATCGTCTGGATACGGCCGTCAGTGAAGGCCTTCGCGACGCGGTATTCAGTCATGTAGCCGTATCCTCCGTGCAGTTGCAGGCAGCGGTCCGCCACCCGCTTCTGGAGTTCGGTGGCCCACCACTTGGCCATCGACGCGTGGACCGCGTCGAGCTCCCCGTTCGAGTGGTCGACGATGCAGCGGTCGAGGAACGTGCGGGTGACGGCGCATTCGGTGGCCATCTCCGCGATCTCGAAGCGGATGTGCTGGAGCTTGGACAGCGGCCGTCCGAACGCCTCGCGCTCCTTGACGTACGTCGTGGTGATCTCCAGGAGGTACTCGGCGGCGGCGATCCCGGCGACCGCGATGCCCATGCGCTCCTGCGCCAGGTTGGTCATCAGGTGGATGAAGGCGCCGTCGAGCTCGCCGAGCAGGTTCTCCTTCGGGACGCGTACGTCGTTGAAGAAGAGCTCGGCGGTGTCCTGGGACTTCTGGCCGATCTTGTCGAGATTGCGCCCGCGCTCGAAGCCTTCGGCGCCGCGCTCCACGACGAGCAGGGACAGGCCCTTGGCGCCGCCCTCGGGCGAGGTCTTGGCGACGACGATCACCAGGTCGGCGAGGATGCCGTTGGAGATGAAGGTCTTCGAGCCGTTGAGCAGCCAGTGGTCGCCGCGGTCCTCGGCCGTCGTACGGATGCCCTGGAGGTCGGAGCCCGCGCCCGGCTCGGTCATCGCGATGGCGGTGATCGTCTCGCCGGAGCAGAAGCCGGGCAGCCACCGCCGCTTCTGCTCGTCGGTGCCGAGGCCGGTGAGGTACGGGCCGATGATGTCGTTGTGCAGGCCGAGCGCGAGCCCGGCGGCGCCCGCGCGGGTGAACTCCTCGGCCAGGACGGCGCTGTAGCGGAAGTCGGCGTTCCCGCCGCCCCCGTACTCCTCCGGTACGGCGAGACCGAGCAGCCCCTGCTTGCCGGCCGCCAGCCACGCCTCGCGGCTGACGATGCCGTCCTTCTCCCATTGTTCGTAGTACGGCGTCACTTCCTTCGCCAGGAAGGTGCGCACCGTCTCCCGGAATGCCTCGTGCTCCGCGGTGAAGATCTGACGCTTCAACTCTGTCTCCTGCCTCTACAGCCAGCCCTTATGGGGCGCCGTCCTTCTCGCTGTCCTTCTCGCTGTCCTTCTCGATGCTTGGTACGTCCCAGTCGCGGGCCACTTCGGCCGTGTCCGCGCCGGGCCGGGCAGGCCCGCTGCGCACGACCCCTGGTGTGGCCGAGAAGCGCGGCGCCGGCGCGGGCTGCGTGATGCCGCTGTGGGTGATGAAGGTGGAACGGGAGGCCAGGTGAGGGTGGGAGGGGGCCTCGCGCAGGGAGAGCACGGGGGCGACGCAGGCGTCGGAGCCCTCGAAGACGGCGGTCCACTCGTCGCGCGTCCTGGTCCTGAAGCGGGCGGCGATCACGTCGCGCAGCTCGCCCCAGCGGGCCATGTCGCGGCGGGCGTCCGCCTCGGCCTCGTCGAGTCCGAGGAGGCGGGTGAACTCGGCGTAGAACTGCGGCTCCAGCGCGCCCACCGCCATGTACTGGCCGTCCGATGTCTCGTAATTGCCGTAGAAGGGACATCCGCCGTCGAGAAGGTTGGACGCGCGCCGGTCCCGCCACCCACCGGCCGCGACCATCCCGTGGATCATCGTGGCGAGATGGGCCGCGCCGTCCACGATGGCGGCGTCGACGACCTGGCCGGCGCCGCCTTCCGTACGGGCGTGCTGGAGCGCCGCGAGGACGCCGATGACGAGGTAGAGCGAGCCGCCCGCGTAGTCGCCGACGAGGTTCGCGGGGACGGTGGGCGGCTCGTCCGGCTTGCCGAACATGCCGAGTGTGCCGGTGAGGGCGATGTACGCGATGTCGTGGCCGGCGCGTTGCGCGAGCGGGCCTTCCTGGCCCCAGCCCGTCATCCGCCCGTACACCAGCTGCGGATTTCGGGCCAGGCAGGCGTCCGGGCCGACGCCGAGGCGCTCGGCGACGCCGGGGCGGTAGCCCTCGATGAGTACGTCGGCGCGCTCGACGAGGTCGAGGACCTGGGCCGGTCCGGTGGCGGACTTGAGGTCGACGATCACCGAGCGTTTGTTGCGGTTGGTGAGGTCGTACGCCGGGTCGATGCCCAGGCCCGCGCCGCCCGGGCGGTCCACCCGGACCACGTCTGCGCCGAGGTCGGCGAGGAGCATGGCGGCGAAGGGGCCGGGGCCGATTCCCGCCAGTTCCACCACGCGCACTCCGCAGAGCGGGCCGTTGCCTGTCGCTGCCATCAAGCCCCCAGCACTTTGACACAACTGATGTAACATCAACGATGCTAAGAACGTGTTCCACTTCGCACAAGCCCCTGGGGCGAGCAAGCGCTTAGTTCTTTTTATCGGAGAACACCGCTACTCTCTGCCCCCATGAACGAGACGGTTCGGCGCGCGTACGACATCGTGCTCTTCGGAGCGACGGGCTTCGTCGGGGAACTGACCGCGGAGTACCTCGCCGCGCACGCACCCGCCGACTGCCGCTGGGCGATTGCCGGGCGTAGCCGCACAAAACTGGAGAAGCTGCGCGAGCGGCTCATCGCGGTCAATCCGGCCTGCGCGACCCTCCCCGTCCTGCACGCCGACGCGTCCGACCCGGCATCGCTGCGCGAACTCGCCGCGAGCACGCGGGTGGTGGCGACGACCGTCGGCCCGTACGTCTGGTACGGCGAAGCACTCGTCGCCGCCTGCGCCGACGTGGGCACGGACTACGCGGACCTCACGGGCGAGCCGGAGTTCGTCGACCGGATGTACCTGGAGCACGACGCACGGGCGCGGGAGACGGGGGCGCGGATCGTGCACGCGTGCGGCTTCGACTCGGTCCCGCACGACCTCGGCGTGTACTTCACGGTCAAGCAGCTGCCCGAGGACGTCCCGCTGCGCGTCGACGGGTTCGTACGCTCCAACGCGATGTTCTCGGGCGGCACCTTCGCCTCCGCGATGACCGCGTTCGGGCGCGGGCGGCAGATGCTGCGGGCCGCGAAGGAGCGGCGACTGTCCGAGCCGAGGCTGGTGGGGCGGCGGGCGCGGGCCCCGATCGGTGCGCCGCGGCGCAGCCGCGAGACGGGGACGTGGGCGCTGCCGCTGGCGACCATCGACCCGCAGGTGGTGGCCCGTTCGGCGGCCGCGCTCGACCGGTACGGGCCGGACTTCCGCTACCGGCACTACGCGGCGGTGAAGTGGCTGCCGGTCGCGGTAGGCGGGGTGGCGGCGGTGGGGAGCGCGTTCGCGCTGGCGCAGATCCCGGCGGCGCGCGCGTGGCTGATGAGCCGGTACGCGGCGGGCTCGGGGCCCGACGAGGAACGCAGGGGCCGGAGTTGGTTCACGGTGCGCTTCGTGGGCGAGGGCGGCGGGCGCCGGGTGTTCACCGAGGTGTCGGGGGGCGACCCCGGCTACGACGAGACGGCGAAGATGCTGGCCGAATCGGTGCTCTGCCTGGCCTTCGACGAGCTGCCTGCGACGTCCGGGCAAGTGACGACGGCGGTGGCGATGGGAGACGCGCTGCTGAAGCGGCTGATGGCGGCGGGAGTGGGGTTCCGGGTCGCGGCGGTGCGGGAGTGACGCGTGCGAGGTGCCTTCAGCTGCCGCTGATCCAGCCCGCGATGGTGTAGATCATCCCGCCGGTCCACGCGAGTGCGGCCAGGCCGCCGACCAGAATGCCCACGTTCGTACGGCGGCCGGCGCGGTGGACGGTTATGGATTCGACCGCCGGCCTGGGCGGCCTGGGGTGTGTGGGGTGGTCGAAGCGGTCAAGGTGCTCGTCGGGGCGCGTGTATGCAGTCATACGATGACCTTGTCCCATTGCGCCTGTTCAAACATCCGTACAGATACTCAGTTACGTGGTTGTTCCGAAATCCGCACCAAGCGCATCGCGCAGGGCACGGCGGCACAGGGCGTCCGCCGCGCGCGTCGACTCCGGGAGCCGGAAGCCGGGCGCGAGGCGCAGGGTGTGCGCGCAGGCGTTGTCCAGGCTCACGCGGTGGCCGACGGAGACGAAGACCGGCTTCACGCCCTCCTGGGTGCGCAGCGCGCGGCCCACTTCTTCGCCCGCCTCGTCGAGGAGGGGCGACGCGGCGCCGCGGCGGGGGCCCGGCTGCTCGTAGGTGAACGTGAAGGGGTTCTTGGCCACGCCGATGGTCGCGAGGCCCGTCACGACGCCGAGGTGGCTGGCCAGGCCGAAGCGGCGCGGGTGCGCCTGTCCGTATCCGTCGCAGACCACGAGCCCCGGGTCCGCCGTCAGGGATTCAAGGGCGGCGAGCACCGTCGGAAGCTCGCGAAACGCGAGCAGGCCGGGAACGTACGGGAAGGCGACGCGGCCGACCGCCGTAGCCTCCTCCACCACGGTCAGCGTCGCGGCGTCGAGGACGACGGCCGCCGCGGCGACGATGTCACGCTCGTCGTCGTACGCCACGTCGACGCCCGTGACGAGGCCGGTGCCGGGGGGCGGTCCGGGCTCGTCGAGTACGACCCGGGTGCGGAGTTCGTCCTGGATCGCCCGGGCTTCGGCTTCGTCGGCGGGGGCACGGAGGCTCTTCATAGTGGTCAGAGCGTACGCGGTAGCCTGGCGATCATGTTCGTACTGGAGTTGACCTACACCGCACCCGTCGAGCGCGTCGACGAGCTGATGGAACCCCATGTGGCGTGGCTGGACGCGCAGTACGAGGCGGGGGTTTTCATCGCCTCGGGGCGAAAGCAGCCGCGTGACGGCGGGGTGATTCTGGCCGTCGCGGACGACCGGGCGCGGATCGAGGAGATCGCGGCGGCGGACCCGTTTACGGTGGCGGGGGTTTGCGCGTACCGGATCACGGAATTCGTGGCGACGAAAACGGCGCCCGCACTGGCCCCGTACCGGCAGCAGCCGCCGGCGTAGGGCCGGCCGGCCCTGCGGGGCTTTCCCCTACCCGCCCCTTTCCGCAACTGAGGCTCCGCCCCAGACCCCTCGCCTCAAACGCCGGAGGGGCTGGCCGGGACACACCCACCCCCCCCCCCCCCCAGCAGTCCGCGGTGCCGGGAGGGGACGTGCCGGGGCGCTCCCCGCAGGGCGTTGAACGCAACCACCCCGAAGAAG